>NZ_JAABNI010000026.1:0-454702 GCF_009915995.1 Proteus sp. G2618 | reverse complement strand
CTTTCTCTTCGTTCAAGCTCAGTGTCTTTGCTACTTTGGCTTACCCCTTGAAGGGGTTTTCATATTCTTTATTGCTCAATTTATCCGAGATTAAATTCGACTTTTCTTGCTCTCTGATATACTTTTGAATTGTGGCTTCATTGAGTCCAACTGTTGTGACATAGAACCCTTCCGCCCAAAACTTTCTGTTGCCAAATTTATATTTGAGATTGGCATGTCTATCAAAGATCATCAACGAACTTTTATCTTTCAAATATCCCATGAAGCTTGATACGCATATCTTCGGTGGAATACTCACTAACATATGAACATGATCTGGCATAAGGTGCCCTTCGATTATTTCCACACCTTTATATTTACAAAGGTCTCGAAGGATTTCACCTATACTTGAACAAATTTTATTAAAAATCACTTTCCGTCTATATTTCGGCGAAAAGACGATATGGTATTTACACGGCCACTTTGTATGTGCTGAGCTTTGTGCTTTAATGCCCATAAACACCTTTCCTTATTTAAGTTACGAATATTAGCTTGAACATCTATATCGTAACGGAAAGGTGTTTTTCTTGGTATAACCTTTAATACCCACCCGCATAGCGGGTGGTTTTATATTTAAGACGCTGACGCGACTTAAACTGGCTAAAGCCCATAACAAAAAAGCCCGCAATGACGCGGGCTACAGGGCATTTTTTGCTAGTTAGTGCCGGACAATGCCGGACGTTAGATTATTCCCACTCAATTATATTCTAACATCTTAACTACATGATAAATATAAATTATATTTTAATTAGATATCACTAACACCGTCACCGATACCGTCATTATGAAATCTGTCTACTTTTTCATCGGTAAGAATTGAGGAGTTTTTCCTTTGCTTCCAGCTCTGAAATACAAAGGTTGAGTGTTCTGGTATTTTCATCTGCACGTTGAGCTTCACGCCCATATCGTTCAAGTGTTTCTCGTAGTTGTCGAGAAAGTTCACTGGCTTTGGCTTTCTCAATTCGGCAGGTATTGGTGTTATCGGTACTTGCAACTTCTGTTTTCGTGGTACCGGTTGAGAGCTGCACCCTGTCAAAGTGATTAAGAACACGATCAAGCAAAGCATCTGTGCGTATCGTATCATGCTGTTGTGCGTCATGATATATCTCCAACCTATTCTGCTGTTCATTGTCTGCTTGTTTACGCAGAACAATATTTGTGGCCACATCCTTTTCATCTAATTGATTACCTGCAATCTGTTTATTCATTGCTTGGTTATCAAAATAAATACCGCCAGCAACAAAGCCAGCGGTAAAGGAAACAGCCAAAGCAATTAGCGCTATGACAGTTTTATTCATTAATCATCACCATTATTAAATTAATGAAAAGGCTCTATCGAAAACATCATCAACATAAGGTTGTTGAGCATTTTCAACAGAAATGATTGCTTTTGCCATTTTGATTGATGTTGATTTATCAAATAGATTTAAGCATTCGTGACGTTCAAAGCCAGTATCCTTACAAACTCGTTTAATATAATTTTCAGTATGGTTGTTATCAGATGATGGCGCCCATCGTTCTATGATTTCTTCAACAGTATCTATTTTGTCACAACCAACATTAGGCTTACCTTTTTGCTTACTATAAGTTTGAAGCAATTTCATTAATGCCCGAACACCATAATAAACATTGATAAAAGTACAAAATTTATCATCATTTTGTACTGTTGCTAGACCTTGCCATTTAGAAGAACCATGTCGAATGTTGCCCGGATTATTATTTCTGATACCTCTAACGCCAGTGTTAACATAATTGCTTTTAAAAACTGACATATTCACCCCTTTATAAACTTGATGACATTGCCTTTACTGACCAACAACGTTGTGCAGATCAGGATATTGGCAAAGATGTTGTAGATATCAGCGTGATAATTAGGATCGAAGTAAGCGCGAATAGGTACGCTTGAAGAGTAAGCAAGAATGAGGAAAGCTAACCATCCACCTTTTTTACAGTGTTGTCTGCCGTCACGTTTAAAATAGAACACACGCAGAAATATGGCGGTACAGATGATGGCATTAACAATAGTGAGCAATGTTTCGCATTTCATTGTTGCCCTCCTTGTTTCGGTATATCAGCCCTTCCGTATGCTTTTACGCTTAACTTAACCACAAGCAAAGCGGAAACAAAAGCACCTACTGCATCGATATGTTCGATTTCGTATTGCTCCGGTTTCACACCGAAAAGGCCAGTAACAGAAATAAAGATAGTTGCTGCAGGACTAAAGAATATAAGACCACAAACGAAACTCAGAAAAGCCAATAGTGATCTACGTTTAAAGCTATATTCAGTAGCAGCAGTGGTAAAGAAGATGGCCCCCAACAGTGAACCCATAACAACTTCTGCTGGAAGCCCTGCGAAGTAACCAAGAAAAGCAGTTGTGCCTATCCCAGCTTTTGTGTAGACATCTTCTTGCATGAGTGTAGTACCAGTAATTAATGAGTAATCATGATACTACACAACCGACTAGATAACCAAAAATGCAAAAATGAGAAAACTCACACTTGTACTATAAGAAGCTATTTAAAACCATTTTTGCTCCAATATCAGTTAAATGACCACCACCACCACTATATATCGCACCATCGCTATTAATAATTAAACATTGTTCATTCTCACAGAAAATTTTATCTGTATAGATTTTATGTAGATTAGGGTGATCTGGTAAAATCGAATCTAACTTTTTAGTCGTTCTGATTGTGTCTGGATATGACAATTTACTAGGCGAATATTCCTTTCTATATGTAGAAATAGGAGTATTTAATTGTCCTAGTAATTGATTTCTTACATCAATATGAGGAACAGGAATTGGATAGATAACATAAACATCATGGCCTTTACTTAATAAAAACTTAATGTTATCAACATAACTTTTCCACGCTATTTCTTTGTCAAAATCAACATTTTCTGGGAATACGGATGATGATAAATTGCTTACAGGTATCCTTTTTTTAGGTAAGGAAAACTGCCAGTAATTAGCTGCAACTATAATTTTCTTTTTCTCTTGTAAGTTAGAAAAATATTTTAATCTATCCTCATTAACAACTGCACATTCAGGGACATTACCAAACCAAATATTAGGAGATACAAAAGGACACTGCTCATAAGTCATACTAATAAATCCATGACCTTTTTCATCTAATGCCTTTTTCAATTCAGGATCTAACTGACCTGCAAAACTATCTCCAATATTAATCCATTTTTTATCACCGAAAGCACAAGCCGTATCAACGGTTCTATTGTTACATAGTGATTGTTGTTGACTAGATAAATATCCCTTACCTAAATTACTTTCATCTTTTAATTTTCTAAACTCTAATACACTGAACCGTTCATTTACTTCTTTTAATTTTCCACTAAATCTATCAGAAAAGCCTTTAGTCTCTATTGTTACTTTGTAAAAAGTAAATAATAACGAAGCCATTAATATAAGTGTTATTATTTTTAAAATACTTAATTTCTTCACCCTGAATTTATTCTCTATCAAATAATAAGTTATTATAGATAATAATATTGCGATTGTTATTAAAATAATTAATTGAGAGTGATTTATTTCATCAGACTTTAGTAATCTAAAAAAAACAAAAACAGGCTGATGCCATAGATATAATGAGTATGAAATTAAACCTATAAATACAATAGGCTTAGTTGAGAATATATCATTTGCAATATCTCCTTTATTTGCAAAAATAATAAATAAACATATCCCAATAACAGGGATTGCAGTTATAAAAGATGGATGGGGATTATCATGACCAATAAAAAGCATACTATGAATAACCAAAAACAAACCAAAAACTGGCATTGCTTTGGCAATTAAGCTACCTATTGTACCATCTTTCAACATATTAAGATTTGATCTGTTATAAAATGTAGCTATACCACCAGCAAACAGCTCCCATGCTCTAGAAGGAAGTAAATAGAATGCTTCATCAGCTTTTTCTCCAACAATAATATTCGCATACTGCAAAGATACGAGCATCATGATAATTAGGATGCCTAATGTGTATCTTTTAAAAAACTTATGTATTAATAGAATAATAATTGGAAACAAAACATAAAACTGCCATTCTACTGCAAGGCTCCACGTATGAAGTAAAGGTTTATGTATACTTGCTTCAGCAATATAGCTATCTTCAGATAAGAAATAATAATTAGAGCCAAAATATAATGCCGATTTTAATGATTTCGCATAAGCAATTAAAGAGTCTGGTATTAGAACAAAATATGCACAAATTGATGTGAATATTAAAACAACGAGTAACGCTGGAACTATACGTTTAATTCTTCGCCAATAGAAATCGACTATCGAAAAATTTCCTTTTTCGAGTTTGTCTCTTATAATGCTAGTGATTAAATATCCTGAAAGCACAAAAAAGACATCTACTCCTAAGTAACCACCTTTGAAAACACTAACACCAAACAACTCAAAATTTGCATGATAAAGTATTACTGCAAATACAGCTAATGCCCTAATACCATCAAGTTCTCTTCTATAAGATAACATTACGTATGCCCCAATTTTAACTATATCATTGATATATAATATATTTTATATAGTTACAAACCATTCATAATAAAAATATCACGAGATTATACATGATGTTATCTAAAAGATGTTGCACAGCAATAAGTTATATGAAAAATAAATTAATACATCATAATCACTGTGCATTAGCATTAAGTACCAACGTATGATGATTCAGAGTACCCTTAATTCTCCACCAATAATATTGAAATTGCCCACTGTGAGCCCTGATACAACTAAAGAAACCTTTCCATTATCATTAATAACCTGAACCCTTGAATCTATAGTTCCATCTGGTTTTCTACAAGTACTACCCCATATTGTTCCAATATACTCCCTAGTTGTATTTGTATCTGCAATACGTAAGTTTAGTAATAGTAATTGCATTTCAGAATACAGTATTTGTGTACAAAAAGAACACGTTCCAGATTGTGTATCTTTTACTGAATTATATAGTCCATGTAACGTTCCATATGTATATCCAGAGTTATACTTACCACTATAATTACCTGGGATATATTCATTAACTACATTGCTAAGATGAGTTATTCTTCCTCCAACGTTAATATTTATTACTTTCTTATCAATAATCACTCCATCACCAATTTCAGACATTCTATATAATGTGTTTGATAAGTCAGAGCTAGCCTGTGTGTTTTTAAGTTCTATTACACTATATGAGAGCCCTTTATCTATAAAATAATTCTCTGGCTTAATACCTATAATGTGATTGTTTCTCTGCACTTCAATCATATTTCTTGGTTGCAACGGCTTGTGTTTAAATAGATGATTAGCCCTTCTAGGTAACATATAATTATTAGAAAAAGTTATGTGTGAATATGATTGGAAGTCAAAGCAGATGTCTCTTTCATCGCCAACATTTTCTAAATAACTATCCTTTACCGTCATATCAAATATTTCACCTTTTGAAACTATTGATACTCCCTGAGCTTCAAATGAAGCTTTATCCATAACTAATCCTGTTACACCATTCTCAAAGAAATAACCATTCCTAGTGTTTAGCGCTATGGGTGACTCTATTTTCATCAAATTACAAGCATTTCTATACTTATGACCAATAGATTCTTTAGATAATAATGGCTCTGAGTTTAGAATAATATTGTTATTAGAGTGAAGATAAAAGCAATTGTTAAAATCGAAACCTAAACCAAAGTTTCTAGCAACAAGGTTATCTGTCTTACAATTAATATGCAGTTCTTTAAACCCGAATGCTCTTCTCCCAATTATATTATCTACATTGTCATTGTTAATAACTAAGTTTCTTACATAAAGATTGCTAACATTTTGCGCCATAGCAGGATCATCCATGCATGATACCCATCTACCATTATCTTTTTTACCGGAAATAAACACATCATCAACATCACCAGTTGGCAAAAGAATTAATCCACCAAAATCCAAATCAATCAACTTCATTCGGTCTTCAAATAATGGTAGGTAAATTGTGTCAGTTATTTTACTCCTTAACCCGGAAACACCATTAATACCTACTTTATTTTCGTAACAATATTCTAATGCTTCCATTAGAGCATAGGTATCATCATGCACACCATCACCTACAACACCAAAGTCGAGAATGGATACAGAATCATCGAGTTTTTTATTTACTGTTCTTTTTGTGGAATTTTTTGTTGGATATTTATAACCAATAAAAGATGAACCAGTTTGTTTTTCCAATTCAATCAATACATCAGAAGCCGATCCACTCTCAGGTAAAACAGTGATTGGCTGACCATTATCATCAAACGCTAAAATTTTATTGGCGCGTTGTTCAGTGTTTGGTAACGCATTAATAGGTTTATCCTTGACTCGCAACGTCTTACTATCAATATCCTTAATACTGTTATCAACGTAGTCTTTATTAGCACTATCACTGCCGAACTTAGGTAGTGCCAAATTAGCAATACGATTACCTTTGGCATCGTAATAGTTCGATAAATAAGTAGGTTTACGCAGACTCAACGAGAAAGTACCCAATGCTTTTTGAATTAACATCGTTAGATAATCAAAGGCATCTTCATGTACTTCTGCAAAGAATTTCCCCTGATTACGTAAGTCAGTTTCTTGTACAACGGGTAAATCACGTTCTAATAATATCTTCCAGCCTTGAGCTAAAGGTTTATTTAAAACCACCTTACCGCCATGATAGGAACCTGCACCAACAATAGTGTAATCAGTACCATTCTTTAATGTTGTTTCATTGCCGTCACTGTCAGCAACCACAACAATCAAATGTTTGCTTTCAAAGATACGGAAACGAAAATCAAAATCCGTTGTTACGCCATTACCTACATACTCTTCATGGCTTAGTTCAGTAGATACCGTCATTGCTCATCTCCTCTGGTGTTAATGAGGATATGATACTTTTAACTACAAAATATATCCATATTTGCAATAATGGTTATCAAATAGAAAATTAAATTAACCATTTAGATAAATATTTTAATGCATTTACATTATTATAGTTTACGTAATTATTTTCATTAGTGAGGACTTTAGCCATGGAAAAGAAGTATAAATACCCTGCACCAGCTAACTATCCAGATGTAGTGAATACCGATAAAGGGATTGAAAAGTTAATTACCAAATCAAGTCTTGAAGCGCTTTTAACAAAGATGGAAAGCGATGGTCATGATGTATCAGCTCCACTTGTAGAGCTTATTGCAATGAGAAACTTTATAGTTCAAAAGATGAGAGGCAATAAAAATATAATACCATTAGTGGAATGTATTTTAAATGAATTGAAAAAATGACAACTACGCACCGCTTAAGCGGTGCTATTTTATTTATTGAAAGATTCAACTATACTTGCTATCGCCTCAGGAAATTTTATAATTTCTATGTTAAAATGTTCATCTTTTACATTACCATATTTCATATTAATGCTACTAACACGATTTATAATACCAAAGTTATTTTCTTTGTATTTCTCATATCCATTAAATAATTCAAATATTATTTTCTCTTCATTCCCAGTTTTTGATACTATGTGATTTAAAAAGTATTTTCCATGATATTCAAAGTTATCTACTTCTTTACTATCAATAACTTTCGCAGAAATATTTATTTTTTGAAGCTCGTTAATCAGCCAATCACCTCGACCTTCATTATATATTCCATGATTTATAATTAACACATCATATTGTTCTTTAAATTGTATTCCATACTCATTTGAATTAATTTCTTCAAAGCTAAAAATCATACTTGTAAATTTAATTAACTCATCTGATGCCTTATAAACTTTAACCGTTTCATTTTCCTCATAAATAAGACCATTAGAAAGTAAACTATTTATTGATTTTAACTCAATACCACTGGTCGTTTTTGTGATAGATAATAATTGTTCTGTAATATCTTTGAATCCAATAATATGATTTGATTCATATGCTATATATTTCTTTGCTAATTGGATATCTGTATATGTAAGATTTGATAAAATATTTATATAATAAATTTTTTCATGAGGATTTAATTTACTTTTAGCAAGCTCAACAGCTAGCCTTGCATACATATCAGTTTTACTACTTTCATCATCTAAATATAATCTTTTAACTAACGCAATAAAACTCTCATTAGAAAGATCTATATCACCTTCATCATACTCTTGGATTCCCATGATAAAATTATGAAATTTATCATTATCTATCGCTCGTTTTCCTTCATTGATTAGATCAAAAGTCGTAGTAGCAATATTACCGATTGGTATAAGTTCTACTAATTTTTTTAAGATAGTGGGATAAGCTTTCTTTAAAAATTTATCTTCTTCATTATTAGCCATGACAAATCTCCATATATTAAACAAATTACTTCATCTGCTCCTCAACCTGATTTAATAATGGTGACAAATAAAACAAGTTTTGGAAAGGTAATAGTTTGCGCACAGATCGCACTTCTCTATCATCAAACTCACCGTTTAATACACCTGATGTGATGTTTTTAATATCACCGCCAAGGTCAAATGTAGGACCTAGCAATGCACCAATCCCATTACGGCTTTGATAACGTGATGCTGGTGGTCCACCAAACATAGCACTCATACCATAAGTACCACCGCTAAGGTTTTCCAATACGTTGTTAGGCTCACCTAACCAGCCCATCATTCCTGACCAGTCTAAACCCTCTTTTACTAAGTTAGCCGGTTTGGTATTAATATCTCGTCCTGCCATTTTGGCCTTGAGAACATAGACTAGGGATCCAAGTGCAACCTGAAGCAATGCACCATAATAGAATGATGCATCACCAGATTGTATGCCTGAGACCAACGCTCTATTGTGAGTAGCAAAGAAGAAGGTTTTAAACTGCATAACTATCTTACCTAGTTCACTGCTCATCATTAGTGGTGTATCACCAATACCCGGTGTGATCACAGTAGTTCTTACATCTTTTAATACTGCTGCCTGAAATGTTTCACGCACAACACGATCATCCCACAAATGGCTGTGCCCTGTTAACATGCCGTCTAAGTCTTCACCGTGTCGCTTAAACTGTTCTGCTATACGCTTTAGCATTGATTCATCAATACCAATATGAGCCAGTTTCTTTATTTCTCGTTTACGTAACGAACCACCAGCATCTAAAGTGTTTGCTGCTCTAAGTACCTTAGATTGAGTAATAACACCAGACCACATTTTCATAGTATCGGTGTATTGATTCATCAACGTAAGGTTGCCAAATTTCTGTGATGACCACTGTAACCCACGTTCTAAATAACTACGTCTGCTATATGGATCATTAAGGTCAGCAATCACCTTAGAACGACTGGATAATACATATTCAAGACCAATACCCATTTCACGTAAATCAGCTTTAGCAATGCGCATAGCACCAATATCAGTTAGCATCTTACCCAATGGTTTTAACGCACTACGTAAACCGTGTTGCATAATCGGACGAGCCATATCAGGTAACGATGATATTGTCATACCACCTAATAAACGTAAAAAGTTAACGTGACGAGCCACACGACCAGCACGAACAAAAAAACTAGAGGGATCTTTAGGTGCTCCGTAGGTTCCTAATAGACGGTCACGCATAGCACGAATATCACGTAAATCAGCCTCTCTTCTCGCTTCTAATCGGCTACGTTCTTTAGGTGTGGTTGCATCAGCAATAAGCTGATTGTATTCCTCTGTAATCGCTTTGATTTGATTATCCATATCAACACGACCAAATTTAGCCGTGAGTTCAATTTCAGGCGCAACTTGGCGAATATAGTTTTCCATCACATAGTTAACATCTAATTCGAGATAGTCTTTAATGCGTTCATCAGGAATGTTTAGGGTTCTATCTTTTGTAAAACCAGCACGTTTAACTAACCCATCAGGGATCAATTCACTTGGTACAATACCGGACGGGGCACCGATAATTTTATTAACAATATCATCTGCTGCGGCATCTAACTCTTCACGCTCTAAAGGTGTCATGCGATTTAATGCGGATTGTCTAATTCTGTCATGACGAGTTAATGAATTCGCAGTTCGTGTTAAACGACGATGTTCATTCCTAAACTTGCGGGGGTTATCAAGAATATCAACGCTACGTTGTAATGCAGGTAATTTATTCTCAGCATCATTAATACGCTGTAATTTTCTTTGTAATGTTGCTTGTCTTCTTGTTTGTGTTTTATTTAGCTTAGCAAGGTTAGATAGTGAATTTAACTCAACTTCTACCGCATTCTTTTCATTAATGATTTTTTGATATTTATTAATATCATCCATCAACAAAGATTTTTTACCTGACCAGCTCTCCGCCTCTTTAATTTCAAGCCCTAAACGTTCAGCTTGTGGTGAAGCATTACGTGCTTTATCAATACCAATTTCAGCACGATCAAGACTACCTTTGGCTTTATTTATTGAGGTTTGATTAATCTCTTCTAACCAGTCAGCAATGATTTTCTTAAATTCAGTACGATCATTTAAAATTTTGTCGAATTTATAAATACGAGGGAAATAGCTTTGTGCTGTTGTCACCTTTACACCTTCACGTAAGATCCCTAATTCAACCATTCTATCTTTGGTTGCTTCGACAATAGGTCTAATAGAACGTGCCGCCTCTGCCACTTGTGGTATCGCATGAGTATCACCATTGCGCATAGCATCACCAACAGCTTCACTAAATTGGTAATAGCTCATATCACGGCCACCAGATTGACGATATTGTTTAAAGTGGTCTTTCGTTGATTCTACTTGCTTATAAACAAGTGTTTCATAACCTCTCACTTTTGTTTCAACAGCGGTAAATGTCGCAATACCTTCTTCATTTTTAGCAAAGGTAAAGTTATTTTCTGTGAGTTGTTGGTTAATTTGACGCGCTGTTTTAGAGGGAGATTGAGCAACACGGCCAACAGGGCTAACCATCATTGTTCTATTAACAAAAGAGGGTCCTTTTAGTGTCTCTTGTTCAAGTGTGGTATTAGCAACTTCCGCAGCACCAATGCTTCGATCACCAGATTGATTGGCTGGTGGATTATTACTTGGCTGAGGTTCAATAATGTCATTTCTAACTTTATTAATTAACTCACCTCGATTTCTAACTAATTGCGCCGCTGAACCTAAGGTTCCGCCTACCATGGCATCCAGCGTAACGTTAATCGCACTCTCAGTTAATGTTCGTGTTTCTTGGGTACTATGTAATGCCATTTCAGAAGCTACACCACCAGCGGTATTTGCCAATGCAAACTTACCCGCGGTTGCACCAACACTACCGCCTTTTACTATTGCACCACCTGGTATCATCATTGCAGCAACATTAATTGGATCAATAACCCCCATTGCTATACTACTCACAATACCGGCACCGCCAGAATCCATTAATTGCTGTCTGTCGTTTTTCTCACGATCAATGCGTTGTTTTATTGCTGCGGTTTCTTGAGGAGAGTTTGAATGAATAAAGGCATCGGCATAGTCTTCATAGCCTGAAAGCGTCAATTCATCTTCAAATGGGTTATAGCCTTCTACATCTTCAAATTGATTAAAAGGTGCAGTAGCAATCAAACTACCCACTGAGTTATCGATACGGAACGCCGCATCACGTAATTCTTTGGTTTGCCGTCTATCATCAAGCGGATTAATAGGGTCATACCAAGACGATGAAACATTATCACCGTAAGTAGGTTCTGGTTGCTGAACAGCATTAATATCCGCAGATAAAACATCATCAGGTTGTTGTTCGTAAATAGGCATCAGTTTTTATCCCAAGAAAAATAATTATTGAATTTATTTACTCGCTCATTGTGAGCTTCTTTGTATTGCTCACGGACACTTTGACGACGTTCATCAAACTCTGAGCGCGATTTATCCAATGCTTCTTCTCGTTCCCTTTTCTCTTGTGCTTCCTTAACACTTTGCTGGCGTTTTTCCATTACCTCTTTATACATTGGTGATGATGACTGTTCTGGTTTAAAGCGAATAGGTAAGCCGTTATCTCCCGTGTATGGACGATAAATAGGGATATCATCACTACCGGTTTGTTTTATCATTATGCCGTAGCTGTAATCTCTTGGTGTCACTGCATCAGAGACAATAACGATTTCAGTGCCAGAAGAAGCGCCACCAAATGACTTAGACATTAATTGCTTTTTCTCTTCTTCCCATTGACCCGCGATCCAATTGCCAGCACCCGATTCATTGATGCCGTATACAGCTTCTGGTGCATAACGCATAACTTCTTCGCTACCATTAATATTTGATACCGCCCACGTTCTTTTAATTTGAGCGTTAGTCATTTTCTTGGCGAGTTCTGCGTCACCGCCTGTTTCAGCAAAGTTAGCGTCATACAGTGTTTGATAGTCACGTAAGTAAGCGCCATTTTGAGTACCAGGCTTACTAACGCTTGGTGAAGAAAATGGTTTATACCAAGGGTAAAAATCATTGATATTAGATTGCGCCGCTTTATCTCTATCCTTGATATATCCTTTATCCCTGATTTGAGAAGTGATCATTTGCTTAGTGCGTTCATCTTGTTCAAATGTCGTCTTAAATGCAGTTTCTACCGCTTTTTCATCAGGCATACCCGCACGACTTAAACTATATACTTTTGAGTAATACGCCATTGTGCTTGATGGAATATCAGTCGCTGAGGCAGGATTGTTATCAAATATCTGTCCATACATTTTCGCGATAGGAAGAACAACTTCAGGATCTTTAGATGTTGCCCCCATATTCAATACAGATTTAACTTGTGATGGGATAATCCCTGTTCTTGCAGTAAGTTCAGCAACGGCATTTAAGCTATTATCATCACGCAAATTAAAGCTCTGCTGAATATGTTGTTCAAAGTAATCATCTGCTGCCTGCTGATTATTCTTATCATTAGGATCAAGCGGAAAATTATTTTGAATGGAAAGTTGTAATCGGTTAGCAGCAAACTGCTTATCTTGTTCCTTGATATTACCTTCAACGAACTTACCAAATTTCTCCCAACGTTGAATTTTGCTTTCGTAGTTTGCTTCACCCGATTGTGGTCTGATTTGAGATAACAAAGCTTGCTGTGCTTGTGGCGACATCTCTTTAGCTGCTAACATAAAACCAGCATAACGCTTAGCTTCTTGCATATCAGCAGACATAGCCGAACCTTTGTCATAGCCAAACGCAGAGATTAATTCATCATGAGTAGGCGCATTAGGTGCATCAAGTCCTCTTTCCCATGCTGCGTAAGAGTCAGCGACACGAGTACCGAATTGTTGCTGTAACTCACCTTGCTTTTGCTTACGTAGCTGTTCTGCTTGTCGTAAATATTTTGCTTGGTCAGCTTCATCTAAGGCATCGAAAGCGGCAGATCCAGTTAATAGTTTTGGTGCTTCTGATGTCGCTTGTAACTCAACAAAACCAAGTGCTGACTGTATGCCTGTTGCTATCTGCTCATCAGTGTAATTAACACGGTTACACCCATTCTCTTTATACATTATCGCTGTCGATAAATGCGTTAAGGTATCTAAGTTCGTTAAATCTAATGGCTGATTAGGTGCAACACCGAGGTAATCAGATACATACTCAATGTATGCCTGAGTATCATTATTATCTTCTGGTGGCGCCCAACGATTAATAACCTGCTCAGGTGTAACGAAACCTTGTCGAGCATAAGAAAGTAGATTTTTACCTAATGCTCTAATGCCGTGCTCAGGTGTGGCAAACTTAGCGAATGCGCCATCATCACCGGTTTGCCCTACCCATTTATTACTAGATATACGAATATTACCCGGGTTGTTGTTTCTAACGCCTCTTGTATCACCGTTACTAGGTGTATACATATTCTCTTGCTGTTTATGCAGATTATCAGCGTAAGCAGTAGCATCTTCAGGGTTATCAAAAATCCCTAAGTGCTTACCTGTTTGCTCGTATAACGCAATGGCTTCATCATCAGATAACAGCTTACCATCGTCACTTACGGTAGGTATTAGCACTTCGCCATCATCGGTACCAATAGAAATCGTTCTTACTGTACTAATTGAGCCGTCTTCGTTTTTAACTGTTGGTCTATTGAGTAAATTAATATTACCCTGTTGGGTCATTCCTTTAACTTTACCAACAGTACCACCATAGAACGCATTATTTCTGGTAGCACCACCAAGGCTTGAAGGCTCTCCATTTCGTTCTAAGAACCCCATATAGTCAGAACCGAGTTGGTTTTCAATCGCTTTACGTGCAGTCGCTACTTTGAATTCTTGTTTCTTGGCGAGGATCTGCTCTTCACCCCAACCGTGTGATAATCCAAACTCTTCTATTTGCTGAAACACTTGTTTATGTGCAGAAATATAAGCCTGATTATCACCGTACATTGATGCGGCAGACTCTGCATTTAATGTTAACGTTGATTGAAACTGATCTTGTTCATAAGCTTTGATTTGCCCCATCTCATGACGATTCGCTTGTGATGCAAACTGAACACCCATTTCTTGCGCTTGTTGCATAAAGCTTTGTCGCACAATATCGTCAGGTAATGTTGATGATATTTCACCAGCATAATCACGAAATGACTGCTCATACTCAGACGCTTTGCCAATCGCATTTTTACCTTGTTGAGAAAGTAATCCATTTTGTGGTTCGGTCATCAGTTCGTTGGCTTTCTGTCGTAGCTGTAATGCGGCATCTTGCGCCAGTGCAACGTTGGCTCTTTGTTTTGCTTCTGCAAATAAACCGACATATTGCTCACCAACACGACCAAAGCCAGCGCCAAAAGCATCAGGTGATGATTGAACAGAAAACCCATTATTTGGTAACTGCTCAGGCATAACCGTTCTATTATCGTATGTAGGAACCTTTGGCATGATTAAAATCCTTTTGGTGCTTTAGCAAATGTCTTACCCGCTTTCGCAGCACCTGAGCCACCACCACCGAATGGACTCCATGTACCACCAGCCAACTGATACGCACCATAAGCTTGAATAGGTGCTGTTAATAACGTTGTCATTGCACCCATATTGCCTGAGAGTCTTGCCATTTTTGCATTAAGGCGATCATTTTCAGCTTGCATACGATAGCCATACGCTTCACGAGAAGCGTTATTAACCATAGTTAACGCATCAAGCTCACCCATTGCGGCAGTATCACCCAAAATATCTAAAGCACCCGCAGTACTTAAATCAATGCCACTGGCTGACATTGTTGCCGCCTGTGTGCCGGCTAATTGGCGAGTACGTCTACGCTGTTCTTGTGCCTGAGCGTTGCCTTTATTAATTGCATCAAGCGCAGCATCTTCATTAATTTTGGCGTTTTGATTGGCCACTGATGCTTGAAATTTACCATCGGTATATTGTCCGTATGCTTGCAATGCAGAAGTACCAATTACTGCTGCCGCTAATGTTGTTGGTTCACACATTATTTAGCCCTCAATGTAAAACGATGGAAAGGTAACTGAAGTAAACCTGCTGGCTTTGCTTCTTCAATCTGAAACCCCAACCAATGGAGCCAAGCCTTAGCAATATGATTACGTTCATCGACATAATTCATCAGTGTTGGGTATTGCCCTAACATCTGTTTTAAAATGGGTTTACAGCGCCGTAGAAAGGTTTTCTGGTGTTGCTCTAATAAGTCAGCTCCCACCAACCAAGGAACACCTAAACCAGTAAGTAATGAGCCAGAAGCAACACCAAAAATAGTCACGACCTCATCATTAATAATGCCGGCATAAACTTTAGTAGAAACAGATAAGCCATGTCGTAATACCTGTTCAGGTGTTTGCATTGACATAGCATAGAACTCATCAACATCAGCTTGTCTTACATGTGGTAATAAACGAACGATATGTTCATGAGTGGCAGGAATAATTTGTACATGATGTTTTTTCATATTAGAAACCACCAGCATCAATACGCGGAATAACAGAGAGCACCGCTAACGGTAAAGGATCAACCTGTCTAATAAAGACACGTCCGTTTTTGCTCCAATCTGCATCTAAATTAATTTCAACAATGCCTGTGGCATCATCAACAGGATTGTCGTAAAACTCGAATTGACGTTGAGGATACTCATATAGCCGTTCTTTTTCAGTACCAGCCCAAATCCCCCGACTACTATTTACAATTAAGCTGGCAACCTTAATAAGCTTCTTCTTATCAAGTAACGTTTCTTGCCCATTGATATGGATATCAAGCGTTTCTAATTCACTGGTAATAGGTAATCCGATATGTACTACGGATGATGGCGTATCAATTTCCACTGAACCATTGATGACAATGGCCTGCGGTGAAACATTAGCATCGGAAAGAATATTAACTGTCTTACCTTCAAGATGATTTAAGCCAGCAAAGCGATAGCGGGCTATGCTCCATTCAGTAGTGGGCGTATTTTGTAATGCTGGTGGAATATTGCGATTAGCAGAAATAACCACTTGATTTTCAGATATATATTGAACAATCTTACAGCGAAGCTCTTTGTGCTCATTATCTTCAAAATAAGGAATATTGACGGCACTACCAATATCAGAAGCACTAAAGACCGGATTGCCTGAAATCACTAATTGATAGTTTTCTTGATAGTTCCACTCACCCGCTCCACCAGTGATAGTTGCTGTTTTTGATATATCAGTATTTCTACCGTCATAACTTAAGCCAGAATCCACAAAGAAAGCATCTTCTGTACGAGTAAATAAACGGCTAGCCAAGCGCTCTACATACCGAACCTGTTTACCGTTTACTGTACGCTGAACAATAAAATAGGCTGAATCTTCATTGCCTTCACTGATCGAACACGTTGACTCAAATTTCCCTTCTGTCGATTGTGGTGCCCATGCAAAAACTTGTTGTTCTCTTAAATAGGTTAAAGCCAGCATTAACCCATCGTCACGTATGCACCATGCAATAGAATATGGAACCGTAGTAAATGACCAATCAACAATGCGGTGACGTTGAAATAGGTGATTTGCCAACATAGTTAAGTCAGTGCCTTGATACCCATCGACATCAAAGGAATACGATAAATCACGCACGGCACTACCTTTCTCTTGTATATAAAGCGCAATGTTCGCAACAGAGATTGGCGGCAAATCACTTGAACCGTTAGCACCTTGTGATGACATTGAAAAACTGGAAGGTGTAAGCACTTTGTTCTGATCGCCTGTTATTTGATATTCACCGCCTGAGGTCAATGCCACCAGCGAACCGACATCAATCAAATGGCGAATTTCATTAACTTGACGACCTGCATACGTGTAGATGATGCGATCATCATCTTGAATAGGATTATTACGCCCAAAGTCTTTATAGTCACCGCTACGACTAGCCCATATCGTTTGTGGGTAGGCACGAGAGCCAGCAAAGAATAAACGTTGTTGATAATAAACAACGGTGCTTGGATAACCATCAACATCATTCCACACTGCACGCGCCCATTTATGGCTTGCATTATCTTCACCAACGGCATTGGATGGAATATAAGAGATCACCTTTCCTGTGGCTGTTTTTCCATCTTCACTTACAGTTTCAATTTTTACGATACCAAAACCACTATGCAGATATTCCCACTGGATCCCTGTATCCCCCCCCCAACCATCCCAGCTCATTCCTTCAGTATGAGACGGTCTTAGTGTTCCTGTTTTACCGCCACTATTGGCACGATAGTAATTACTGTCAGCACGGCGTTGATCATTGAGGTTAGTTGTTTTATCTGTCTCCCATACCGGAACCGCATCAATATCACGTTGCTCTAAATAGAACTGTTTGCCTATTTGCTCGGTACCAAAAATATCATGCGTAGACGTTAACGTAATTTGCCCCGTACTTGCACTGGCATAAACTTTCATTGCCTTATCGGTATTGATATCTTCAAAGGGGCCGTTTTTGGTTTCAACGGAGACTAACTTCCAATCATCATGATCGTAACGCTGTAACTCCATTGGTGGATAATCAGTATGAACAATCGTCATAACATCGGCTGATTGCGTATACTTCAAATCAAACAAATCAGCTTCTTTATAAGGTGTCGCTAATTCAAACACTTCGCCTTTATGTTCACCATCAGCATAGAGAACCTGCCCACCATCTTTAAATACGCGAATATAACGATCACCAAACTCTAACGCATAGGTTTGTACGGTGCTGAATTGAAAAGGAATAAGGCGAGACTTCTTATTTTGATACTTTGTTTCAGCAATAAATCGTGTGCCTGGTCTATTCTCAACGCCACCATATTGACGAACAATAAAGTTATGGCACTTGCGCAGTGCAGTTGAATACTTCGCAAGATCAACACGCCCATATAAGCTTGGTGCAATTTCACCGCCTGAAAAACTAGGTTGAATAAGACTAAATGGCATTATGACAACCTCGCTTGTGTGAATTCATCCATATAATCAGTTGGCTCTGCTGACTCACTTAATGAATGTGCGGCCGCACTTTTAATAACACCTTGATAAATTTGTAATGCCTCACCACCAATACCCGCATTTGATGCCAATGGACGAGCCAATTCAGCCGCTAAACGCCATGCAAGGGCATCTTTAAATAACGCATCAAACATATTGACGTCAGTAATACGCGCAACATACTCAAGCCATGCACTAGGATGATCAGTAAAAATTAATCGACCAGTGCCGTTTTTATCTGAACCAACATGAAAATGGATTGCTGTATCTGGTCTACGGTACTTTTGATGAGGTTCGACAATGCCAATGGCTTTTAGACAATCATTAGGATAGCGATAGGCATACGCCCAATTAGGTGGGGGATTATTTGTATTAGCTAATGCCACCTTTTTAGTCGCAAAGTTCCAAGGGAAATCGGCCAGCACACTATCACGGCATTGCGCATAATGAAGATTGCATTGAACGGCTTCTTTGCTGGCTTCAGTCATACTATTAATTGAACGACTATTACCAATGCGACTTAATGCAATATTGCAAATTTCAATTTCTGAGGCCATTACTCACCTCCATCAAAAAGAACATCTGCCGTTGATTTTGTGTCGCCTGCACCTAAAGCCAGATCGGTTATTTGTAACTCTACATATACTGACTTCTTACCTTCACGTTCATTAATGGATTTAGACAGTATTTTGGCAACAGCAGACAACTCAATACTTTCACCAACATCAGGAATAGAAACGCCTAGTTTTTCTATTGTGTCGTTTTCAAGTGAAATACGTAGCCCGTATGGATATTCTTCACGAGTTTCTTTTTCACCTTTGGCATTTTCATAAGTTTCGGTGCTGGTTTTTAGATTGGTTAGTTTCATTGGATATCTCTCGGCTCAAGTAGAAAATAAAAAAGGGGCTTTCGCCCCCTTTATCATCGGGGGTTAAACCCCAAGTTCTTTCCGCTTTTCATCTATTGCGGTGCGCATTTTATCTGCGCCCATATTGTGATGAGGTGCTTTACCAAATAGCTGGGTATATTGCTCACGAAGCGCATCTAGGCTTGAATCAATCGCCACACCTGAACCGCTTACAGCAATATTACTTATGCCTTCACCAGTATTATCACCAGCCCCATCAGCCACACTATGAGTATTAAGTCGAGCATCAGCGCCACCAATTAACGCTAAGTTATCGCCAGCTATACCGTCGTACTCAACCTCTTCACCGATTTCAAGTAGACGCCCAGCGATAAATGATTTTTTTAAAACCTTATATCGTGACATGTCACACCTTATTGAGTTACAGCATCGTAAATAGGATGAGCATCAACAGTTAGGTTAATACCCGCAGTGAACTTACCCGCCGTTAATGGCCCTTCTGCAACAACATATTGCAGGCGCAGGTACTTCAGAACGCCTTGAGGTACTTTCGCCACAATACGTTTACCTGCATTTAAATCAGCAATTGGTATTGCCACTGATTCAAAGATAGATTTAGCATCAGAGAATTTATCGTCTGTCGCGGTTTCTAACTTAATTTGAACCGTCGCTTCACCTGATGCTTTAGCCTGTTCAGTCACTTGTGCAAACAGCTCTAATGGCTCACCAATACCGATATCACGAAATGCGCCATGCACTGGCGTTAAGTCGATAATTTGCTTACTTACAGCAGATGCAGTAACCGCCTGATCCAGTGAAAAAAGCGTTTCTTTATCTAAAATCATTTTGACTATCTCCAAATAAATGAAAGTTAGCGGAGCCGTTAAACGATACCGCAATAACTTATTTCACCTGATCTTCAGTCGTTAAGATGGCATCAACACGGCGAACAGGAATTTCATCGAATGAAACAACTTTCTTACCGGCAACTTCTGCCATGGAAATATTGACGTTTTTGCTGTTTTTAATTTGACGACGCATCCAGCTACGAATTTGCTGGTTACAATAAAAAACAGGACGCCCCATAGAAAGGTTAGGGATCTTCTCAATTGCTTGAATAAACAAGTCTGGTAAATCGAGTGTGTCCGCTTTTTCTGGATCTTTACCAATTTTAGATAAATCAATATTGGCGATACGGACAACATAGCGCCAGTCACGAACTGAGATACCATTTTTCCATTGGAAGTGAGTACGAAAGCCTTGGTATTTACCTTTGTTCTCATCTTCTAAAGTAACTTCACCTAAATGATTTTGCTCTAAACCTGCTTTAGAACCTTTAGGGAAAATACCGTGAACCGTGTTTTCACCCCATACGACTAACCACACAGAAGTTAAGTTACTGCCAGTACCACCAGCATCAATGATGTTGACTGCATTCTTTGCTTTCATGTCGTTAAAGCGTGCGGCTAAACCTGTAAAGCGCTGAGGATGAACCGTAGCATCACCATAAATAACTGTTTCAGCCATTTGCTGGTTCATTGACTCTAAGAATGCAATTGATTCAGACAATAGAAATTCATTCTTTTGTCCGTTCAAATTAGCAAGATCTTTATCAACCTCAGAATAGGTTTCAAGCATACCAATCGCATCAGTAACCTGAGCTGTAGTTGATTTGCTTGGTGGTACACCATAATTAAGCAAACGCCATGTTGCAGATGGTAAACCAGTACGAACAGTTGTACGGTGACCCGTTGGTAAGTTACCTTCAACGAAAACCATATCATCAAGAATTTCATTAGACTGATTCAGCAATTCGACGATCTTCGCTTGCTTGCTGTCAGGGCCTTGTCGTTTAGCCCAATCAACGAGAGTTAAAGCAGGCATGTTATTTCCTCTTTGTTATCCAAATAAAACATCAGCAGCACTTTTACTGCCGTTACTGTTGCCAGTGACAAGACCGTCCTCTGACATTGCTTTGCCTATCTTGGCAAAAGCCCGAATAATCTCTGGGTGATTACCTAACCCTGTTTCTGTTAAATACAATTTCAAATCATCAGAACCATAGGTATCTAATGCCTTTTGTGCTGCACCAATAGACTCATTTGATCCTAATTCTTCATCTGCTTTAACAGTTTTAACCCATTGCTCAGTCTGCTTTTGCCAACCATCATTGATTTGTTTCTGAATAGCAGGCATGATTTTAGAGCCATAAACATCAACCAGTTTTTGCGCTTGTTCGTTGTTTAAATTCAGCTCACGAGCAATCGGCTCAAAGACTTCTAATGCACCTTTATCAAGCTCTTGCCCTTCTTCTGGTGCTTTAAATTCATACTTTTCAGGCGCACCTACATCTGATTTATTGGCATCATTTTTCTTATCAGCCGGCTTGCCCTGCTCTTCACCATTCTCTTTTTCAGTGCTTTTATTAGGATCATCACTGTTTGCTGGTGGCTCATTTTTATCTGTTGCTGATGTTTCCTGAGTAGGTTCCGTTGCTGTACCGCCACCGCCTTCACATCCCTCGCTGTGTTGCTCGTTATACAAACGACGCATAATTAATTTCTGCCATAAGTTCATGACTGTTTCTCCCGTTGTTAAACGCTTGGTGTAGCTGCTTCATTTGCCATTTGCGCATAAAGCTCAGGGCAAACTTGGTGTAATTTATTGAAAACTTTTAACCCATAGTTACGCTCGCCCTCTCTAAATGCCATTGCATAGGGATCGTTAGAAAAAGAGCTACGAAATACGCCAGAGTCAGAAATCAAACGCCAAATAACAGCACGCCCAGCTTCTGTGGACATAACCTCTTTTAGCTGTTGTTCTTCTTTCTCTTGCCTATTTTTTTGTTGAATATCGTATTCAGTGCGAGCAATTCTCTCGTCTTCATACGCATCGAATGGATGTGTCATTGAGCACCTCCACCAGCCATAGCGGACAAGGCACTATCATTATCAAGATTGGTATCACTGAGCGTTTTAGCACCATCAATAGCGGACTGAGCCATTTGCATCTGAGCCATTTGTTGTTGCTGTGCTTGTCGTTGTTGACGTATGGCTTGTACTTGCTCATTGGTTGCAACGATAGTTGGAGAGACACCAATAGCAGACGCATAATTATCAATGGCATCATCAGCATTAAGCTTATCAAGGGCTTCAGGCTTAACTTTTGCCAGATTTCCAACAAAGCCAGCAAAGCGTTCGATACTGCCAATGCCAATCGCTTTCTGCGCCTGAGCCATTACAGAAATGTACTCAACCTTTAGATCCATTCCCTGCATTTCATCAGGCGCAATGGGAAGTAAATTTTTGTTTACCAAGATTGAGAAAGTGCGATTAATCAGTTTGTCGAGTAACTCAGAATCAAGGCGCTGGAGAACAGGCCCTAATTGCAATAGCTTCTCTTCTCGCATCTCAACAACGGCTTCAATCGGCATAGAGCGCGTATTCACCATTTGCATCATGCGGAACAAATCAACAAAGTAAGCGGTATCAATCAGTTGACGGGTATCTTGAACATCTTCAAGTAGTGCTTTCAATGCTACGGGTTGAACATCAAAAATCGTTTGAATTTTATTAGTGGGATTGGCCTCATCAAGATAGTTAATGCCACCGGGTATGGTATTTACCCGTTGGTTTTTTAATGAGGCAGGCACTTGTAAAGGTGGATTGGTCAGCTTATCAATCATCTGCGCTTTACGTTTTTGCATTAATTGAAGTGCTTTAGTGCCACCTAGCGCCAACATACCGGGGCAAGATGAGCCGTAAACATCTTCACCATTCACTTCCCAACGTGGCGCCATAATAGGAAATTCATCATAGCCAGATTCATGTAACACTTTCTCGTTATCACCCGCCACTTCAAGATAAACGGATTTAAAAGGCTTGTGCTTCGCCTCTAACTTTCCTGTTTGTCGTTCAAGGTTTGGATATACGGCATGAACCACTTCAACCCATTGGCTGTACTGACTTGAATTCCACATTGATTTAACAGTATCGCTGACACTATCAGTCCCGAACTCCATCACCAACTGGCGAACGGTCATCGTAAATTTGCGATAACAAACATCAACACTCAGGCTTGGGCTATTCGCAATGTAGTAACTGCCAAGAGGGAAATGAACGGTACGGATAATACGCTGGCTATCTTCAACAACGGCCATTGCAGCAGTGCCAAAGGTGCCTAAATCGCCATACATCAACGGTAATGACTGATAGAGGTTAGAACGATTGAACACTTCGTTCATACGTTGTTCAGTGGTTTCTAGCCAAAGTTTTACAGGACCATAATCCATTAAGTCAGGATCAGGTGTTGCTAAACGAAACCAAGGACGAGCAGGACTTGTAATACCTGACATCATGCCACTGGAAAGTACCGATGAAGCTAAAGACGCCGTAGGGTCAATGATCTTACTATTACGGCGATCACCTCGATTAACATCAGACGCAGTAAAGCGCGTACTACGAGGACGAGTGAAATCTGACAATTCACGCCAATGCGGTTCAAATGAACTACGCTCTGTTTCCAACTGATTAAGTTGTTGCAGTAGCTGTTGTTTCAATGGCGTTGACATAGTCACCTCTTATTGACCAAGTAAGGTTTTACCGCTGGTGGATGCTGAACTTGTCGCACCCTGCGCACCTGTTAGTAACGTAGACTTACGACCTGCGGCTGCACGGCGACGACGCATTTCATCATCACGACTACCCGTTACTGCCGCATCTTGTTCTTGGGGTGCTGCCTGAACTGGTGGAGGAGTAGTAATTTTTGGAGTTGAGCCTAATCCGCACATAATTCACCCATATATTAAATTAACCAATATTGCATATTAAATTAATAATACATGTTATTTGACAATATTGAAAATTATAACTACCATTTTGGTTATGCAATGCCACTGCATTTTTTCTCGGTATTGTTACCACGACAGCGTGCTTTACCTTAGGACTGTTTGCCCTCTACTCCAGAGGGCTTTTTTTATGCGAATGGATCGTAATCTGAATTGCTGACATTAACGCCAGAATGAGGTGAGGAATAATTTCTATCTATTTTGGTGACTGGATAGGCGAACGTCAGCGCGAGCGCATCACCTTTACCCGGTGAACGACCAAGACGCTTTTTAATTTCTGTTTTATCTTCTAGTACAATCTTGCTATCGATAACACGAACTTTGTATTCACCACATGACAAATCATCTGCGGTTTCCTGATCATCAATAGCCCCACCAATTTTTAGCCATGTCTTAACGCTGTTATACATTTCACCGCGTTTGTTTAGCATTTGTGGATCTGTTGATGCACCACCAAACTTAACTAAACGCCATACGCGCCCCCAACTTGTTCCAATAGAGTGAATACCAGTACCATATCCAAAGTCGATATGCACAGCGTCAGCCTTGTATTGATCTTCAAAGTCAGCAATACGCTTTGCCATAACAACATCATCAGTTGTTTTAAAGCCCGTCCACAAGCACTTACTGAATAAACCTTGGCGTAAATAAATGACTGCATCATCAATACCTGAATAGGCGGGGTCAACACCAATAATTACTGGAGCATGAGCAACTTCTGCCTGTGTGACAATGCGCTTCATGGCTTCATCAGTTAAACCTGTTGGGATAAACTGTAGTTCTGATGCTGATGGGAACACACCACGAACACGGACTTTAAAGAAGTCGCTATCTTCGCCGTAATCCTCTTCCCAATTTTTAATCTGCTCTTTGTTGCTACCTTCAACGGTACGGCTATCAATCTGCTTGGTATTCCAACGATGTTTAAACTTACGAAAGCACTCACGAAAGCGCCCTGTGTTACGGGTTGGGTTACCAAATGCAATCCAAATGATTTCGGTACCTTCATCCGTTAACGCTCCTTCTGCCACTTCCCATACCAGATCGGCAATGTTAGACGCTTCATCAAACACGAGGATAATACGCTTGCCTTTGTTGTGAAGTCCTGCGAATGCCTCTGTGTTGTTCTCTGACCACGGTACCGCATCAGCACGCCAAGCATTAGCATGATTAGGATCGTTTGAGTAGATAGCTGTCTTAGTGCAAGTAAACCAATTATTAGTTAGTGATAGGCGTTGCCACTTCGCTATTTCTGGCCACGTTTTAGTACGTAGCTGATTTTCGGTGTTGGCAGTGACGACTACCTTACAATCTTCGCAGGTATCCATACCCCACTTGATGATCATTGAAATAAATGCAGATTTGCCGATACCATGACCAGAAGCACGAGCAAGTAATAATGGCTGATGGCGTGTCTTTGGATTGCGTAGATGTTCACCGATTTCATTTAATGCTTCGGCTTGCCACTGACGAGGACCATTGTATTCTTCAAGCTCTCCACCAGCTTCACCCCAAGGAAATGCGTAATACGCATAACCTAATGGATCATGCGTAAATGATGCGATATCTTCAATGAGTTGTTCTTCTGGTGATTTCTGCAAAGCTTCTGACATTACTCAACGCTCCCTTGCTGAGCACGTTTACGAGCAGATGCCAACTTATCAGCCAATGATACATTTACATCAACCTGTACTCTGTCTCTAAAGGCATTGATATCAACGTGCTTACCAATCAACTCAAGCACCTTGATTTTATCCAGCAACTTCACTTTTTTAATGCGTGTATCACCGTCAATATCAATGATATCGAATGCAGCAACACTTTTACGCCAAATAGGTGACCATTCAGATATTGGTTTAATATCGCCTTTCTCATTGAGAATATCGGCAATATCCGCATCAAGCATATCAACCAAACGCCTGAGTACATTGTCAGCACTCATCTTGGTGCGCTTATTGCGCTGTTGCATAAGTTGAGCAATACGCTCTTGAATACGGGGATCAGCCATTAGTTGTGATGCGCGCTTGCAAGCACTGCCAGATGCATATCCAGCAGAGATTGCAGCATCAGTTTGATTATCGGGGGATTTGATATATTCCTGACAGAAACGCTCCATCTTGTCGTTGATAGGCGTTGGCTGTCGTGCTGGTTTCTTTCTTGGTCTTTTGATAGTCATAATCATCACCTCTTTGGTTATTATGACAATCACAAAGATAAACTTCAAACCATATAAGGTTTTGATTGTTTAGTATTACAATAACTCATCACTGAATTACATAATTTTCTATATTCTTCAATCACTGGCTTATTTTTCATAAGGAAAGATTTTACAAAATCAATTTTAAAATTACTATCTAAGAACCCCTCAAAACCTACTACGATAAATTCATTAAAATGATCAATACATATTCTTAAATCAATTATATAATTTGTGAGTTTTGGATCTACTCTTGATATATCAAGTAAATATTTTTCAATTATTTTTGATGAATGTTTTGATATAAAAAAACACTTATTATCAATATCTTCATCATCATAGCTAATAAAAATATCTTTGAACGATGTTTGAATATTTAGTCTAATAACTTGATTGTCTTTTAGCTTTTCATAAAACAATATAAAATCCCTAAAAGGTCTACTATTTGCTTTAACCTCTTCATAAATTAGCGTTTTCAAAGCTCTAAGTTCATTACGTTTATTTTTTCTTCTCCTTACCCATTCAAAGCATTCTTTAACTAAAAATAACCATATAGCTACAGCTGTTGTGATAGGTATAAATTTATCCATATATATCTCCTTTTTTCCTCATTCTACCTTCAACATCATTTCACGCCAGCCCTTTGTTACCCAGCATTTAGTATCACCTGATAAACAGCATTGCTGAACGGGTAACTGTTCGCCACAACGCTCACACTTACGCTTAGATAGCTCCTCAGCTTGTCTCTTATACTCTGCATCATCTTTACGGATAAGCATCTGCAAGTATTCAACAACATCATACGGTTCACGACCAGGTATACGCAGAACACAATTACGCTGTAACATCTCCAGCTCTTGATTATCCACCAGTAATTCAATCTTTGTTACGCCAAGTTCCTTTTGGCGTTTACGTTGTAGTGCCTTACGTTCAGCAGGTGATTTAGCCATTAACTAGCTCCTCAGGCACATCGACTTCACCACCTAACACCACAGCGACAGTAGCGCGACAAATTGCCTCTTGAGGTGTATCGCCATCGTAGTAATCATCTTGTAAGTAATTACAGATAGCAGACCATGCAATTTGATAATGCCCGAAATCGTTACTCAACATCTCATTGATCAGTTCAATAGCGTAAGTCTCAATAAACTCACCACACTTTAACCAGTCGCTAGATGGGCTATATACACAGTTATTAGCATCAACAATAAACTCTTTGCCAATACGAACATCAACGCCAATAGCTTTACCTACCGCCCAATCAAGCGCTAATCCTTTTAGTTTTGAGGTTTTAATTTTCATCATTTGCCCTTGCGTGACATGTCACAACTGTTTGATTTGTTGAATAAGCCTAATAGCATCAATTTCTTGGCTCATAATTTCTTCCCAAACTCATTCAACGATTAATTAACTCAGTCACTAACTTAACGAATGGTAATAAGTTCATGATTTTCTGTATTTTCAGGTAACGTTACCCCTATCTTTCCCTGCTCACCCCAAAGCTTTGACGCGCTGATATTCCACACCCTGCAATCTTCATCAAAGATGGCGTCCATAACGGCTTTAATCAGGTTGTCGACATCAGGACGTTGCTGGTGGGGTTTACCATTCATCTCAATGCGTTTCTTCTTGCTCCATGATTTAGGCATAGGGATAACAAACGTTAGGTGAGCACCGCTTTCAGGTAACGTAAAACGGTTAGCTCTCATCTCGTCACAAAAAGCGTGGTACTTAACGACAGCGGGTCTTTTCTTCCATGCGTCACACTGTGTCATACGTGGCTTTGGTACAGGGTTGATATAATAAATTTGCTGTTTCATGCGCGTACCGCCACCAGCATTGCGTTCATACGGCTATGAATATCAGCAATCTTTCCATGCTGTAACGGCGGTAAGCTCTTTCTGACGTAGGTTAGTGAGCCTTTCTGACAGATAACATGCTTATCCGTAGGTTTTACTGGCTTCTTGGTCATTAAAGAGGCTTCTTTTTTGATATCTAAATCACGTAGACGCTCCATGTAATCAGGCGCTAGAGTGTATAAATAACCAATGCCGACTACCGCTCTGCGCTCAACAACGGCGCATTCAATCAACTTGATCAACGCATAATTGGTCGTTGAGCGATTTTTCTTACCATCCAGCTCTGAGGCAATCTCGGTTATTTCGTTAACTGATAACGGTTTTTTCTTGTCATGTAATATTTCAACAACAAAATCCTGCATAAATTTCATATACGATAACCCTTAAGAGATTAATCACTATGATTAATATATCCAATTTGGTTATGTTTTCAAGTATAAAAAAACAGAGTTTTTAATTAAACTCATACCTACTTAAAACGCTATCAAATCGTCTATACGCTGTTTTCACTACTAAGACACCCAATCGCATACCTACAACAAATAAAACTCACCAGTGTTTATTACGCTAAGGATTTTGATATCCAATAAACCTTATGCCGATTTATGTTTACGTTTATCAGCATTTTCTAATAAATCCATCCATGCAGGCCTTGGTCTGGTTTTATCTTCAAGTCTTAACGTAGGCTTAGGTATTACCTCTCCTCGTTGCACTCGCTCAGACCACATACGGATCATTTTATTTAATCGCTTCTCAACCTCCGCTTCTGTCAACCTAAGGTCGTATACCTTTTGCCTAAGGTCAGTGAAGATCCAATACTGCACTGGGTGCCTAAATGGGTACATCTCAGCACTATGGTAATTGCATCGTCTGGCTAGGTATTTATTGAAATCTCTAAGCATTTCATCAAATGGAATTCCAAAAGCATTAGCGTCTACCAACTTGTCAGAAAGCATTGAAATGACATCAGATAACTCTGGTGGCCACGGATTACCATTGCTACAACGTTCAATGCAGAATTTAAATATCAAATCAAATTGATCGCTATTCAATCCGCTCAGTGCTCGTTTCCACATCAATGATGGTTCCGTCCCGTTCTTCTTGCTCCACTTGTCCCCATACAGCTCGATCATTTTCCACCAAAGCGGTAACAGCATCGGGTCCGTATTTATCGTTGACGTGCTGTAAGAATTCTTGCATTGGTTTTGATTTTCCAGCGAATTGGTTACTGGTTTTATTGCTCTGACTTGTCCCATTTCTCACCTCGTTATTTTTTGAGCGTTGAAATTTAATACTTTTTGCTAATGCCATTTCCCATTGTTCATGTGTTTTTGCTTTTCCCTCTGAACTCCAGTACGTAACAAATTCTGCTAACTCGTGCGGTTTCATTGGTGTCATGAGCCTTACCCCCCAGTACGCTGCCTTTTTCGTAAAGTCCTGATCTGGCTCCCATCCATGAAACATGACAAATTTTTCAGATACGCCAAATCCTCCTGATGGAACTCGGTTATTCAAAATAGCGTTATTCGCATTATGGTTTGGCTGATAATTTTCATCGTTCCCCTTAGAGAGAGGATCTTTATAAACTTCTTCCTCTTCCTCTTCCTCTGGTAACGTTTTTTGTAACGGTGACTGCGTTACTTTCTTTTTCTTTTTTTCTCGGTGCTCTGCCACTCTCCTATTAGTAAGTGCCCGTTTTTTCGATGATTCTCCGTTATGCCTATCAAAATTAGGTAAGACTAACTTACCATTATCATTTTTCATCCAACCCACGGTTATCAGTGCATCAGCAAAGCCGGAAATGAAAGTGATCCTATCTATTACGCTTTTTGTAACGCTTCCTGCGTTACCATCTAAGGTTTGTAAATCAGCCCAAGACCAAACTCTAATTAGCTTTCCTAACACAGCATCAGGGTCTATGTTTAATATCTCTGCTATTTGATAAATCTCTGGTTTATCTGGTGTTATAACTTCAACTTTGATCCAGCTACTAGCCATTTGACACCCCCTAGCAACGGGCGCTTTCAATCAATTGTTTTAATGCTGTTCTATACCCAATTGAGTTTTCATAATTACATGTAACGCAAACACCGTTACAAACGTAACGTTCAGCAACATGACCGTTCTTGCATTTTTTACCTGTGAAAAATTTCCCAAGCCCTTTTGACGCAGCTTCTTTTCGACTAATAATCTCCATTTCAACCTCATTTAATTATGTGTATGTGCAAATACTATCCATTATTTTAAAATAGATCAACCTAAAAAGACTTATTGGTTATTAATAAAAAATTAAGGACCACCGAAGTGATCCTTATCTATAAACAGCCTTTGAATTATTATTGAATAAAGAAATTGATTAATTGCTCTCTGGTTGTATCTGCACCGAACTCAATACAAATATCATATAACTTATTGAGTTTACTTAGTGAAGGCTTACGTTTTGCATAGCGTAGCTGATGTGATAGATACAACTTGCTATACCCCGTTCTTTGAGAGAATGCTTCTCTTTGCTTAATCGTTAAGCCGTTCCAAAATTTTTTAAAGTCGAAAACTTCCATAATTTCACCAATTTGATTAACCAATAAATAATAGTAACCGTTTAGGTACTTTACCAAAAGGGTTATTTGTTTGTTTAATACATCATAACTTAATCAAATTTGTATAAAGAATAGACACCAAAGGACTTGGAGAAATGAAAAGCATTGCTGAAATTAGAAAAGATAACCTGATTTATATTATTGAACGCTACTACAACGGCAAACAAAAATTATTGGCTGATGCGTTAGGCGTAGCACCAAGTATGATCTCCCGTTACCTATCACCAAAAGATTTAAAAAGCCATCGTGAACTCACCGATCCAATGTCACGTAAAATTGAATATGTGACTAGAATTAGCAAATATTGGATGGATGTAGACCATTTAAAAGAAGGTCATGCGGAGTCAGAAAAAGAAGAATATATTCCGACTGAAATTGGCAAGATACTCTCAGATAACATCACAACATTCATGCTAAATGATGGAATAAAATCAAGAGTTAAGCTTTCTGTCGATTCAGGGCTTGCACAATCAACAGTTAACCGCATTATTAATTGTGAAGCCAGTGCCACCGCTGAAAGCATTGATGCCATTGCAAAAGCAATGGGTCGCCAAGCCTATGAATTACTGATCCCTAAAAATGATAAAGGCACTATTAACTATGATAGAAGAGCCTATTCAAAACTTCCCGCCAGCGAACAAGCTGCTATTGAAAACTTCATTGAATTTATCATTAATAAAAACCAGCCTATCTCCCACGACTAACCCTTTCCATTAAAAAGAAGTCATATACTGGCTTCTTTTTACTCTTAATAAATCATTAAATTTCATAGTGATAAAAACAAACATAACCATATTGGTGATTTGTTTGTTTTTCATGGTTGACAATGGTTAATTTATGGTTATGATTAAAAGCATAAGTTAACCAATACGGTTAATTTGCTCTTTAACAATATGGATAAAAGAGACTGATTTTTTAATGCGCTCAGACATAACCAATTTGGTGATTAGTCATGATCTTTTATATCAAAGACGGTAAGCATGTATTTACCTTATCAGGCTTAAATGAGTCACAGTCATTTGACAATTTTAAAGCCGGTATTGAGTGGGCTTATGTAAGAAAGCTCGCATTACAAACAGAACAATTAGTAGGTAAACAAAATGTCAGACACTAAGCACTTAAATGTGTTGATTGCAAAAGCTCTTTTACTTAACCAAGATATTACTGATAGCGAACAAGTAGATATGCTAACAGCTCATATCAATGGTGATATTGAAAAAGAAGAGTTTAAGCAATATGACCACTTTATTAATATCACGCTACTTGCACTTTCATTGGTTCATAATATCAGCAGTGAACTCAGTGAAGAGCAAATCGTTAACGCTATTATGTCATTTATTGATAACCCTGATATGCGTAGCGTTCGTCATAGAGTTAATCACTTTAACTCATTAATAAATCCAAAAACCACCTCAAATGAGGTAGAAAAAAAGGAAGCACCTCAGGAAGAGGTGATTTTTAACGCCAGTAAAGATAACCAAAACGGTCAACTGAAGGAAACGGAAGATATTCCAAAGGAAGAAAATGACCAACCTGCTTATTTTGAACCTGGTCGTTATCCCAATATTCCTAACGAGGTGTATCACAGTTCAAACGGCATCAGTAGTTCGATGCTAAAAGATGCTCGTATTAGTTTAATGTATTACGAGTTACGCCATGTAACAAAAGTCATTGAGCGTGAAAATAAGCGTTGTTTCGACTTAGGTAGTGCGTTTCACACGTTAACAATGGAGCCTGAAAAGTTTGATGCTGAATTCAGTGTTAAGCCAATTATTCCAGAAGGTGCCTTTACAACAACGGAAACAATGAAGTCATGGATTGACGAATACAATAATAAGTTGCCTAAAAAGCTCTCACAAGATGAGTTAAAAGCAATTATTGAAGAACATAATGCCACTCTGACACCGCAACTTTCCACCAGCGGAAAAGCCGAAGATCTAGGTCAGATATACATGCAGTTGCCCGATGAATTTAAAACCATCCCTGAAGATGGAAAATTCACAGGTGCAGCAATGAAAGCCTGTATCAAAGCCTATAACGATACTTTGCCAACACCATTGAAAACTTCAGGTAATACAGATGCATTACTTGAGCAGATATACCACCACATCAATCCTGAATTATATTTGGCAGAAACAAATAAACCTGAGCCACTTAGAAAACCCGTCAAAAAAGATGATCTCATGCAGGTCATTAAAGAAGTTAACCCTGATGCTGTATTTGAAGATGAAATCATTAGCCAGTGGCTTAGTGATAATTCAAAAATTCATGTTCAAACCGTTGACTATGAAATGGCAAATAACATGCGCCACGCAGTTATGAACCACAAAGAAGCATCCAGTTCATTAAACCACCCTAACCGCGTATCAGAAGTAAGTTACTACGGCATTGATGAAGATACCGGTCTTGAAATTCGTGTTCGTCCTGATATCGAAATTCAAACAGAAAATAACCGATTAGGCTTTGACCTCAAATCAGTAGCACTTGGTCGATTTAAACAAGATGCCATTGAAGCCATGATCCGCAGAGAAATCATTAATCGCGATTATCACATCAGTGCAGCTATGTATTGTGATGTGGCAATGCTTGACCAGTTCTTCTGGATATTCGTTAACAAAGACGAGCATTACCACTGGGTTGCTATCGTCGAAGCCTCTCCTGAATTACTTGAATTAGGTCGTGCAGAGTACAAAAAGACACTGCGTGATATCCGTGAAGCTATGGATACAGGATATTGGCCAGCGCCTATCACCACCACTCTCACAATCGGTATCACTGACTTTGAGCAGAAAAAGTTAGAAGAACTGCAAAATGAAGTCGCTTAATAAAACCGCGCTTGAACAATCAGGCGTAAGCTTGGAGTAAATATTATGTCAGAAGTAGCCACTATTGATCAGAGTAACAACTTAGCAGTATTCAACCCAGATAAGTTAAGTAGCCTAATTGAGTTTTCAAAAATAATGGCTAAAGGGAAAATTACGGTACCCGAACATTTGCGCGATAATGCTTCAGACTGTTTAGCGATTGTTATGCAGGCGATGCAATGGGATATGAACCCATTTGTTGTAGCTCAGAAAACCTATACCGTTAATGGCGTTCTTGGATATGAAGCGCAATTAGTAAACGCCTTAGTATCAAGCTCAACGGCTATTCAAGGGCGCTTTCATTATGAATATAGTGAAACCGGTTGGGAAAAACTAACCAAAAGCAAAGAGCTTACCAAACAACGAAACGGCAAAGACTATTCATTTCGTGTTCGTGATTGGACTGATGCAGATGAGCATGGTTTATGGATACGTGTAGGGGCAATTCTTCGCGGTGAAAGTGAAATTACGTGGGGAGAGAAAATTTACCTATCTAGTGTTGTTACTCGCAATTCCCCTCTCTGGTCAACAAACCCAAAACAGCAGTTAGCGTATCTCGCTGTTAAATATTGGGCACGCCTTTATTGCCCCGAAGTTATCCTAGGTGTGTATACGCCAGAAGAACTTGAAGATAGACCAATTAAAGACATCACCCCACCGAAAGAACGTGTAAGCATTGATGAAATCACCACTCAACAACAGCCAATCAATGCTGAACCCGTAAAAGAAGCTCAAGGCGAGTTTATACCTAAGTTCAATGCTGACGCCTTTAGATTAGCTATTGATGATGTTCAAACTGTCGAAGAAGCTAAAAATATTCGCGCAGAAATTGAGAACTTAAAAAATGAAATGGGGATCAACCTGTTTACTGAATTAAAAAATAAAGCAGTACAGGCATACCACCGCATTGATGCACGTAACGCCCTAGAAGCTTCTATCAACTCACTTCCTGAATCTGGCTCACCAGAAGCCACAGAAGCATTTGAAAAAGTAGACAAGCTACTTAAATCAAGCAAAAGAAAACTAGGTGATGAGTTATACGAATCTTTCTCTATCACGCTTGATGATATGCGCCCTGAATACCAGTGATCCTATTTAATGCGGAGCTGTATCGCTCCGCAGGAGTTTAAATATGAATATCAAATTACCTATCAACCCTATTCGTATGCCTGATGTTTTAAAGCGAACAGGGCTTTCTCGCTCAACTATTCGCACCTTAGAGAAGAAAGGCGATTTTCCAAAGCGTATGTACTTATCTGTGCGCTGTGTTGCTTGGGAAGCAGAAGAAGTTGATGAGTGGTTGAAAAAACGTTCTCAATCAAGAGAGACACCTAAGTGTTACACCGAACGTAAGCGTAATGAAGCAGGTCAGTTTGTGAGTAATGCCTAACACCGGTTTAACCAAAGGATATAACCATGATTCATGTTGTCAGTTTTTCTGGCGGCAGAACATCGGCTTATCTCGTGCATCTGATGGAACAAAGGCGAATCAAGGAAGATTTGGATGTTAGATATATTTACATGGACACAGGAGCAGAACATCCAAAAACATACGAATTTATTAAAAATGTCGTATCACATTGGGGTATTAACTTAACCTGTTTACGTGTCGTAGTTAACCCAGAACTCGGGCAAGGAAATAGCTACGAAGTAATACCCGTCAGTGAAATCAAGCACGATCTTGAGCCATGGAAAGCCATAGTTAAAAAATACGGACTACCCTATCCAGCCGGTGCGTTCTGCACCAGAGAAATGAAATTCAATCCAGTCACTAAATACTGCAAAGATAACTTTGATGAGTATACGACATGGATTGGAATACGAGCAGATGAACAAAACAGATTAAAGCCAAAGGATGGCATTAATTATCTAGCTGATATCAGTGATTTTGAAAAGGATGACATTAATCACTGGTGGTCAAAGCAACCTTTCAATTTAAACATTCCTGAGCACCTCGGGAACTGCGTTTTCTGTATCAAGAAAAGTGTAAATAAAATTGCTTTAGCCGCAAGAGATGAGCCCATTCTAGCGAAGCAATTTATTGATGTGATTAATGGAGATGTCAGAGAAGTTAATCGAGAGCAGCAATCAAGCCAAATTATGTTTAGAGGAAATAATTCACTGGAAGGGATAATTGCTTTATTCAAGGATCACACAAGAGATGAAATCGCTAATGTAGTTAAAGGTTCTGGCGGATATAAATCCGGTTCTTGTAGCGAGTCTTGTGAAGCCTTTAATTGCCAGTTGGATTTACCTATTTAATAAACAGACTCAGTGCAAGGATGCAACAGGAGATAGATATGACAGATAAACTAAAAGAAGAGATTGAAAAATTACAGAATAACGCTGCTAGTGAGCTGGTTATGTCTTGGTACTTAGCAAGATTAGCAAACACAATATTAATTGCGTGTTATTCGCTTGAAAAAGATAATGTCAGCCTTGCTAAAGAGTGGTTGTTTGGAGCTATGGAGATGTGGCCTGAGGTTGATATTTTTGAAGATTTAAAAGATAGCAATGGCAATGCCTATGACCTGCAAGCTTGGTTTGATAAAGGTATGGAAGGAGAAAAAAATCAACCTCAATATCTGAAAATCATTCGCGAACAATATCCAGAAATCGAAAAGCTACGGACCGCTTAATTTAACTCTCAGGGATGCAATGAAGAGGAATGAATATAATGAGACGAATAGATTTAATTGTTATAATGTATTAACAATTAATAACCGGCGTACAAAAAATGACGAATTTAAACCAAAATGATGATGCATTTTTCCATTCAATAAAAGAATTAATCAACAGTAATCTTGGTCAAGATGTAGATATTGAGATGTTGAAATTCATTACTGAATTTTACTTTCTATTTAGTGTGATGGAGATGAAATTAGCAGGCGGAGATTTCACCTTAGATAGAATAGATTACATAGCTAATTATGTCGCCAAAAAGGATAAAGAATCAGAAAATATTGATAAAATATATAACTTCCTTAGAGATAGATATAGTAATGATGAAAAACATCAAGTTTTAATGAGTGGGCGAAAAAAAGCTATTGAGCTTTACTCAAAAATAGTAGCAGAAATTGATGAAGGCGATACTAGTTTAGTATCAAAAATTAAAATTATACTTATAGTTCTTTACAGAATAAGAAATAATTTATTTCATGGTGCAAAGCTTGAGCATGATTTAAATATTCAGAACAGCTTATTTACCAATCTGAATGACGCATTAAAAATAATATTAATCTAGTAATAAACCACCCTGCTAAAGCAGGGTTTTTTATACCTAAAATAAGGAGAAATATGAGCCATAAGAAATACGACCTTATCTATTGTGATCCTCCGTGGGATTACAAAAATAAAGTTTCAAACGGTGCTGCTAAAAATCATTATCCAACAACTTCCCTCTTCAATTTAACCCATCTCCCTATTCATTCTATTACATCTGATAATGCAGTTCTTGCCATGTGGTATACAGGTAATTTTGTACTCGAGGCTATTAAATTAGCCGAAGCGTGGGGCTTTAAAGTCCGCACAATGAAAGCTTTTACATGGGTTAAGTTTAACCATTTAGCATGGCAACGAATTGATAAGGCTATTCAAAACAGTGAGTTATTTGATTATCACGACCTGTTTGAACTATTAGATACTGAAACAAAAATGAATGGGGGTAACTACACCAGAGCCAATAGTGAAGATGTTTTAATCGCTACTCGAGGCAATGGATTACAACGCATTAGTGCTAGCGTTAAACAAATCGTATTTAGTTCTTTAGGTGAGCATAGCGAAAAACCGTGGGAAGTAAAAAACCGCCTTGAACAGTTGTACGGTGATGTAAGTCGCATTGAGCTATTCGCTCGTGACATGTCACAAGGTTGGGATGCATGGGGCAATCAATGTCCTAACAACAGTATCGAACTTATCAATTCTCATTTTATTTATAAGGAATAAATATGCCTGATATCGCAGATGATGCTAATGATTTAACGGATCTACAAATCAACACCGCATTAGCAAATAGAGAGCCACCAGCCAAAAGCTTAACAGGGTTTTGTATCTGGTGTCGTGAAGAACCTGTAACAGAGAATAGCGCTTACTGTTCTAAAAAGTGTGGTGATGATCATGCTCAGTACAAAAGGAAAAACGGTTAATGATTATTTTACTCACATTATTAGCCGTGTACTTATGGCTTGCTGGGTATCTGTTTTCAGAGTCTAAACACGAAAGCGACAATATAAAAGATATTGTGGCCAGACTGTTTTACTCCACAATCTGGCCTGTTGTTGGTGTGCTTTACCTATCGTCACTACTTGCTTATAAAACACTTGGCGAAGAATGACAAAGCGTTAATCTTTCTCTTTTATCCATTCATCCACCATGTCAGCCCACTCTTGTAACATCTTCCTACGCTGTTCAGCATATTCAGCCTTGTTGTAAACAGCTCTAACGCCATTTTGAACGTGTGCTAAACATTTCTCTATCCAATCTGAGTTATAACCTGCCTCGTGCAATAGCGTACTGGCTGTGCGTCGTAAATCGTGAACAGTAACCAGTTCGAACTCAATACCTTTTTCATTGATACGTTTTACGGTGCCATCAATCACATTATTTAATGCAGCATTAGAAAGTGGCTTTTTAATATCATATCGACCAGGCATTAAGTAATTGCTTCCCATCGCGCAGACTTTCATACCGGTGAGGATATCCATTGCTTGGTCAGAGAGATAAATAACATGCTCTTTTCTCCCCTTCATTCGCCCTTTAGGGATCACCCATTGCCTATTTTTAAAGTCTATTTCATCCCATGTAGCGTGAATAAACTCAGACTTTCTGACTAATGTTAGCAAGACAAATTTAACGGCCAATTTTAAGGTTGGATAACAACTATAGTTTTCTAGTTCACGAAATAAGATACCGATTTCTTTCGGTGACATTGCCCTTTCGCGCGCTTGAAAAGTCCCTATCGAAGATGCCTTTATTGCATCTGCTGGGTTACTAATTTCATAACCTCTATCTATGGCATAAGTAAAAACAGAGCCAACAATCTCACGCACTTGTAATGCAGTCGCTTTTGCGCCCCTATCTTTTATCTTTTCACACAATGCTCTAAGCCGTGGCGTGGTGATCTCTTCTAGTTGAAGCTTGCCGAATACGGGATAAATTTCTTTTTTAATAATCGCTTCTTTCATGGCCCTTGTAGAGTCAGCATATTGGGCATCATTAAGAAAATTGACGGTATAGTCTTTGAATACCGTCCCTATTTTTTTACTCTCAATACCGTCACGCTTCTTTGAAGCTGGCGATATACCTGCGTTTAGTAGCCTTTTTGCTTCAATTAATTCAGCTCTTGCTTCTGCAAGCGTGATACCGTCAGCACTGTATCGACCAAAAGTAACCGTTTCTCTCCTTCCATTAAAACGATAATCATATCTAAATGAAATAACACCATTTTTTGTCACTGCAACGTATAAACCATCTCGATCAGACACTTTATAAAGCTTGTCTTGTGGCTTTAAACTTCTTAGTTTTGTATCGGTCAGCATGCTATAACCTCAATACTGATACCGTCAAATGACAGCAAATTTATGACGGTATCAGTGTCTTAATTTTATAATTTATTTTTTGATACCGTCACATATACCGTCATTTTTTTCGGTTCTTGTCAACCATTACTAACCATAGAAAACAAAAAAGCCATCAGTAACTTACTGATGGCTATTGGTTTTTTAACCTTTATCAACTATTGCTGATAAACGGTATTTTATTCCCACTCAATCGTTGCAGGTGGTTTACCACTGATATCATAAACAACGCGGGAAATTCCGCCCACTTCATTGATAATACGGTTAGAAACGCGACCTAAGAAGTCATATGGTAAATGTGCCCAATGCGCTGTCATAAAGTCCACAGTTTCAACTGCACGTAATGAAACAACCCAATCATATTTACGACCGTCGCCCATAACACCCACTGAACGCACAGGTAAGAACACGGTAAATGCTTGGCTTACTTTGTTATATAAATCAGCTTTATGCAGTTCTTCGATAAAGATAGCATCAGCACGACGTAATAAATCACAGTACTCTTTTTTGATCTCACCTAATACGCGAACCCCTAAACCTGGGCCCGGGAATGGGTGACGATAAAGCATGTTGTATGGTAAGCCTAACTCTAAACCAATCTTACGCACTTCATCTTTAAACAGCTCTTTTAATGGCTCAACTAAGCCCAGCTTCATATCTTCTGGTAAGCCACCCACGTTATGGTGCGATTTAATTACATGAGCTTTACCTGTTGCAGATGCAGCAGACTCAATCACATCAGGATAGATAGTGCCTTGTGCTAACCATTTAACTTGTGGCTGTTTAACAGCTTCTTCATCAAAGATTTCAATGAATGTATGACCAATAATTTTGCGTTTTTTCTCAGGATCATTCTCGCCTTTTAACGCAGTTAAGAAACGCTCTTCCGCTTCAACATGGATAATATTTAGGTCAAATTTACCTTTAAACATTTCCATGACTTGTTCTGCTTCATTCAGACGCAATAAGCCGTTATCAACAAATACACATGTTAAACGTTTACCAATCGCACGGTTTAACAATAATGCAGTTACTGATGAGTCAACTCCGCCTGATAACGCTAAAATAACGTGATCATCACCAATTTGCTCTTTTAAACGAGCAACCGTGTCTTCAATAATTGCGGCAGAAGTCCACAGCGCATCACAACCACAGATATCTAAAACAAAACGTTTTAAAATCGCTAAACCTTGATGGGTATGTGTAACTTCAGGGTGGAATTGAACACCATAAAAACGTTTTTCTTCATTCGCCATGATAGCAAATGGGCAAGTTTCTGTGCTCGCTACTGTTACAAAATCTGATGGAATAGCAGTAACTTTGTCACCGTGGCTCATCCATACATCTAATAATGGTTTACCATCTTCACTAACAGAATCTTGAATATCACGGAACAGTGCGCAAGTTTCACGAATTTCAACTTGTGAATAACCGAATTCACGCTCACCAGAAACTTCGACGTCGCCACCTAATTGCATCGACATCGTTTGCATACCATAACAAATTCCTAATACAGGAACGCCTGCATTGAATACGTATTCTGGTGCGCGAGGGCTGTTGTCTTCAGTAGTACTTTCAGGGCCACCAGACAGAATAATACCATTAGGATTAAATTCACGAATTTGTTCTTCTGTAACATCCCATGCCCAGAGTTCACAATAAACGCCGATTTCACGAATACGACGAGCAATAAGCTGCGTATACTGTGAACCGAAATCAAGGATAAGAATGCGATGATTATGGATATTTGCTGTCATTTGTGGTGAATTCCAAAACAGATAAAGTCATAAAGTTGAAAGGCTTGCTAATTTATAATCAAAACAAAGTAATAACTAAAACAAGCCTTTCTCGGAATAAATTACATACCTAAGCGATAGTTAGGAGATTCTTTTGTGATGGTCACATCATGGACATGGCTTTCTTGAATACCCGCACCACTGATACGAACAAATTCAGCTTTGGTATTCAAATCTTTAATTGTTGCGCAGCCTGTTAAGCCCATGCATGAGCGTAAACCACCCATTTGTTGATGAACGATAGTTTTCAATAAACCTTTATAAGCAACACGACCTTCGATACCTTCTGGTACTAATTTGTCTGCTGCATTATCAGTTTGGAAGTAACGATCTGATGAACCTTTAGACATCGCACCTAATGAACCCATGCCTCGATAAGATTTATAAGAACGGCCTTGGAACAGTTCGATCTCGCCAGGAGATTCTTCAGTACCTGCAAACATTGAACCAACCATAACGCAAGCTGCACCTGCTGCTAATGCTTTTGCGATATCGCCAGAGAAACGAATACCGCCGTCTGCAATAACAGGAATGTTGCGATCTTTCAGAGCATCAACAGCATCTGCAATAGCAGTAATTTGTGGTACACCCACACCGGTTACGATACGTGTTGTACAAATTGAGCCTGGGCCAATACCTACTTTAACCGCGCTCACACCAGCATCTGCTAGTGCTAATGCACCTTCTGCGGTTGCAACGTTGCCACCAATAATAGGTAGATTTGGATATAATGCACGAGTATCACGAATACGCTGTAAGACACCTTCAGAGTGACCGTGAGATGAGTCAATAAGTAAAACGTCAACGCCTGCAGCAACTAATGCAGCAACACGCTCTTCGTTACCGGCACCCGCACCAACAGCAGCACCAACACGTAAACGACCGTGTTCGTCTTTACAAGCATTTGGTTTACGTTCTGCTTTCTTGAAGTCTTTTACAGTGATCATTCCTTTCAGGTGGAAGTTGTTATCAACCACTAAGGCTTTCTCTACACGTTTTTCATGCATTCTTTGCATGACAACATCTCGTGCTTCACCTTCTTGTACAGTCACTAAGCGCTCTTTTGGTGTCATTACTGCTGTAACAGGTTGGTCTAAATCAGTAACAAAACGAACATCACGACCAGTAATAATACCCACTAATTCGTTGTCATTGGTCACAACTGGGTAACCCGCAAAGCCATTGCGTTCAGTCATTGCTTGAACTTCACGTAAAGAAGTTTCTGGTGTTACGGTGATAGGATCAGTGACAACACCACTTTCATGTTTTTTCACACGACGAACTTCTTCAGCTTGGCGTTCGATAGACATGTTTTTGTGGATAAAACCAATTCCACCTTCTTGAGCTAATGCGATAGCTAAAGGCGCTTCAGTCACAGTATCCATTGCAGCAGAAAGCATAGGAACATTTAGGCGGATTGTTTCAGTCAGTTGAGTGGACAAGTCGGCAGTATTAGGAAGAACAGTGGAGTGTGCAGGAACTAACAAAACATCATCAAATGTAAGTGCTTCTTTTTTAATTCGTAACATAGCAATATCTCACCAAGGCGGCTTTTAGGAAATAGAAAATATTGCCGCGGAATTATACACACCGTAATCGGTTGCTTCTAGCTTTTTTTCAAAATTTTTATTGATCCTGCCACTAACTTAGGTAGTATCAATCAATTAAGTCTTTGTTTTAAAATTTGATCTGGCTCACATGACACTACCGATAAACAATAATATTTTTACTGTTAGCCGTCTAAATAAGACCGTTCGCCAGTTATTAGAAATGGAAATGGGTCGCATTTGGATCAGCGCTGAAATTTCCAATTTTACTCAACCCTCTTCTGGTCACTGGTATTTTACGTTAAAAGATACTAATGCCCAAATTAGAGCGGCGATGTTTCGTGGGCAAAATACTAAAGTTACTTTTCGCCCTCAACATGGACAGCAAGTCTTAGTGCGCGCAACAATTACATTGTATGAGCCAAGAGGTGATTACCAATTGATTGTTGAAAGTATGCAACCTGCTGGCGACGGACTTTTACAACAACAATTTGAGCTATTAAAACAAAAACTCAGTGCTGAAGGTTTATTTGATGCTATTCATAAAAAACCCCTGCCATCACCTGCTCAACAAATTGGTGTTATCACTTCATCAACAGGAGCAGCACTGCACGACATTTTAAATATTCTTCGTCGTCGTGATCCCTCTTTACCTGTTCTTATCTATCCAACTGCGGTTCAAGGTGCTGAAGCGCCTATGCAGATTGTTCATGCCATCGAACTTGCTAACCGTCGTAAAGAGTGTGATGTTTTAATTGTTGGTCGTGGCGGTGGCTCGTTAGAAGATCTCTGGGCATTTAATGATGAACGTGTTGCTCGTGCTATTTTTGCCAGCGAAATTCCGATTGTAAGTGCTGTTGGTCATGAAACTGATGTAACCATAGCTGATTTTATTGCCGACCTTAGAGCACCAACTCCTTCTGCAGCAGCAGAACTAATCAGCCGTAACAAGCTTGAGCTATTGCGCCAATTACAATCACAACAACAACGCCTTGAAATGGCAATGGATTACTACTTAGCGAAAAAATTACGTGCAATAACACAGCTTCATCATCGATTACAGCAACAACATCCTCATTTACGTCTTGCTCGTCAGCAAAATGTATTGGCTTCAACACAACAGCGTTTAGTTTCTAGTTTTCAGCGACTATTGCAAGCCAAACAACATCAACAAACACAACTACAAAAACGCCTTAATTACCAAGAGCCTAGTTCCCAAATTCAAGCATTACTTCGCCAACAACAACAGTTGATTTACCGTATGCGAGAAAGTATTTCACAACAGTTATCTCGTCAACGTGAACAATTCGCTATTAGCTGTTCTCGTTTAGAAAGTGTGAGTCCTCTCGCAACACTTTCTCGCGGTTACAGTATTAGCGAAACAGAGTCTGGAGAAGTGCTGAAAAATACCAAACAGGTAAAAGTGGGTGATCCGCTAAAAACGCGTGTTGAAGATGGTTGGATCACCAGTGAAGTGGTTAAAACACAAAAGATAAGAGCTAAACGTAAGACCGCCTCTAAAAATGAGGATTAGCCATATCAAATGGCTTAGATCAATATAGATACAAAAGGAAAACGGCATCAGAATAATATTGATGCCGTTTTTTATTATTTATACTTTAAGATAATTATTACGTTACATTAAAAACGGACTTCTCCTGCAAATAAATAGCTTCGACCTCGAGCAGTTTGAGTATTACTTCCTGGCTCTTGCATTATTGGTGCTGAATTACTTCTATCAAGCGCATTAGAATAGTTTTTATTCATTAAATTATGCACAGCAAACTTCAAAGAAATATTTTTATTAATTTTGTAATTACTATAAAGATCAATAACCGTTGGGATATTATCTTGTTGCACCATAGGGACTTTACCCGTATCAAAATCAACACCTTCAGGTGAAGATTTACGTGATTTTCCTGTGATTTGTATCACAGTACCTAGTTCTAATGACCGGTCATCAAAGAGACGAATACCTGTATCTATAGTGGCATAATATTTAGGAAGCTCAGAAGCAGGTGTTTGTCCAAAATCTAAACTAGCAATTGATGTGGGTTGTGATGTGCGTTGATCACTATAAGACAGATTAGCGTAAAATACCTCTGCATCATAATTAGCTTGTAACTCATATCCACGTAAAACCACAGGATCGATACTGTTAGTATGAAGATTAATATTACCGTCATTTTCCATATTGGCGTAATCATCCAATGTTAATGTATCATCAACTCTACAACGGATCCCTCCTTTACACACGATAAAAGATTCACTAGAAATATAATTTTTGACCTTTGTGTAATACCATAATCCTTTAAATCGAAAACTATCACCTTCGATAATTAAATCTGGACGGTAACTATTAAACCCAAGCTGGAATGTATCAGCCTTTTCACTCTTTAAATATGGATTCATTGAAGCCCCACCTTCATTGGCAAAAAAGATCTCTTGTGAGGTGGGCGCTCTCATTGTATGAGCATAACTTACAAAGGGCTGAAATTCAGAAATAATTTCAGCGGAAAATAACACCCCAGGATCCCAATTTCTATCATGACGATTTACATTCATTTCACCTTCAGGGAAACATGCATCACGAGCAGCACACGCTGGTTTATACCCTTTTATATTGTAATCCACATAATTTAAATTTAGGTCGAGAGTATAAATATCGTATTCAAATTTCATTTGTGAAAAGAAGCTAGTTAAATCATTTTTTCCTTGTGGTGCAAACACATTATTTTCAACCATATTTTGTGATTGCCACGGATCAGTGGAGGGGGCGATAACACTACGTTTGTATTCTGTTGACATTAATTTAGAGCCAAGTGTTAATGCCATATCCATTTCACCGTAATTAAAGCGACTGGTATTTTTCGCCACTAGTGAGTCTGATATATTTTTAGCATTTGCTTCTCGCAAACTCACAAGAGAATCACCCTCAAATTTTTGTGATGCTTGGCTGTGGCTAAGCAGAATTTCACTATCAAATAAATCATTTAACGGTGTATAGCGATATTTCGCATAATAATCTTTAGCATCTATTTTTCGACGATTAAAATTGTTGTTATAAAAACGACCACTTAATTCTAATTCATGAGAATCATTTGGTTTTATATTTATTTTAGTGAGTTCTGAGTGTGGTCTTTGATTAAACTCTTTGCTTGTCGAAAATTCTTCACTATTAAAACCAGCACCATTTTTATAAGAAGACTCTATTTTATGTCCACTTAACGCAAACATCGCACCAACTGTACCATTATCATTAAATAATGAACGTTGTCCTGCCACCGCGACCATGCCGTTATAACCTAAGCCATTCGTACCACCAGCAGCTTTACTTCTTACACCCCAAGAGTGGTTTTCAAATAAAACATCTTCAACACCAATGGTTTTAAAATTAGCACTTCCTGCTAGTGCATTAATACTATTTTCACCATCTTGTTGACCACGAGAAATATCGATTTTAATAATAAAATTCGGATCAATCATGGTATTAAATTGATTGTAAGGTTGTGCGCCATGAGCATATTGACTAGGTGATGTGCTATACATCGTTTGCGTAACACCATCTACCATCATATTAACGCGCCCAAAACCGCTAAGCCCGCGAATATTAACACTCACACCGGGTTGACTTACATCCATTTGAGTGTAAGCCCCAGGTGTTGATCGTAATGCTTGTTCAACAGACTCTAGATTATTAATTTCACCAATAGAACTATAAGCACCTGGTTTTCCCAATGCTTTTTGTTCTGGTGTTTCTTTTTGTGCTGATGAAACTTTTAAGCTACTAAATTGAACCGCTTTATCCGCTTCAGATGCGATGACAAGATGATTAACACCCGAAAATAAAATAAGAGTGCTAAGTATTTTCCTTTTAAATTTCATAATAAACCTATTCTTTATTTTTATTTAAATAGGCTCACGTTGCTTTATATAAAGTAATTAAATCAAAAAATATTATTATTGTTATATTTGCTTTAAATAATAGCACTGTCTCCCTTAAAGAGAGACAGGCTAATTTTATTAAACTTATTTATTATTACAGATTATTCTATTTTATATTTTGCGCTTTAAAATAGACTTCAGGTTGTTCTAACATCAAAATAAAGGCATATTCTTTTGCAGTATCGCGTAAGCGATTAAAACGTCCTGATTTACCGCCGTGTCCCGCACTCATATTAATATCAAGTAATAATAGATTATTATCTGTTTTTAATTCACGTAATTTAGCAACCCACTTTGCTGGTTCCCAATATTGTACTTGTGAATCATGTAATCCTGTAGTGACTAATAGATGAGGATAAGCCTTAGCAACGACATTATCGTATGGGCTATATGATTTTAAGCGGAAATAAACGTCTTTATCGGCAGGATTTCCCCACTCTTCATATTCCCCTGTCGTTAATGGAATTGAAGCATCTAGCATTGTTGTCACAACATCAACAAATGGGACTTGAGATACAACACCACGGTATAATTCTGGCGCCATATTCACAACAGCGCCCATTAATAAACCACCAGCACTGCCACCCATAGCGTAAACATGTTTAGGTGCTCCGTAACCACCAGCAATTAGGTATTTAGTGGCATCAATAAAGTCAGTAAAAGTATTAACTTTATGTTCCATTTTACCTTGGTTATACCAGCGTTTACCTAATTCACCACCACCACGCACATGCACAATCGCATAGACAAAACCTCTATCTAACAAACTTAAACGAGGTGAGCTAAATGATGGATCAATGCTACTACCGTAAGAGCCATAACCATAAATTAAGATAGGATTTTCACCTTTCTTAAATAAGTCTTTTCGATAAACTAATGATACGGGAACTTCAACACCATCTTGTGCTTTTACCCAAATGCGCTCACTTTCATACAAATCACGTTCAAAGCCTTTCACTTCTTGCTGTTTAAGCAGTTGCTTTTGATGTGTTTGCATATTCCATTGATAAGTTGAAGATGGTGTTGTCATGGATGTATAACCAAAGCGAAGCTCTTCACTATCTGCTTGAGGATTAAACCCTAACCATGCCATATAAACAGGATCGTCAAATGTGACATTGGTTGATTGACCTGTTTTCCAATCAATTTGACGCAATGACACTAGGCCTTGCTTTCTTTCTTCAACCACTAACCAGCGATTAAAGAGATCAAAACCTTCTAAATCGACATTTTTTTGTGGTGCAATGACGGTTTCCCAAGGTTTATCAATGGATGATGTTTTATAAAGACCAAACAATTCACTCTCATGATTCGAGCGAATATAAAATTCACCATTAAAATGGTCGATATCATATTCGCGCCCTTCTTGACGTGCAGAGAAGATAACCATTGGTTTTTCTGGGGCATTAGCGTCAATTAAGCGAGACTCTGAAGTAGTTGAACTTTCAATAGAGACCAGAATGTAATCTTCAGATTTACTTTTACCCATCCAGGTATAAAAACGATCGTCGTTTTCTTCGAAGATTTTGATGTCTTGTTTACGATCAGTGTCATATTGATGGCGATAGATTTGATAAGGCAGTAGCGTTTGCGGATCTTTATCAACATAAAAGAGTGTTTTGCTATCATTTGCCCATACTAAGTTTGCTGAGATATTGGTTAATACATTCTCTTTCCATGTGTTATCTGACAAATCTTTATAGGCAACATTGTAGTTTCTACGCCCTTCTTTATCTTCTGCAATAGCAATGCGTTTGTTATCTGGGCTGATAGTCAGATCACCTAATTGATAGAATTCATGCCCTTTCGCACGTTCGTTTCCATCAACAAGGACTTCCCACTCACCTTCACTATTAACAGGCTTACGCTGATAAATAGGGAAATCTTTACCTTCTTGATAAATAGTACGATAAGTATAGCCATTATAAATATAAGGTACTGACTCATCGTTTTGAGCCATACGGCTAACCATCTCATTGAAGAGTGTTTCTTCTAATGCCTTACCTTCTTTCATTACAGACTCGGTATAAGCATTTTCGACATTCAGATAATCAAGCACTTTAGGATCTTTGCGTGAATCATCTCGTAGCCAATAATAATTATCGGTGCGCGTATCTCCATGATCTGTCATCACATGAGGTACTTTATTCGCTTTTGGTGGCATCACTAGGGAGTCCTTCTGATTTTGAGCCAATGCAGGTGTTGCTGAAATTAACAATGCCATGATCGCACTCGTTAATTTCAACGTCATCCGTTTTTTTGTTGCGATTAACATAACGTTTTATTTCCTTTTAACCTGTCGTTAGAACGTTAGTGTAGAAAACTCAATTGGCATTTCAACCATTATTTTACCTTTCGACAATAACTCTATCGGCGGTATAGGTAAGGGCTCTGCGCGTTTGAGTACTCTTTGTGCTTCTCTATCTAAAGAGCGCACGCCACTACTGAGAATTAGTTCACTCGATATGACATAACCTTGTTCATCAACAATAAAGCGTACTTTAGAAATACCGGTTCTACCTTTGCTTTTTGCTTCTTCAGGATAGGCTTTATAGCGATTAAGATGCCCTTTTGTTTTAGCTTGCCATAATGCTAATGCGTTTTCTGAACTATCTGAATCGCTGTCATAATTTGCACTAACATCATTAGATTGCTGTTTCGCCGCGGAGCGACTGCTTGAAGGTGCTGATTGGCTAGACACATTTTCACTCATAATCGGTGCAGGTTTTACAGGAGAGGTAACAGGAGTTACTTTAGCAGTTTGCTCTACATTGACTCTTTTTTTCGGTTTTTCGAGTAAAATATCCGCATTTTCATTCACAATCAGATCGGGCTGTTTTTCAGCAACATCTTGCTCTACCTTTTTTTGGCTTGCCACCGCCAGTTGTTGATCAACTCCTACAACCTGTTTTTCATCACTGAGCGCTTGTACATTTTCACTTAAGCTCATCATTACAGCTAATTCGGGCTCTTGTATAAATATCTTATTCTCTTTATTTAAATAAAAATAAGCCATAACAAAAACAGCATGTACACCGATAGCCAAAATTAAGGCTTTAGAACTAAAAAGCTGAAATTTTGGCATTTGATCCATACAAGAAGAAATAAACATATTCGTGTTATCAATAAATTAAGGTAATGCGACAGGTGTTGTCCAAAGATAATCGGCATGAACTGAAGTAACATCACTTCCCTCTTCCGCCATTATCACAACAGTCACGTTTTCATTCGGTGCTAAATCAGCAACATGTAAAGGTACGCCCATTACTTTTGTAGCATGAAAAGATCCCGCAATTAAAAGTGCAGGTGTCGGAGCATCTAATAAACTTTTAGCCATTGCACGATCACGCAATTGCTGGATAACAGTCATTTTTTCTGCTTGTATTTTATCAAGCTCACCACCATGAGAAAGCTCGATTGTTTTTTGAATAAGTTGGCGAACGGATGTATCAATTGAATGCACACCATCAATAATAGGAGGATTTTTATACGCACTAGATATTTCACTGCGATCAATATTGGCGGCTAATAAAGGATAATCGGCGCTTAGTCCTGCTTTAACAATATTGCCATACCATTTCCAAGGCCAGCCTGAATTCCATTTTAATGCAGCCATTAATCGCTCATCACGTAAGTATTCAGAGCCTGAATAACGTTTCTTTGTATTATCAACTAATGATTGCTGGCTTGGTGTTAGCATCTCAAGTAAAACTGAGCCTTGTGGTCGTTTTTTAGGCAACTCTGTCATCAACCAATATTCAATATCATGATGATAAGCATTGTCATGTTTTTCACCAATAATCACACGTGATTGACTTGCCAATCGTGTTAACAGTGTTTCTGCCGTGATGGATTGCCCAGTCTGAGTATCAATGATATTTGCCGACTGAATAATTGCCAGATCTACGGGTGATGCAGGTTGTTTTTCTATTACATGACATGCTGAAAGACTAATTAATGAAACTAGTAGTAAGATCCTTTTTGATATTGAGAAAAACATAATCATCCCATTAGTTATATATACTTATTTTAATTGGACAAATAGGTTAATGCCATTACTAATAATTATCAATATCATTCTTATATTAATTTGCATTTAATGCTTTTATGACTATTTTAAGGACACAAAAAAAGCGCCTGATAAAAGGCGCTTTATAGATGTAACTATCTAATTAGTAAAATTAGTTTTGAGATTGTGCCTGAGCTTCAACAACAGCTAATGCCACCATATTCACGATACGACGTACTGACGCAATTGGTGTCAAAATGTGAGCAGGTTTAGCAACACCCATTAATACTGGCCCTACTGTTACACCATCAGAGCTAGTTACACGTAATAAGTTATAGCTAATACGTGCAGCTTCCATTGTTGGCATAACTAACAGGTTTGCGGAGCCTTTTAATGGGCTATCAGGCATCACATCACGGCGAATAGACTCTACTAATGCCGCATCTGCGTGCATTTCACCGTCAATTTCTAATTCAGGTGCGCGTTGTTTGATTATCTCTAATGCTTTTCTGAGTTTGATTGAAGATGGGCTATCGAATGAACCGAAGCTCGAACGAGAAACTAGCGCTGCTTTTGGTTCACTACCAAATCGACGGATAGTATCAGCAGCCATAATCGTTATATCGGCTAGTTGTTCTGCGGTTGGATCTTCATTAACGTAAGTATCTGTAATAAAAGTGTTACCACTTGGCAATAACAGTGCGTTCATTGCGCCAGCCGTTTCCATTCCTTCACGTAAGCCGAACACATTTTTATAGACTTCAAAATGTTCAGAATAGCTACCTACTGTACCGCAAATCAGGCCATCCGCTTCGCCTCGGCGAACCATAATGGCACCAATCAGTGTTGGATTACCAATCATTGCACGGCGAGCTTGCTCTTGTGATACACCACGACGTTTCATGATTTGGTGATATTCTTGCCAGTACTCTTTGAAACGTGGATCATTTTCATTATTCACCACTTCAAAGTCTTTACCAGCTTTAATATGTAAACCCAATTTCTGAATACGCATTTCAATCACACTAGGACGACCAATTAAGATTGGTGTGGCTAACCCTAATGTTACTAGCTCTTGTGTTGCATGTAGTACGCGGTTTTCTTCCCCTTCTGCTAACACAATACGTTTTTTCTCTTTTTTCGCTTGAGAGAAAATAGGTTTCATAAATAAGTTCGTTTTATAAACAAACTCATTAAGGTGTTCGATATAAACAGAGAAGTCTTCAATTGGACGTGTCGCAACACCAGAATCCATCGCTGCTTTTGCAACTGCCGGTGCAATTTTCACAATCAAACGTGGATCAAATGGTTTTGGAATAATGTATTCAGGGCCAAAAGAGAGCTCCTGATCACCATAAGCAGAAGCAACTTCTTCGTTTTGTTCTGCTAACGCTAATTCTGCAATAGCATGAACACAGGCGAGTTTCATTTCCTCATTAATTGTAGTCGCACCAACGTCTAATGCGCCACGGAAAATGAATGGGAAACACAATACGTTATTAACCTGGTTTGGGTAGTCAGAACGTCCTGTGCAGATAATCGCATCTGAACGTACTGCTTTTGCTAGCGGTGGTAAAATTTCAGGCTCTGGGTTTGCAAGCGCGAGAATAAGAGGGTCGCGTGCCATTTTTTTGACCATTTCTTGCGTTAATACGCCCGGCCCTGAACAACCTAAAAAGATGTCGGCATTATTAATAACATCATCTAATGTACGAGTACCGTTATCTTCAATCGCATAAGCCGCTTTAGTTTCTGCCATATTGGCTTCACGACCGCGGTAGATAACCCCTTTAGAGTCACATACAGTGATGTTTTCGCGTGTTAACCCTAAAGCAACCAATAAGTTCATACATGCAATAGATGCGGCACCGGCTCCTGATACCACTAATTTTACTTTGCTGATCTCTTTTTTAATAATACGTAAGCCATTGAGAATAGCGGCTGTAGAAATAATCGCTGTACCATGCTGATCATCATGGAATACAGGAATGTTCATTTTCTCGCGCAGTTTTTTCTCAATATAGAAACACTCTGGGGCTTTAATGTCTTCAAGGTTAATACCACCAAATGTTGGCTCTAATGATGCAATAATATCAACGAGTTTATCAGGATCTGTCTCATTAACTTCGATGTCAAAAACATCAATGCCAGAAAACTTCTTAAACAAAACGCCTTTACCTTCCATCACAGGCTTACCTGCTAAGGCACCGATATTTCCAAGTCCAAGTACTGCAGTACCATTTGAAATCACTGCGACAAGGTTGCCTTTGGCTGTGTAGCGATAAGCGGCAAGAGGATCGGCTGCAATTTCTAAACAAGGAGCGGCGACACCCGGTGAATAAGCTAATGCTAAATCACGTTGAGTTATGAGTGATTTTGTCGGTGTTACTGTGATTTTGCCTGGTACGGGAAATTCATGAAAATCTAGAGCGCTTTGTTTTAATTTGTCTTCCATCTTCATATCCTTTGTATCAATAGGGTAAGGGCTTCGTTAGTATAATGGTAATGGAGCGTTAAATCATGACGGCTCCGACACTTTTTTCAAATTAGTAAACGAGATCCATTATAAACCATTAATACCTAATTATAGGTATATTATTAACGCTATTTAATTTCATCTGTGTAATAAACTCGAACAGAAAAAAGACAATATTTGTTTATTATTTACCAGATATTAAATTAACATTTAAAATAATTAAATTTTTTATATAGTTTAAAAAAACAATAACTATTTTCACTTGTTGATTATTTTTAAAATAGCCTCACCTCCGCACAACTCATTGTAACTATAAGGATTTTATAGAATTAGATTTTTTGTTAGTCTTTTTGGTTATTTTCTTTTTTACCCGTAACAATAATTGGTGTAATATTGCCAACCGTCAATTTTATTTTCTTATTCTTTTAATAAGATGTCTGATTCTAATTTTTATTCCTCATTTGGAATTTACTTTTTTATTTTCTGCTATTGGAAAGATTACACACATTATTATTTTTTTTTAGGGAGAGGGGTTATGCCTAGCTACTCAATTATGATAGTGGATGATCACCCTATCATGAGATATGGATTACGGCTATTGTTAGAAAAAGACAAGGATTTTGTCGTAGTAAGCGAAAGTGGCAATGCTCAAGAGGCTGTAACCGCTGCAAAACAATTGAATCCAGACTTAATTATGATGGATTTAAATCTACAAGGGCGTTCAGGTATTGATATTATTCGAACACTTCGCCGCTCTGGTTTAACATCTTATGTTCTTGTTTTATCCGTTTCTGATTCACGTAATGATGTTTATGCTGCGTTGGATGCAGGCGCAAACGGTTATCTTTTAAAAGAGTGTGAGTTAGACATGCTATTACTTAGCCTACGCAAAGCAGCTGTTGGGCATCCAGTTTATAGCGAGCGAGTGTGGCAATATATTCAGCTTAGACAAAACTATTCAGATCCACTTTCAGCGTTGACTAAAAGAGAGTTGGATGTTCTTCATGAAGTGTCTGCTGGAATGAAAAATAAGCAAATTGCTGAGAATTTATTTATTTCTGAAGAAACAGTGAAAGTTCACATTCGTAATATTTTAAAGAAACTGCAAGTCACTTCTCGTTTAGCTGCCAGCCTTATTCTTATTAAGCATCAGCACTAAACGTTTTACCCCGACACTAGGTCGGGGTAATAAGATATATCGTTTTAATATTTCACTTAAGACTGCATTAAGTCATTTATTACTCAATAGGTACTGGATAACTCAATACTTTAAAATGATTATCAGGTAGTTTTTCGATATTTAACTGATACAGCTCTCGGTTTATCCCATTAATCACAATATCAAGTTCGCTAAAAGCAGATTGTATTTCTTCATTGGTTGCCCATGAAGGAATACCTTTCACTCCATAATAGAAATAAATTTTACTTTTACCTGAGCCTATTGGCTGAATTTCTTTTATCTGACTAATGAAAAGATGACCATAACAGAAGTCTTGATAAGGTTGCCAAGCTTTGCGCCCTTTTTCACTAAGATTGAACACCCACTCTTCTCCATTTGCGGTTTGTTCAATCAATCCTGCTTCGACTAATGCATGCATTCTTTCTAATACCCAAGGTGCATCATCTTCATTGCTGTACACAGGCCATTTCCCTTCGCCCAAACACAATAAATAATCACTGTTAAAAAAAGCCTCTAAGGCTATTTTATACTCATCAACTTTTGAACTGTTTTTTTCTTCGTCTGCCCAGCTAAAAGAAGAGAGTAAAAGCAATATAAGACTCAGTGAAATACTTTTCATATTTTCTTTTACCAACGGAAATCTTTATTCGTATTTGTATTACTCTACGCTACACAATTCGTTACACTAACGTGACAGTTTAATATCCGATATATTTTATAATGTAAATAGGATTTTTCACTACAACAAAAGCTGTTATTTTGGAATTGTATAACACTCATTCACATCAATACTAATATTACGTATTGTCATATAAGGAAAATATCATGTCCACGACAAACCTGACATATACCATGTACGGCATAAAAAATTGCGATACCATCAAAAAAGCGCGTAAATGGTTAGATGATAATCATATTCCTTACGCGTTTCATGATTACCGCAAAGAGGGTTTGACGGAAGCATTATTACGCACCTTTACAGAAAATTTAGATTGGCAGACACTTGTGAATAAAAGAGGAACAACTTGGCGTCAATTATCCGATGAAGAAAAGAACGCAATCAATGATGTTACCTCAGCAATTTCACTTATGTTAGATAAACCAGCCATTATTAAACGTCCTATTCTTGTATCATCTGACAACCGTTTTATTGTTGGTTTTGATACCAATGATTATTCGACCTTTACAGGAGCCTAATTTTTATGTCCTGCCCTGTTATTGAGCTTGCACAACAACTGATTTCGCGTCCATCAATCAGCCCTGATGATCAAGGTTGTCAGCAATTGATTATTGATAGGCTTGCCCCTCTTGGTTTTACTATTGAAAGAATGCCTTTTGGTGAAACTGAAAATCTCTGGGCTTGCCGTGGTGGTGAAGGTGAAACGCTGGCTTTTGCTGGCCATACTGATGTTGTACCAACAGGTGATCCTAATTTATGGGATAACCCACCTTTTGAACCGTCTATTCGTGATGGTATGTTATATGGGCGCGGAGCGGCAGATATGAAAGGCTCGCTTGCTGCCATGATTGTAGCAGCTGAGCGCTTTGTTGGCTCTTATCCTGATCACCGTGGGCGACTCGCTTTTTTAATTACATCAGATGAAGAAGCTAAAGCCGCAGATGGTACGATTAAGGTCGTACAATCATTAATATCACGTGGCGAACGCCTTGATTATTGCCTTGTGGGTGAACCTTCAAGCCAACATCATTTAGGTGATATGGTAAAAAATGGTCGTCGAGGCTCAATAACAGCAAATTTAATTATTCAAGGTGTGCAAGGTCATGTCGCTTATCCTCACCTTGCAGAAAATCCTATTCATCTTGCCTCTCCTTTTATCCAAGAACTTGTTAATACGGTTTGGGATGAAGGCAATGAGTTTTTCCCAGCCACCACTATGCAAATTGCCAATATTCATGCAGGTACAGGCAGTAATAATGTGATCCCCGGTGAGCTGTTTATTCAATTTAATTTCCGCTTTAGTACCGCAATTACGGATGATGAAATTCGTCAACGCACAGAAGCGTTATTACAAAAGCACCAACTTCGCTACCAATTAGAATGGTCGTTATCTGGTCAGCCTTTTATTACTGGGCAAGGCAAATTACTTGAAGCAGTACGCTACTCAGTTAAGCATTACACCAATTTAGAGCCAGAACTCTCCACCAGTGGAGGCACTTCTGATGGCAGATTTATCGCCCAAATGGGAGCACAAGTTGTCGAATTAGGCCCCGTTAATGCAACAATCCATAAAGTTAATGAGTGTGTTAATGCAGCCGATTTACAACAACTTAGCCGAATTTATCAGCGGGTTATGGAGCAACTTATTTTATGATAACGCCTTTAATGCTAACGGGCCGTTCTACCGATCATTTAGTCACTTTATCCGGTCAGCATCGCTTACAATTTAATGCCACTAAGGCTTTTTTAGCATTACAGCAACAAGCCACAAAAGCAGGCTTTAAATTAATGCCAGCTAGCTCTTTTCGTGATTTCAATCGCCAATTAGCGATATGGAATGGAAAGTTTGAAGACAGTCGCCCTGTTTTAGATGCACAAAGCCAGCCTATGGATATTCATGCATTATCAGAAGGTGAACGCTGTCTCGCTATTTTAAAATGGTCAGCCTTGCCCGGTGCAAGTCGCCATCATTGGGGTACTGAGATTGATATTTACGATCCTTTTCGCTTACCTGAAGGTCAATCATTACAATTAGAACCTTGGGAATATGAAGAAGGTGGCTATTTTGCAGAACTTAATGAATGGTTAACAGAGAATATGTCAGCGTATGATTTTTATCGCCCTTTTACTCATAAAGAGAGCGATATTGCTTATGAACCTTGGCATATTAGTTACTGGCCTCTTTCTCATGAAGCTTCGCTTGCTTACACACCTGATATTCTAAAATCGGTGTTAGAAGAAGAAAATATTTATGGTAAACAGTGGCTACTAGCTAATCTTGATGAAATATTTGCACGTTACATTGTTTTGCCTGAATAACGTTATTTTTCACATGGGGCTTCTTGTTGATCGTTAACGGGAAGTCTCCACATAAATATCAACAAACACACTAAGATTATTAGCAATAATATTCTGACCCAAAGCATAGACACTAACCACAGTGAAATCGCAAAGGTAATTAAGATCACTAAGATGGCTTTAGGTTTTGCCCCTTTAGGCATAGCGCGATAAGTTTGCCAATATCGTAAATAAGGGCCAAACCAAGAGCGATAAAGTAACCAATAATGGAAACGCTTTGACGAACGAGAAAAACACCATGCGGCTAGTAATAAGAAAGGTGTAGTAGGTAATACAGGTAAAATCACCCCTAATGTGGCTAATCCCACACATAACCAACCTGCTATAATCAATAATATCCGTTTCATGCTGTGCTTTTCCAACTCATGCTTTATTGCGTTATTTTATAGAGTAAATAAAAAAGATCCTCATTCTCAACAACAATTTTAAAATAGAAGGCTTATTTATGCACTGGCTTGCTGACTATTGGTGGGTAATCATAATTCTTTTAGTAGGAATTATTATTAACGCTATTAAAGATATGAATAAAATCGATCCCAAGCAATTTCTTAAAAATAAGCGCAAGTTACCACCACATCGTGATTTTAATGATAAATGGGATGATGAAGATGATTGGCCTAAACAAAATCAAAACAAGAAGGATGAGAATAAGTAGCTAACCCCTGTTGATAACACGATGTTAACTGAGCATCTTTTTCAGCCATTAATTGCGCGCATTGCTCTCTTAATTGCTTAGTTAAGGCTTTTTTTCCTAATAAAGAAAACTCAGTCACACACTGCTCAACTGACTTTTTGTCTACAAAAAAAGCCTCTAATAACGGATAGTGTTGCTCATAACCCACCAAAAAGTTAGCAACACTCTCATAAACAGTAAGGGCTGGTCGATGAGCAAATGCAAAACCCGCCATCATTAACCAGTCGTCTTGTGGTGTAGCAATATGACTTGGTATTAACTTATCCGCTAAACAGAGTTTCGTTTGCTGTTCTATCTGCGGATATTGCAAAGCAAAAGCGCGTAAAGAAGAGTGCAATAACTGTTTGCCTTTTTCTGTTAATGGATAAATCGCCATTGCGGCATAACATCCACTGCTCGCCTCTTTATGTACTCCTAATCGCACTATTTGAAAGCCACATTGCATCCAAAATCGCGCCAACACCTCAGTGTAACCAAAGCTTACAGAAAGATAATCAATAGTCTGTTTTTGGCTTTCTTTTACAATATTAGCAATTAAAGTTGCAGCAATTTTTTGACGTCGATATTGAGGCAAAACAGCAATGCGGCTAATACGCAATGAATTCAAACACATTGCATCAGGTGTTAAACCATAAGTTACTAATGATTGAGCAACCAGATTACCTCTAGGCCTACGAGTCCCTAGCCAGACATCATGAGCGAGGTCGAAAGATAGCCCACCTTCTTCAATACACCACACAGCACCCACGATTTTTTTATTAATGGATGCTGACCAATAACGCTGCTTTTGACCATCGAGTAAACGTCGTAGATCAAGTGGCGTTGTTCGATAATGCGCACTAGTGAGCAATTGATAAAAATCATGTAGTTGTGAAATGTTATTGTGCCAATTTCCTTGGATCTGGTGGATATCGACCTCACCTTGTTGCTGGCGTTTAAAATCATACTCAAACTCATCAAGCAATAACAATTGATTAAGCCAATTTTCTAATGGGCAATCTTTAGCCCAACGAATGGGCGTTTGTAATTGAAGTGTACGTAAATTAGGAATGTTATCTCCTAACTTCAGCATAAAACCACGCCCTGTTCCCTCATAACCTTGCACTGTGGTTGTCATTAATACATGAGGGAAATAACCACAAAGTGCTTCTAGTTGTGCAATAGGTAGAGAAGCAGCCTCATCAATAATCAGCCAATCACTTTGAATTTCGTTATTTATGCATAGCGCTAATAAATTATCTGGAGAATAAAATGAAATGACTTTATTGGTGTGTGAAAATAAAACATCTGTACTATTTTTAGCTGGCGCACATACCAGTACATTTCCCTGATATCGCTCAATAAACATTCCTGCCAGCGCTGACTTCCCTCTGCCTCTTGGTGCAATAACACTCCAAACACCGGATGTCGATGAGAGTAAACTATCTAAAATCGCTTGCTGCTCTGCGGTCGGTTTACCTTCTGGAAGCGCCCAAAGCTTAGTTTTTTCAATCAATGAGGGGAATTGAAATGGCTTTGATTGTTGCCAGACAATCCCTTGAACATTACCTAAAGTAATATTTTTTAGCCATGCCATAAAATTTGGTGTTGAAAGTACGCCTTGAGCATCATTCCAGCGCTGACTATCGTTATCGATATAACTATCCCAGCTTTCAATATTAGGTAAACACAAAATCAATAAACTACCTGCTTTTAATGTGCCCGTTAACATGGCTAAAGCATCAGTATTAAATCCCTCATTGGCATCAAAAATAGCATGTAAAAACTCACGCCCTAGCAGGCGAATAGCTTGTTCAGGCAAAATAGCATGGGGTTGATTGGAAGAAATTGTGACCCAGTCTCCTTGGCATAATTGAGTAATTTGCTGGATCTGCGTCATTTGCCATGTAGGATCACCCGCTAGTAGCAATAACTGACGTTGCCCTAATTGGGCTAACTTTTGCTGATATTGATGTAAATAGGAAACTGGCACAGCTAGGATTTACCGATTAACAATGAAAGAATACCGGCTGCAATTAATGGCCCCACAGGCACACCTCGGAAAAGTGCTACACCAATGACGGTTCCCACTAATAAGCCAGCAACTGTTGAAGGCTGGTTATTCATTAAAGAAACACCTCGTGCACCTAGCCAAGAAACCGCGATACCTATTGCAATCGCTAACAATGATTTCCAGTTTAAAAATGAGTTAAGAACTTCTTGCCCTGAAATACGCCCCGTTGCAATGGGTGTCATTACTCCAATAGTCAAAATTAAGATCCCGATGGTCATGCCATATTTTTCAACAACAGGAAAATATTGATTTAGAGGCGTGATTTTAATCACTAGCAAAGCAAGCATTGCTAACGTTACAGTCATATTATGACTAATAATGCCAAGTCCGGCGAGAACCAGCAAAATTAATAGTGAGGGATCAACGTTACTCATGTTTGTTCCTAAGCCTTTCTCTTTATAGCGTTAATTGTCTTTTATTTATTGGCGAATGGTATTAGTTCAAAGACGAAGAAGCAAATGTATCGCAAGATTTGATATTGCCACTGTTATAGCCACGCATAAACCAAGTTTTACGTTGCTCTGCAGTACCGTGTGTAAAGCTATCAGGTACGGCATAACCTTGTTGCTGTTTCTGTAATTTGTCATCACCGATCGCTTGCGCCGTTTTAATCGCTGTTAATAAATCGCTTTCATCAATACGACCTTCACCTGCAATAAAGTGTCCCCACATTCCAGCAAAACAGTCTGCTTGCAGTTCTAATTTTACGGATAAACGATTCGCTTCTGCTTTTGAGCGTGCCATTTGCTGCTTTTCACGCATTTGATTAGTAATACCTAATAAATGCTGAACATGGTGCCCTACTTCATGCGAAATCACATAACCTTGAGCAAATTCACCGCCGCCACCTAGGCTATGTTTCATTTCATTATAAAAAGAGAGATCAAGATAAATTTTTCTATCCGCAGGGCAATAAAAAGGCCCCATTATTTTTGTACCTGTGCCGCATTGCGTTGTGGTGCTATTGGTATATAAAACAAGTTTAGGATAGCTATATTGTTTGCCCGCTTGTGCAAAAATAGTTTGCCAAAAATCTTCCGTACTAGCTAAAACAACGCTACTAAAATCTGCTGCTTCATTATAAAGGGCACTTTGTTGTTCGCTTCGTTGTGGTGCTTGGTTGGTTTCACCAGTTAATGAGTTAAGATCAAATCCCATAAAACTGGCTATCACTAAAATAATAATAACCACAAATCCGTATTTAGTGCGTAATAAAAGTGTAATTAATCCTAATGGAAGATTACCACCGCCTGATGCGGAGGAAGATTGCCCTCTTCTATCTTCAACATTGTCACTTCTTCGGCGATCATTCCAACGCATAACTTATCCCCACAGTTTAAATAGACGACTTTAGCTTTATTATGAACAAATTTGTTACTTGATTTGAGATAATAACAAAAAATTGCAATCTCTATTCCCTATTTTTTGAGAACAAGATAATAGAGACTATTAGAGAAAATAACTCAACACATCCTAGTCATTTCATAATAGAATTCTTATTTCTTACCTTTGTGTTTTTTCTTCACTAATAAATAGATAATTTAATGACTCGAACTCAACGTTTACTCACTTTATTGCAGATTTTAAAAGAAAATCGCTATCCGATAACGGCAGAAGCGCTAGCAGATAAATTGCAAATTAGTGTCAGATCTATTTATCGTGATATTGAATCTTTGCGTAATCAAGGTGCTGAAATCACGGGGGAAGCTGGTATAGGTTATCAACTAAAATCAGGCTTACTCCTGCCACCATTAACCTTTGATATTAATGAACTTGAAGCGCTTGTTTTAGGCCTACGTTGGGTAGAAAGTCATACAGATAAAGAATTAAGTCACTCGGCATTACGGGCAATTAATAAAATCAATGCAGTGGTAACAACACAGTACCAAACCTTACTTGAACAAAACACATTATTTGTTCCCACTAACCGAATTATTGAAGTTAATCATACCATTGCTAAAGATATGCGTTTTAGTTTACGCGAAGAAAAGAAAGCAAAAATAGATTATCAGGATGCCCAAAAAAATTAAGCACTCGGATTATTTGGCCTATTGCTGTAGGTTATTTTCAAGATCCTCAGGTTATTGCAGCATGGTGTGAATTACGCCAAAGCTATCGCCATTTTAGGCTTGATCGTATTATCTCTTATGAAGTCTTAGGTGATAATTTGCCTTACCCAAAAAGCTATTTATTCTCACGTTGGAAAAAAGAGATATTGAAAGAGACTCCTGACAAGAATTGACACACGATTTGGATAATATCTTCCTTGCTGTTCTTAGCTTAGCTATTTCAGTTTAAACAATATCATATTAATCAACACAGTAAGGAAACATTATGAGTGAGCTTATTCTTTATACTAATGCAATGTCTCGTGGTAACACAGCTGAGCTTTTCTTAAAAATATTAGATGTGTCTTATCAGCGTGTTGAATTAGAATATGGCGAACCTATGCGTACCCCTGAATATCTTGCTATTAATCCAATGGCAAAAGTTCCGGCATTAGTTGATGGTGAAATCGTCGTTACAGAGACAGCAGCAATTTGTGCTTATTTAGCAGACAAGTTTATTGAAAAAGGATTTGCTCCTGCCCTTAATTCACCTGAGCGCGCTGCTTATTATCGTTGGTTCTTTTTTACCACAGGCCCTATTGAAGCGGCATTCACCGTAAAAGAGCTTGGTATTAAACTTAATGAAGAGCAGCAAAAATCATCTGGTTTTGGTTCTTTTGAACGCACTTTTCATTGCTTAGAAACGGGCTTAGCCAGCGCTAAACCTTATCTTTGTGGTAAAAATATGATGGCCGTTGATGTGTATGTGGGCTATTTCCTTATATTTTTATGCAAGTATGCATTTATCCAACCTACACCACTGATTAACCAATATATTGATAGCCTTGCGCTTAATAAAGAAATTAAACAATTATTAGAAAGCTTAGATTTACGATAAATTTTCTTATTATTGAATATCATTCAATTAAGCTATCGCTATAGTTACTTGTTTAATACATTCTATTTAATACGCCCCATTTAAGACAAAAGGTCAGCTTTTAAGCTGACCTTTTCTAATTACATCTTATTTAACCTGACGTAATCGTTTGCGTATTTAGTCTAAAGAAACACCGATTCGACGTGCAACTTCTTCGTATGCTTCTATTAATCCGCCTAAGCTTTGACGGAAACGGTCTTTATCCATTTTATCTAGGGTATTTTTATCCCATAGACGGCTACCATCAGGAGAGAACTCATCACCTAATACAACCTTGCCATGAAATAGACCAAACTCAAGTTTAAAATCAACTAAAATAAGCCCTGCTTTATCAAAGAGTTCGCTAAGGACATCGTTTGCTTTATAGCTCAAACGTTTCATTTCTGCGAGGTTTTCTTTAGATACCCAACCAAAAGTTTCACAATAAGATTCATTGACCATAGGATCATGACGAGCATCATCTTTTAAGAATAAATCAAAGATTGGTGGGTTTAAAAGTGTACCTTCTTCGATACCTAAACGTTTGACTAATGATCCCGCAGCGCGATTACGGATAACGCATTCAACAGGTACCATATCGAGTTTTTTTACTAGCACTTCATTATCAGAAAGCAAACGTTCCATCTGCGTTGGGATACCCGCTTCTTCCAGTTTATTCATAATGAAATGGTTAAATTTGTTATTTACCATGCCTTTACGATCAAACTGTTCAATACGTTGGCCATCTAACGCTGATGTATCATTTCTGAATTCAAGGATAAGAAAATCAGAAGATTCAGTGGCATAGACCGTTTTGGCTTTTCCACGATACAACTCAGCTTTTTTCTGCATCTGACACACTCCAAAGATGTGATAGGTTTAACAAGAAATTTGCTTCCCATACTCTACTCTAGATCAGACAAAAAAGCTTTTAAAACGTGAATGCTATCACTAAAAAATCTCGCCCTTAATCCAGAACTCACAACGTTTTTTTATTAAAAATAATCTCTGTTATTAGAAATCATATTTCAATTAATTCTATTGAATAATTACACTAATAATGAAAGTTATAATCGCCAATCAAAAATCGCTTGATAAAATCAGAATATATAAAAAATAAAAAGTCAGAATAAGAATAATTATAGATTATATCACTCCATTATTTCTATTTTTAGATGATATTCTTAGTAAGCATTATTTTGTTTCACATTACATTTATTTTGAGTAATCAATAATAAAAAAACCAGATTAATTTCTTTTTATTGAAATTTAATCTGGTTATCAGTGTTAGCATCAACAAGTTTTAATGATTATCTCTAATCTATTTTTATATTTTAAAAGACCCATATTATCTCTTAATAGCATAATGCTTTAATTAAATAATGTAACAGTAAATCTCATAAGCAAACCAACCTAATAAAGCACCAGCAGGTAAATCAATTAAGTAATGTTGTTTCGTGAACATACAGGATAATGCAATAAATAATGGAAATAAGAAAACCCAAGGCCCTAATGTTGCATAAGCAAGACATGCGGTGAGTGTAGCAACGGAAACGTGCATACTTGGGAAACAGTTTGAGGAATCATCAAAATACTGAACAAACTTAAGAAATTTCTCTGACGCTGTTTTTCCTGGGTTTAAGGTGCGCCAATGTGCAGGGGTTGCAACAGGGAACACAACAAAGAAAAACATTTGCATGACTAACAAAACAATATAACTAAAAACAATCATAATGAATTGTCTTGAGTCTTGAATGATCCAGTTGAGATATAAAATTGCAGGATAATATAAAAAGCTATAGATCCATGACCACCATGGCCAGAAAGGAATTTTTTCATCAATCGGTGAATTAATAACTTTCACTTCTCTCAATGTATATCGTTGAGTAAAAAAATAAAATTGATAAACACCTACAATAAGTATCCCACTTAATATCAAGTGAATAATCATATCACCTGCACTCATAAATACTCCTTCATATAGTCAGAGAATGCTTTGTTATTTTTATTTAAGGATAAGAATTGACGCAATATTGCATAAATTTAAGCGTATTGCATTAAGATTAATATTATTAATAAATTTAAATTAAATCCTATCATTAAAAGAGTATTCAACTAATGATGTTTAGTTTGATAGCTTCAATTACATTTTATAAATAAATTTCAATTTAGATTAAAACAATTAAGTTAAGAACATAAAAAAGCCGCACAATGTTTATTGTGCGGCTTCTTATATTTTTAAAGAATAATGCTTATTTAACTGGTTTACTGAAAGCAGCTTTCAGTGCAGCAACCATTTGATCATTTTGTGATTGTGTTAATGGTTTACCTTTATCACTGATAAATTGTAAACTACTGCGGTTATTTAAATCGCCGACTTGTAATTTATAATCCGCTTCTTCAACAGTTGGTCTATCAACACCTAACGCACTCCAGTTCGCACTGCTCATTCCTTTATAGGTTACTTCAATTGAACCTTTAGAACGTGTGCGATCGCCCATCTTCATACCAACACTTTCTAATGCGATAGGTAATCTATCCCAAACCACATCAAATGGTGCACGAACGATAATTACTGGAAGACCCGCATTATCACTGCCACTTTGGACATCGATAATACCTTGTAAGCTACTGCTTGCCGTATTTTCGCTTAAATTACGCATACGATTTAAGCCATCAACCAATTCGTTAAGCATTAAAATATTGTAACGCTTCACTTCAGCCGGATCAGTCACCTCAGTCTCGCCTTGGCGTAAACCTTCGTTAGTCACTGTTAACGAAATAGCATTACCTGACTGAGCAATCACTAAACGCTGACGTGTTTGGAAAGGTACGTTTTCATCTGCACGTAACCATGTGATCCAATCAGTGTGGATCTCTTTTTGCCCAGCATCACTTTTGGTAATCGCAACACCTTTCTCTTTTAAGATAGAGCTAACTTGCTCATACAGTGTTGTGTTTTCAGGTGAATTTGGTAATAACAAACGGCTGTTATCTGCATTATTTTCACTGCGTGAACCACTTAACAGATTCAGTGCTTGAGTTGGTGGACGAATATCAAGCGCTAAACCAACAGGTTCAGTTTTTTTAGGGGTTGGAATGTCATATTCCCCATTTTGTAAAGGCAACACCATACCCGCCGGAATCGCTAAATTCTTTAGCCCTGCCGTCTCTAAATAAGACTCATCACCACTGACCTGACGTTTATAGCGCTGATCACTCGAACAGGCTGCCAGTAAAACCACCAGCGACAGACCCGCGACTTTCATAATCTTTGATTTATGCAATAGTGTTGCCATTAAAATTCCCTAAGTTTTACAGTATTCCCGCTGTTAACAGCGCTTTCTCAACAATTTGCTGACCTGATGATGTCAACGGAGTCATAGGTAAGCGCAATGTGGCGTCTTCAATCAATCCAATACGTTGACACGCCCATTTAGCTGGGATTGGATTAGGTTCAACAAATAACTGATGATGTAAGTCCATCAGACGTCGATTAAGTTCACGTGCTTTTGCAAACTCACCTGCATTTGCTAATCGACATAATTCTACCATCTCTGACGCAGCAACGTTAGCAGTAACCGAAATAACACCATGACCGCCAAGTTGCATAAAGTCTAATGATGATGCGTCATCGCCACTTAATAAGATAAAACTATCATCATTAACCAATTCTTGGATTTGACTAACACGACTTAAGTTCCCTGTCGCCTCTTTAATTGCCACAATATTATCCAACTTGGCTAAACGTGCAACAGTTACAGGCAATAAATCGCATCCAGTACGACCCGGTACATTATACAGGATTTGTGGTAATGCTGTGCTTTCAGAAATCGCTTTAAAGTGCTGATATAATCCTTCTTGTGAAGGTTTATTATAATAAGGCGTGACACTTAAACAACCTGCAATACCTTTATTTTCAAATTGTTGTGTAAACCAAACTGCTTCAGATGTTGCATTTGCACCAGTACCAGCAATCACAGGAATACGCCCATCGGCCATATCTAATGTCATTAGAACGACATCAACATGCTCATCATGACTTAATGTTGCAGATTCTCCTGTTGTACCAACAGAAACTATTGCGGCACTGCCTGCATTAACATGATAGTCAACTAATTTACGTAAACTAACCCGGTCAACATTGCCTTTTGCGTCCATTGGTGTAACCAATGCCACCATACTGCCTGTAAAATTAAATTCGTTATTCACCATAATCATTGCTCCGAGATAGACGTATACTCAATGGTACTCATTCATTGCTCTATTGAAAACTACTTAACTCTAGGTTTCTAATGAAATTTGCTAATATTCTTTGATATGAATTAAAGAGATATAATAATTGAAGATAGTGAGCCTGAGATCTTGGCAGAAATCGAAATTTGTGTTTACCTGTTAAGAATAAACTGAAAGTCAAAAGGAACCTTATTTTGCCCATACCTGATAAACATTTTCTCGTCATTACTGCATTAGGTGCTGACCGTCCTGGTATTGTTGATACCATTACACAATTAGTCAGCCAATGCGGATGTAATATCGAGGACAGCCGACTTGCGATGTTTGGTCAAGAGTTTACGTTTATCATGCTACTTTCAGGTGGCTGGAACGCTATCGCACAATTAGAAGCGTTGTTGCCCATTAAAAGTGCGGAACTGGATTTATTGACCGTAATGAAAAGAACCACCAATGGTGCACCGATTACCTATCCTTCAACAATCGCAGCAAAAGTTGATATTGAAGATGCGCCCGGTATTGTAGAACGCTTTACTAATCTATTTAGCCAACATAATTTTAATCTTGCTGAATTAATATCTAAAACACACCCGTCAGAAGATGGTTCACCAGCCCGTTTAGAAATACAAATTACGGCGCATAATCCATTAGATGATCATGGTCTTGTTATTAATGAGAAATTTAATCAATTATGTACAGAGCTGAACGCTCAAGGCACAATAAGTATCGTAAATAGTCTGATGATGAAACAGTAAAAATGGAGAATGACCTAATGAACCCATTAAAAGCCGGTGAAAAGGCGCCTCAATTCAGTCTGCCCGACCAAGATGGAGAAACAATTAATTTATCTGATTTCGCTGGCCAACGTGTGCTCGTTTATTTTTACCCTAAAGCAATGACACCTGGTTGTACAACTCAAGCTTGTGGCTTACGTGATGAAATGGATGCACTAAAAAAAGCTAAAGTTGAAGTACTCGGCATCAGCACAGATAAATCAGAAAAACTTTCCCGTTTCGCTGAAAAAGAGATGTTAAATTTCACGTTGCTTTCAGATGAAGATCATAAGATTGCAGAAGAGTTTGGTATCTGGGGAGAAAAGCAATTTATGGGGAAAACTTACGATGGCATTCATCGTACAACATTCTTAATTGACAAAAATGGTGTTATCGAACACGTATTTGATAACTTTAAAACCAGTAATCACCATCAAGTCGTTCTCGAATATCTCGCTCAGCATCCATAATAAATGCTTTGAATTGATAAAATAACAGACAGTTTTCACTGTCTGTTTTTTTATTTATATTTTGTTAATACATTCAATGCGGTAATTAGCTTTTCTTTGTATGTTGCTCATTCGCAATTTCATCAGGTAATGCATGCAATACTGCTTTTATCAGCGTTGCTAATGGTATAGCAAAGAAAACTCCCCAAAATCCCCACATTCCACCGAATATAATCACTGACAATATAATAACTAAAGGGTGCATATTTACAGCTTCAGAGTACAAAATTGGCACTAATAAATTACTATCCAATCCTTGAACAACAAGATAAGCGATAAATAACGCCCAGAAATCAGAACCTAATCCCCACTGAGATAATGCAATCACAATAACGGGGATCGTTGCTAAAACAGCACCAACATAAGGGACTAAAACAGAAACACCGACGATAACAGCAAGTAATACAGAGTAGCGCAAATCGAAGAAAGCAAATACAAAATAAGTAAAAACACCCACAATTATCATTTCGGTTACTTTACCCCGAATATAATTGGTAATTTGCTGGTTAACTTCAATCCAAACTTGAGCCGCCAATATTCTGTTTTTTGGTAAAACACGACGAACCGCATTAAGCATCTGTTGCTTATCTTTAAGTAAGAAGAACGTCATTAAAGGCACAAGAATAAGATAAATCGACAGTGTAATAATTCCGATTAACGAAGCTAAAGACACTTTTAATACAGACTCAGCCACCGTTGAGAACTTACTGCGTAAGTTTTCTGCCATCATATCAACAATGCCCGCATCCATTAATGCAGGGAAACGATCCGGTAATTCATGCGCAAATGCATTGAACTTATTGATCATATTTGGGATATCTGAAATTAGTGTCATCCCCTGTTGCCACACCGTTGGCGCTAAAATCAAAATTACAATGGCACTAATACCGATAAAGAGTGTCAGAATTATCGATACTGCCCATATACGGGCGCATCCTAATTTCTCAAGTAAATGAGTTGGCCACTCTAAAAGATAAGCAAGCACAATTGCCACTAATAAAGGAGCAAGTATGCCACTGAAAAAATACAGAATTGAAAAACCGGCAATCAAAATGACCACAAGGGCGATAACTTGTGGATCAGCAAATCGGCGTTTGTACCATTGAACAAGCAAGTCCAGCATGAAAATAAAGATCCTTTATAATAATCAGAATAATAGGGCTGTATGTATTCATTTACATAAGCAATAATCTTTTGACAGATTTTACGTTAGGTTTTGCTATCATACATCATTAATTATTAATTTTTCGTTAAGATAGCTATCAGGATACAGTTGTATGAAACTCAGACTTAAAAAACCATTAGTCGCGCTTCTTGTTTCTGCGTTGCTATCAACATCAGTAGTACCCGCTCAGGCTGCGATTGATATTGAAGACTCTTTACCTGATATGGGAACCACCGCAGGTTCAACATTAAGCATCAATCAAGAAATCGCTATGGGTGATTACTATACTCGCCAACTGCGAAATAGTGCACCATTAGTTTTTGACCCATTACTTTCTAACTATATTAATAATTTAGGACAAAAACTCGTTTCGAATGCCAGTTCGGTCAAAACCCCTTTTCACTTTTATTTAGTTAACAATCCCAATATTAACGCCTTTGCTTATTTTGGGGGAAACATTGTTTTGCATTCCGCACTCTTTCGATATAGCCGAACAGAAAGTGAATTAGCCTCTGTTATGGCTCACGAAATCACACACGTTACTCAACGACATTTAGCACGAATGCTTGAAGATCAGGCTAAAACAACGCCTCTTGCTCTTGCGGGGGTATTAGGTTCTATTCTGATATTTATGGCGAATCCGAATGCAGGCCTTGCGACCTTTACGGGAAGTATGGCAGGTATGCAGCAAAATATGATCACATTCACGCAAATGAATGAGCAAGAAGCAGATCGTATCGGAATACAAACACTCTACCGTGCTGGGTTTGATCCTAAAGGGATGCCTGACTTTATGCAAATTCTTGCAGACCAAGTACGATATAGCTCTAAACCGCCTGAAATGTTATTAACGCACCCCTTGCCCGATAGCCGTTTATCCGATGCAAGAAGCCGAGCAAGTCAATTCCCTGCTCGACAAATCCCACAGTCAGCTGATTTTCTGTTTGCAAAAATGCGTGTATTAACCATGTTGACGAAAAATCCAACATCAGAAAATGCACTACAAACGACACTTGATCAATTTAGACAAGGCACTGCTCTTGAAAAATCAGCGGCTAATTATGCGTTAATACTGCTCTATTCTCGTGATCGTAAATTTGATGACGCAAGAAAACTGCTCACTCCCATGTTAGAAAAAGATCCGAATAATATTTGGCTTATTGACGCCATGACGGATATCGATTTAGAACAAAACCGTGCAGGCGATGCGGTTGCAAGATTACAACGGGCATTGAAACAAAGACCCAATAACAATGTTCTTATTGCCAACTTAGCTAATTCATATATGCATAATAAGCAATATAACGAAGCTAACCGCCTGCTTTATCGTTATACCTTTGATAATCCAAGCGATCCTATCGGTTGGCAATTAATGGCAGAAAATTCAGCTAAGCAAGGTGATAGAGCTCATGAATTAGCCGCTTATGCAGAAGATTTGGCCCTAAGAGGTGACTTTGAAACGGCAATTCGTTATTTAGGTGATGCAAGCCGACAAGTTAAATTAGGTAGTAACGACCAAGCTCGCTTTGATGCTCGTATAGACCAATTAAGAAAAATTCAGCAAAGAGATAGTCAATTTAAATAAGGGACAACATGACCAAGAAAGTGACGATTTATCACAATCCACGCTGTTCAAAAAGCCGTGAAACCTTACATTTACTAGAAGAAATGCAAATAACGCCTAATGTTATTCACTATCTAGATACAGCTCCTTCTATAGCAGAAATTAAAACACTGCTAAAAGCATTAGATTTTAATGACGCAAGAGAGTTAATGCGCACAAAAGAAGAAATTTATAAAACGCTAAAACTGGCTGATGAAACATCGCAAGATGCATTAATTCAAGCAATGCATGAAAACCCTAAACTTATTGAACGCCCTATTGTGGTTGTAGGTAATAAAGCCCGTTTAGGTCGCCCACCAGAACAAGTGAAAGAACTGTTTAATTAATCTTCAAAATTTAAAGCCCATATTTATGTTCTTACATATATGGGCTTCTCTCTATCCACTTCATTATTAATCTCGCAATCGTTTACTCTCTTTTCTCAAATAAGAAACCAATCATCAAATGTTGTTAAATTGTAAAAATTACAATTAGCAAAGTGTTTCTTATTTCCACAATAGAAAAAAAACAATCGCTTTATGCTTTCAAAAATTTTCATCTCAATTTCATATTTTTTATGAGTAAGAAATCGCCATTTTTGAAAACTTTTATTTAGATCACACTACGCCGCATAAACTCACAATTATGAGAAAAAAATAATCATGCGTTTCATTTATATTGTGACTCAAGTCTCTTTACACAAATGTATTCCTACATATCATGAGCATCAGAAAATATGATAGCAGAATTGATAAACTATAAATTCTTGCCAAAATATTTTTTCATTATCATCCAAGAAAGAAATTAACAAAAAATACACATTTAAAACAATACTGCAACACAACAATAAGCTTTCAATTTGTTATTTACTCTATCTCTTCTTTCATTGATGTTTTTTAACTTGATGACAATTAATCAGTGTGAAATGAAGTTGTAGATGTATATGAAATAAACAACGTTATAGCCAACATTATGGGCAATTAAAACTAACCAATCACCATTATTGGTGTCGGGTGATTGCTAGGCTAATAGGAAAACAGATGAATATCGTACTTAGATTAAAACTTGTCTCATTCCTCCAGTTCTTTATATGGGGATCTTGGCTTGTAACATTTGCCTCGTATCTCTTTGGAGAGCTGCATTTTAAAGGTAGTGATGTTGGGCTTATTTTCAGTGCTCTTGGACTTGCCTCACTTATCGCCCCCGTCATCATGGGATTTATTGCAGATAAAATAAATAACCGAAAATTAGTGTTTATTACCCTGCATATTTTTTCCGCATTAGCATTAGTGCTAATGTCGCAAATGACAACAGTAACTACACTATTCTTTGCAACTCTATTACATTTATTGTTCTTTATGCCAAGTATCTCAATGGCAAACAGCATCATTTTTGAACTGTTAGAACAAAAACATTTAGAGCCTAATAACTACTTCCCTAAAATTCGTGTTTACGGCACTGTTGGCTTTATTGCAGCCATGTGGGTGATTAGCTTCTTAGGTTTAGGTAATAGCTACCATCAACTCTTTGTTGCAGCGATCGCATCTATTGCTTTAGCTGTATTTGCAATGTTCTTACCTGCAACTAAAGCTGCTGATAAAAACGAAACTAAAGCCGAAGAAGTTGCATTTAGTATCACCAACATCTTGCAAGTATTTAAAAAGAAAAATGTCGTTGTTTTCTTATTTTTCGCAACATTGTTAGGATCTGTACTACAAATTACTAATACATTTGGCGTGCCATTCCTGCAAGATATTGCACAATCTCCAAATGCAGATGATTCATTCTTTGCACGTTATCCTTCTGTGTTCTTATCTATTTCACAGATTTCAGAAGTCGTATTTATTCTGTTCCTACCACTGTTATTAAAACGTGTAAGAATCGAAACTATCGTTTTATTTAGTATGATTGCTTGGATCTTACGTTTCGGTTTCTTTGCTTATGGTGACTACACATCATTAGGTCAAATCGTCTTATTGTTATCAATGATTGTGTATGGTTGTGCATTCGACTTCTTTAATATCTCTGGCTCACTGTTCTTAGAAAAAGAGATCCCATTACAATATCGTTCAACAGCACAAGGTATGTTTATGACCTTAGTGAACGGTTTCGGTACTTATTTAGGTGCAATGTTAAGTGGATGGGTGATTGACTTATATACCACTAATGGCGCAGTTGATTGGAAATCATTCTGGTTAATCTTCACAGGCTACACCGTTGCAATCACTGTACTTTATCTGATTTTCTTACTGGTTCCTCAGAAGAAAGCCAAAGTAGCAGAAGCAAACTAATTATTTAACCCTCCTCCTTTATTGTTTGTGTCTCTCACCGCTTGCCTTGTATAAAGACAAGCGGTTTTTTTATCTCTTTTTATCAGAGATAATAGAAATACCACGGTTTAAAAAAACCAAGAATTGTTACCTTCAATAGATATTAGATTTGGGAAATAGAGATAGGATTTAGATTATTAGCCTCACCGAATAAGATGAGTGAGGCGATTTAAAGTTTGAGAATGTCTTTCACAAATGGGATGGTCAGTTTACGTTGAGCAACAATAGAGGCGTGATCAAGCTCATCAAGCATTTCAAATAAGGTTCGCATTTTTCTGTCCAAACGTTTTAATACAAAACGCCCGACATCTTCAGGTAATTCAAACCCGCGAAGTTTTGCTCTTAATTGTAACGCTTGAATTTTCTCTTCATCACTTAAAGGTTGCAGGCGGTAGATTTGCCCCCAATCGAGTCGAGATGCTAAATCAGGAAGTTGTAGCTCTATTTGGCGAGGTGGCCTATCCCCTGTAATTAATAAACAAGTTCGCCCATGCTCTAAAACGCGGTTATAAAGATTAAATAAGGCGAGTTCCCACTCTTCATCACCTGCAATACATTGCACATTATCAATACAAACTAAGGATAAGTGTTCCATGCCTTCCAGAACATCAGGAACAAAATAGGCTCGTTTATCAAGAGGAACATAACCAACAGCATCGCCTTTTAGTGAAAGCTCAGCACAAGCGGCATGTAATAGATGACTCTTTCCACCTCCGTCACGAGACCAGAAATAGATATAACTGCCATGAGATTGATGAATGGCGGTTCGAATTGCCGCGACTAATGACGCGTTTTCCCCTGCATAAAAGCTATCGAATGTCTCATCATCGGGCAGAGATAGTGGTAATGATAGCTGTGACGGCGTATTCAGAAGCACCTCACCTGAATAGTTTAATAAACGTGGTGATTCTAACACAAATTCTCACAAGGTCAGAATCAATATTAAAAAAGCACATTGCACTGATTAAGATAACAGCAAAATTATCGTGATAAGCCTATTTTATAGGCTCTTAGTGACTTATTTATTTGTCGCCTCTCTGTATCACAAATTGTTTAGTGCAACATCAGAAAATATTTCTTGTTTATTTAATCGTCTTTATTATCTAAATTTTAATTTCGCAACATCATTACCTGAAGGTTGCTGATAAATATCGAGCTTAAAATATTTGGCTGATGCATTTATATACTCAAAAATTTCAGATTGAGTCTCTTCATATTCAACCCACGTAGTTGCACGAGTAAAACAATATAACTCTACAGGTAATCCCATCGGTGTAGGTGGCATTGTTCTGATCACTAAATACATATCAGGCCGAACATCACCACGCATCTTTATCCAATTTAGCATGTACTTACGAAACAATTGTAGGTTTGTCACCCCTTTTGTTTCTAACCACTCATTAATGTCACCAATCTCTTCTTCCTTTCCTTCTAGCATCGTTTCGATGCTCTTACGAAGCGGTGCTATATTTTTTAACTCTAATACTAACTCTTGCGTTGCAAATGAAATCGAAGATTGGTCAATATAAAAACTACGCTTGATCCGACGCCCTCCTGATGAAAACATTGGTTGCCAGTTTGTATATTTTTCAGTCAAAAAATCTTTGGTTGGAATACGTGAAATCGTATTATCCCAATTACGCACAGTGATCGTATGTAATGCGATATCAATAACCTCACCGCTGATATTACTACTGGGCAATTCAATCCAATCATAAAGCTTTAATACTTTTCCGTTAGAAATAAGAATATTGGCAACAAAAGAGATAAGTGTATGCTGAAAAACAAACATTAATACCGCAGCAATGGCACCAAAGCTTGAGATAATAATAAGTGGTGATTGTTCAGTAAATAACGCAATAATCAGGATAAAAGAGATAATCCAAACCACAATTTTGGCAATCTCAATATAGCCTTTGATAGAGTTATTTCGATGCCACGCTTTTTTGGCGTGCCTAATATTAAAGATATCAAGCGCGTTATTTAGCAATGAGGCAATATTGATGATAATAAAGGCGCGAGCAACCGTCTCAAAAATAATATTCATTTCGGCTGAAAAAGACGGTAATAGCTGATTAATATAGAGAACGAGTGTAACAGCAACGATAGATGCACTCTTTTTAGCTATATCTTCTATCGTTTCTTCATCTGAAAGTTCAGTAAATAAAAAAAGTAAACGCTTTGCTATTCGGCGGAAAATCATTTTGGCGAGAAACCACACCACCAGCAACACAATAACTAAAAATACTGTGGTAAAAATCTGCTTTGATGTAATGAAATCATAAATTTCAATCAGCTTTTCCATAAATTACGTTATACCTTTTTTGAGACGCTTCCAATCTTAAAACGAATATCACTCAAACCACAGACAAATTGCCTGTTCCGTATAAGAACAGACCCCCATTGTCTCATTTATTTCATTTAAATAAACATCATGATTGAATTAATCATGCTCTCCTAAGTTTTAAATACTTAAAATATCAATAATCTTAGTTTTTAATATGACATAAAAATAAAACACAATAAAAAAGGTGGAGATCATCCACCTTTTTTATTAATTTCAGCATATTGCTTTAGATTTTCTTAGTCGATTACTTTTTGTTTGCTGTACCACTCACCGATTCAATGGTGTTATCCACTAATTCTGTTTCAGGGCGAACAATACTGACTAGTTTAAAGATTAAGCTTAAAACAATACCTACGATAGTTGCTAATGCCATGCCTTTTAATTCAGCCGCACCAATCTGAATGGATGCACCACTCACACCAACAATCAGAATAATTGCAGTTAATATCAAGTTTTGTGGTTTGTTGTAATCCACTTTTGAATCTAACAAGACACGAATACCTGATGCACCAATAACACCGTAAAGTAGTAATGAAACCCCACCCATCACTGGAACAGGTACAGCAGCAATAGCAGCAGCAAGTTTACCGACGCAAGATAATAAGATAGCGAGAATTGCTGCGCCACCAATAACCCATGAGCTGTAAACTTTAGTGATAGCCATAACACCAATATTTTCACCGTAAGTGGTATTTGGTGTTGAGCCAAAGAAACCCGAAATAATGGTAGAGAAACCGTTTGCGAACATAGAACGATGTAAGCCAGGGTTTTTCATTAAATCGCGTTGCACAATATTGGCTGTAACAACAAGGTGTCCAACGTGCTCTGCAATAACTACTAATGCGGCAGGTAGAATAATAAAGATGGCACTCCATTCAAAACGTGGAGAATAGAATGTCGGTAGTGCAAACCAGTTAGCTTCTTTAATTGGAGTAATATCAACAACGCCCAAGAAGAAAGAGAGTGCATAACCAACTAATACCCCGATAAGAATAGGAATAATAGCAAGGAATCCTCTAAACATCACCGAGCCTAAGATTGTCACACCTAAAGTTACCATAGAAATAAGCAGTGTTTGATTATCAACTGGTGCATCAGCACTTGGTAATAATCCTGCCATTCCTGCAGCGGTTCCTGCTAATTCAAGCCCGATGACGGCAACGATTGCGCCCATTGCCGCAGGCGGAAACATCACATTGATCCAGCCTCGCCCTGCTATTTTAACAATACCTGCAACGATACAAAATAACACGCCACAGACGATGAATCCCCCGAGTGCTAATTCATACCCTAGAGGTAACAGTAAAAGTACCGGTGAGATAAACGCGAAACTTGAACCTAAATAAGCAGGAATGCGTCCTTTACAAATAAAGAGATAAAGCAGGGTTCCGATCCCGTTAAATAACAATATTGTTGCCGGATTAACTTTAAATAAAATTGGCACAAGTACGGTGGCGCCAAACATTGCAAACAGATGTTGAAGACTCAACGGAATTGTTTGTAATAATGGTGGGCGCTCTTCTACCCCGATTGCACGACGAGTCATGCTTACGACCTCTCTTTAATATGAATGTGAAATTGGTTTGTATTTTTAACTTTATACTCGTCTTACTTTAAGCCACCGCGTTACTAACTACGCTCACTCGAACGACTCATCTAGCGACACCTTAAAATATTTAGAGTATAGAACAAATAAGTGGTCCAAAAAAAAGCCGACTATCAAAGTCGGCTTAATTATTATTTTGTACCAAATATCTTATCACCAGCATCGCCAAGACCTGGAACGATGTACCCGTGCTCATTAAGATGACTATCAATAGATGCAGTATATAATTCCACATCTGGATGAGCTTCTTCTAATGCCTTAATTCCTTCTGGAGCAGCAACCAGTACTAATACTTTAATTGAAGTACAGCCCGCATTTTTTAATAAATCAATTGTGGCAATCATAGAGCCGCCTGTTGCTAACATAGGGTCAACAACAAGAGCCATACGCTCTTCAATATTGGATGCTAATTTCTGGAAGTAAGGGACAGGTTTTAATGTTTCTTCATCGCGGTAAACGCCAACTACACTGATTCGGGCACTAGGAATATTTTCTAATACTCCATCCATCATCCCGATACCTGCACGGAGGATAGGAACTACTGTGATTTTTTTTCCTTTAATCTGTTCTATCTCTACCGAACCACACCAACCTTCTATTGTTACCGTCTCTGTTTCTAAATCGGCGGTAGCTTCATACGTCAGTAGACTGGAAACTTCTGAAGCCAGTTCACGAAAGCGTTTAGTGCTTATATCATGATCTCGCATCAGCCCCAATTTATGTTGAATGAGTGGGTGTTTTACCTCAACGATCTTCATAATTTCTCCTAATGTACGACGCAGCCTGACAAAAAAATCGCGAGATTATACCGCTTTTTTGCCAACATTCCATCGTTTTTCTATTGATATTGATCAAACGCACAGCTTTTAACCACACCAACATGAATAATTGTGACCTATAAAGAAGATCCTCGCAAACGTTTGCTTTGCCTGTTAGAATAGCGTCCGCACACATTTTTTCTTAACAGCAACTTGCCGTGAGGGCTCTACGTGACTAACAAATCCTCTCTCAGCTATAAAGATGCCGGTGTCGATATTGATGCAGGTAATGCTTTAGTCGATCGTATCAAAGGTGTAGTAAAAGAAACCCGCCGTCCTGAAGTTATGGGAGGTTTAGGTGGTTTTGGCGCACTTTGTGCAATTCCATCTAAATACCGCGAACCTATTTTAGTTTCAGGCACTGATGGCGTAGGAACTAAACTTCGCCTTGCGATGGATTTAAATCGCCATGATGACATCGGTATTGATTTAGTCGCAATGTGTGTCAACGATTTGATTGTTCAAGGTGCGGAACCCCTTTTCTTCCTTGACTACTATGCCACAGGAAAATTAGATGTCGATACCGCAGCACGCGTAGTAACAGGTATTGCAGAAGGTTGTAAGCAATCTGGCTGTGCACTAGTCGGTGGTGAAACTGCTGAAATGCCAGGAATGTACCACGGTAACGATTATGATATCGCAGGCTTTTGTGTCGGTGTGGTTGAGAAATCAGAAATTATCGATGGTAGCAAAGTTAAAGCTGGCGATGCACTAATCGCTTTAGCATCAAGTGGTCCTCATTCTAATGGCTATTCATTAGTCAGAAAAATTCTTGAAGTCAGCAATACGCAAGCTGAAAACACACCATTAGGCGATAAATCATTAGCCGATCACCTATTAGCCCCTACTCGTATTTATGTGAAGTCACTGCTTTCATTAATTGAAAGTGTGGACATCCATGCTGTAGCACATATTACAGGTGGCGGATTCTGGGAAAATATTCCTCGCGTATTACCTGAAAACACGCAAGCGCGTATCGAAAGTAAAAGTTGGGAATGGCCATTGGTTTTCAAATGGCTACAAGATGCCGGACAAGTCAGTACACATGAAATGTATCGCACCTTTAACTGTGGCGTTGGTTTGTTAATTGCCGTTAACCCAAATGACGTTGAAAAAACATTAGCACATCTGGCTGAATGTGGTGAAAACGCATGGTTAATTGGTGAAGTTGCGCCACAAGCTACTGGTGAAGCACAAGTTATTATTAACTAATGAAAGCATGTGAATGAAAAATATTGTCGTCCTTATTTCAGGAAACGGCAGCAACCTACAGGCGGTTATCGACGCCTGTAGGGCAAATAAAATCACAGGAAATGTGGTTGCTGTCTTAAGTAATAAAGCTGATGCATATGGTCTTGAACGAGCAAAACTGGCTAATATTCCAGCTTATTTTGTTGATCCTGCTCTATATAATGACAGAGCGGATTACGATAAAGCGTTAATTGAACAAATCGATGCTTATCAGCCCGATATTGTGGTTTTAGCAGGCTTTATGCGTATTTTATCGCCTGATTTTGTCACTCACTATCAGCATAAATTATTAAATATTCATCCTTCTTTGCTTCCTAAATATCCTGGATTACACACTCATCGCCAAGTTTTAGCGAATAAAGACTCTTTTCATGGTGTTACCGTCCATTTTGTTACAGAAGAGCTTGATGGTGGTCCCATGATTATTCAGGCGCGTATTCCTGTTTTACCCGATGATACTGAACAATCATTACAAGCAAGAATACAAACTGAAGAGTATCGTATCTATCCATTAGCGATCGGTTGGTTAGCTGACGAGCGATTAAAAATGAAGAGTAATCAAGCTTTTCTCGATGATATTGCGCTTTTCGACAACCTTGGTTAACTATTTCGTTTAAGATAAAAAGTCACATTGTGCTACACTGTAGCTCGCGTGACTTTTTTTGTGTCACCCTTTTCTCTTTTTATTCAATGCATTCACCGAGGTGCTTATGTCCGGTGGTAAGAAAGTTCCACCTATAAAATTACGTCCTCTCGAACGAGAAGATCTCTCTTTTGTCCATCAACTTGATAATAATGCCAGCGTTATGCGCTATTGGTTTGAAGAGCCTTATGAGGCTTTTATCGAGTTAAGCGACCTTTATGAAAAACATATTCACGACCAAAGTGAACGCCGTTTTATTGCCGAAAGTGATGGTACTAAAGTTGGGCTTGTCGAGTTGGTTGAAATTGATTATGTTCACCGTCGTGCTGAATTCCAAATCATCATCGCACCGGCACATCAAGGCCACGGATATGCTGCACGAGCCGCAAAGTTGGCGATGGATTATGCTTTTTCTGTACTTAATTTATACAAACTCTATTTGATCGTCGATAAAGAGAATGCTAAAGCGATTCATATTTATGAAAAGCTTGGCTTTAAAAAAGAAGGTGATTTAATAGATGAGTTTTTTGTTAACGGTGCCTACCGTTCTGCGATTAGAATGTGTACTTTCCAAGCGCCTTATTTTGAACAAAAAGCCAAAGAGGCGAAACCCGAAAATTTTGTTAAGCCGGGTGCGACCATTAAGCAACACGTCTGATTTATTCAGATATTAAGTTTTAACTTTAACCCTTGTTGGAGTTCAGATGTCCCAGGAACGACTCTATATTGATAAAGAGATCAGTTGGCTTGCGTTTAACGAGCGTGTATTACAAGAGGCGGCTGATAAACGAAACCCGTTAATTGAAAGAGTCAGGTTTCTGGGGATCTATTCAAATAATCTTGATGAGTTCTATAAGGTTCGCTTTGCCGATGTAAAACGCCGTATTTTAATTAATGAAGAGCGTGGTTCACGCTCTGCATCAAGTCATGCTCGCCATCTTATAAAGAAAATTCAGTCAAAAGTGGCTAAAGCTGACCAAGAGTTTGATGCCTTATATAATGATTTGTTACTTGAAATGGCGCGAAATCAAATATTTTTAATTAACGAACGCCAAATCTCACCTAATCAACAAATCTGGTTACGCCAATACTTCCGTCAAAATTTAAGAAAACACATCACGCCTATTTTGATTAATCCTGAAACAGACTTAGTTGAGTTTCTTAAAGATGACTATACCTATTTAGCGGTTGAAATAGCGCAAGGGCAAATTATTCATTATGCCCTACTAGAAATTCCATCAGATAAAGTACCTCGTTTTGTCATTCTGCCAACAGACCAAGGTCGTAGTAAGAAAAAATCCATGATTTTATTGGATAATATTTTACGCTACTGTCTTGATGAAGTGTTTAAAGGCTTTTTTGATTACGACTCATTAAGTGCTTATTCCATGAAAATGACGCGAGATGCAGAGTACGATCTTGCGACAGAAATGGAATCAAGTTTACTTGAAATGATGTCATCGACATTAAAACAGCGCCTTACCGCAGAACCCGTCCGTTTTGTTTATCAACGGGATATGCCTGATGAAATGGTGGCACTACTGCGCAGTAAATTAGGTTTATCGAATAATGACTCCGTAATAGCTGGTGGTCGTTATCATAATTTTAAAGATTTTATTAACTTCCCAAATGAAGGGAGTAAATTTCTTTTAAATAAAGTGATCCCACGCTTACGCCATGTGTGGTTTGATAATTTCCGTAATGGCTTTGATGCAATACGTGAGCGCGATGTCTTACTCTATTATCCTTATCATACCTTTGAGCATGTGCTGGAATTGTTGCGCCAAGCCTCTTTCGATCCAAGTGTTATCTCAATAAAAATCAATATTTACCGTGTCGCTAAAGATTCTCGGATCATTGATTCGATGATCCACGCTGCGCATAACGGCAAACGTGTCACTGTTGTCGTTGAGTTACAAGCTCGCTTTGATGAAGCAGCAAATATTCACTGGGCAAAACGCCTGACAGAAGCAGGTGTACACGTTATTTTCTCAGCCCCAGGTCTGAAAATTCACGCGAAGTTATTTATCATTTCACGTTTAGAAAATGGTGAAATTATTCGCTATGCTCATATTGGTACCGGGAACTTTAACGAAAAAACAGCGCGTCTTTATACTGACTATTCATTATTAACGGCGAATACCGAAATTACTAATGAAGTGCGCCGCGTCTTTAGTTTTATTGAAAATCCTTATCGTCCAGTGACTTTTGAACATTTAATGGTTTCACCACAAAACTCGCGTATTCTGTTAAATCAATTAATCACAAACGAAATTCACAGTGCCCAAGCCGGACATCCAGCAGGGATCACATTAAAAGTGAATAACTTAGTTGATGAAGAGCTCGTTAATCGCCTTTATGACGCGTCAGAAGCTGGCGTAAAAGTACGATTATTAGTACGTGGAATGTGTTCTTTAGTCCCTAATCAACCGGGATTTAGTGAAAATATTCAGGTAACCAGCATTGTTGACCGATTTTTAGAACACGATCGTGTCTATGTGTTTACTAATAAAGGCGATGAAAAAATCTTTCTCTCTTCTGCGGATTGGATGACGCGAAATCTTGATTATCGTATTGAAGTTGCAGTGGCTTTGCTTGATCCTCAACTTAAACAGCGCGTTCTTGATATTCTGGATATTCAATTTAATGACACCGTAAAAGCACGTTATATCGATAAAGATTTAACAAATAGCTATGTTCCTCGTGGAAATAAACGTAAGATCCGTTCCCAGCTTGCTGTCTATGAGTACATTAAATTGTTAGAACAACCAGATCCACGAGCGTAATTCTATGCCTTTATCACAAGATGACTCTTCACCACGTCCTTTAGAAATTGCGGCTATTGACCTCGGTTCTAATAGTTTTCATATGATTATTGCGCGGGTTGTTAATGGCGCATTACAAGTATTAAGCCGTTTAAAACAGCGAGTTTATCTTGCTGACGGGCTTGATGATGATAACGAATTAAGCGAAGAGGCTATGTTACGTGGGCTTTCAGCCCTTTCTCTTTTTGCTGAAAGGTTACAGGGCTTTCCTGCGGAAAATGTCACTGTCGTGGGAACGCATACTTTGCGCGTCGCCACTAATGCGAAAGTCTTTCTTCAACGCGCCAAAGAAGTTATTCCTTATCCTATCGAAATTATTTCGGGACACGAAGAAGCTCGACTTATTTTTATGGGTGTTGAACACACTCAATCTGAAAAAGGTCGAAAGCTCGTTATTGATATCGGTGGTGGCTCAACAGAATTGGTTATTGGTGAAAATTTTGAACCAATCTTAATCGAAAGCCAACGCATGGGTTGTGTCAGTTTTAGCCGTCAATTTTTCCCAGAACAGAAAATCAGTGAATCCGCTTTTCGTAAAGCACGAGAAAAAGCCGCGCGTAAAATGGAAAAAATTGCATGGCAATACAAAATGACTGGCTGGGATGTGGCTTTAGGGGCTTCAGGAACGATTAAAGCAGCTCATGAGATCTTAGTTGAGTTTGGTGAAAAAGACGGTGTTATCACACCAGAACGCCTGCTTATGCTCACTAAACAAGTTTTACGATTTAAAAAATTTAAAGATATCGCCCTACCGGGTTTATCCGATGAGCGTAAACATGTTTTTGTACCGGGTTTGGCGATTTTATGCGGTATCTTTGATTCTTTAGGATTAAAAGCCCTACATCTTTCTGATGGTGCATTACGTGAGGGTGTGCTTTATGAAATGGAAGGCAGATTCCGCCATCAAGATATTCGTCAACGCACAGCAAAAAGCCTTGCAGAGCACTATAATATCGATAGAGAGCAAGCAAAACGTGTTCTTGAAACAATGCAATCTCTCTACGCTCAGTGGGCACAGCAAAATCCTAAATTAGTTCGTCCTGATTTAGAAGCTATTTTAATCTGGGCTGTCATGTTACATGAGGTGGGATTAAGCATTAATTTAAGCGGGTTACATCGTCATTCTGCCTATATTCTTTCAAATACTGATTTACCCGGTTTTAATCAAGAGCAACAGCTGTTATTAACAACCCTAGTTCGCTATCACCGAAAAGGGATCAAGTTAGATGAGTTGCCAAAATTTAATCTTTATAAAAAGAAACAGTATTTCCCACTCGTACAAATACTAAGATTAGCAACTTTACTTAATAATCAGCGACAATCGACGACAAAACCCGCATCTTTGCGTTTAGTTACAGATGAAAATCATTGGACGCTTTATTTTCCTAAAAAATATCTTTCCGATAACACATTGATGGAATTGGATTTAGAAAAAGAACAAGAGCATTGGCAGTCGGTTCCGGGTTGGAAACTGGATATAAAAGAGGAATCTGCTTAACAATATGATATTATACAGAAAAAGACGCTAGTCAATGCGTCTTTTGTTGCATCTATCATACAACAACTATCACATAACAACATAGGTTTGATTTGTGACCATAATATGAACATCACCAACGCAATATTGTTCAAGATTCATATTTTTTATACGGAGAAGACCGATAATCATCCTAAAATGGAATAATTAGTGTCAATGGTTATCTCCCTCGTAAGAATTAAAAAGGAATAACATGTCTCAAACAGCTATCAACAATGATACTGCGGCTGCCATCAATCCGTATTCACAAAAAGTGGCACACCTGCGTCAGCAAATTTTGAGCATCTTTCTCGAAGATGATCATTTTGTTGAAACCGTTTTAGGTGAAGCAAGTGAAAATGATAGGCTGAGCCACCATGAACTTCATGAAAAAATCACCACTGTTAGAGAATTACTACAAGATCTACACGCGGCAGATATTGCAGATATTCTTGAAGCCCTCCCCTATGACGAACGTCTAGCACTGTGGCATTTGGTTGATAATAATGAACGTGGTGCTGTTTTAGTCGAAGCTTCTGTCGCCGTTTGGGACAGCTTAATTAAAGATATGACTGACCGTGAGTTATTACGATCGGTCGCCACATTACATGTGGATGAGCAAGCATATATCGCAGAGCACTTACCTCGCGATACGATGCGTCGCCTTCTTACCTATTTAGAACCAAGCCTGCGTAATAGAATAAGAGAAGTTCTTCAATATCCAAAAGACAGTGTCGGTCAGATGATGGATTTTGAGTTCGTCACTGTGCGAGGCAATGTCACATTAAAAACGGTACAGCGCTATTTACGCCAACGAGGCTCTATTCCTGAAGCAACGGATAAAATTTTCGTTATTGATAATAAAAATCATCTATTGGGCGAGCTTCCATTAACCACCGTTTTAACCCAATCTCCTGATAAGCTTGTCTCTGATGTAATGAAAACAGACACTGTTAGCTTTATGCCAGAAGAAAAAGGTGAAGATGCAGCGGGCGCGTTCGAACGTTATGACTTAATTTCTGCAGCTGTTGTTGATAGTAACGGTCTTCTAATGGGGCGATTAACCGTTGAAGATATCGTTGATAACATGCATGAAGAGAGCGATACCAATATTCGTCGTATGGGTGGTTTGAGCCCAGAAGAAGACGTCTTCGCACCCGTTGGACAAGCTGTTAAAACACGTTGGACTTGGCTGGCTATCAACTTATGTACTGCTTTCGTTGCCTCTCGTGTTATTGGTGTCTTTGAAGATACCATTTCCCAATTAGTCGCCCTCGCCACATTGATGCCGATTGTTGCGGGTATTGGGGGAAATACAGGTAATCAGACCATCACAATGATTGTTCGCGCATTAGCGCTACACCAAATTCAAACCGGAAGCTTTTCTTTCTTAATTTTAAGAGAGCTTGGTGTTGCCTTTATTAACGGCGTTGTTTGGGGGGGAATAATGGGAATTGTCACTTACCTCCTCTATGGCGACCTTGCTATGGGTGCGGTAATGACAATGGCGATGGTATTAAACCTCTTAATGGCTGCCATGATGGGTGTATTGATCCCAATGACAATGATTAAATTAGGTAAAGATCCTGCAATTGGTTCAAGCGTTATGATAACCGCAATTACAGATACAGGTGGTTTCTTTATCTTCTTAGGTTTAGCAACTATCTTCTTAGTCTAAGAAAAGCCTCAATAATACTAACGCCACTGCTAATAAAATACAGTGGCGTTTTTTATATCGATAAATAATTAAGCCGTTGTTGAAAGGTAATAATAGACAAGCAACAATGCGATAATCAATGAAGTAATAAAAGTCTTTTTAACAGAGGCAGTTAGTAAATAGCCGTCATTTTGATTGGTGTTATTAAGCATGGTTTTTAATACCAAACTACCACCTAATGCGACGATAGAAAGTGATGCAAACAGAACAATTGCAGCTAAGAGAACAGCACTCATTGAGATAGAGACCATAAATCCTCCGACATATCAATTGACTTCCTGATGTAATTATAACCAAGAATAGTTTTTTTGATGCCTCTTTTTGTTTTTATTTTTAATTTAATGGCAAAACACAGAAAAACCACATTATGCATAAAAATACAAAAATAAAGTTATCATTGTAAATTTTATTAGATTTTGATTTCAACAAATAAAGAAATAGTGAAATTTAATTTCAACTAATTAGAATTTAACATACAGTAGAATATTCTAATAATTCATTTTCTATCAGATCATATCTTTCATTATTAATACTGTTAGCTTTCTTAATTATCTAATAATAACTTTATTTCCGGAAAATAATAAATTAACGCATCTCTTAATTTATTATTTTTACGGTTATTTAAATTAGAATAAATATATTCAGCATTAAACATTTTTTATTTAAAAATACAGAGTTCTTACTTATTTGTAAGTCATTTAATATTTTTATTTTATGTTGGTAATTATTAAAATATCAATATTTAAACAAATGAAATAACAACAGCAAAAACAAGATAATCTAAAAACACCCCTAAAAACCAGTTAATGCTGTTGTTTTAATTTCATCTATTTACATTATTAAGAGCTTCCTGTTATAACTTAAACCATCATCACAACATTATTCTTTCTCGCATAAATAGTCTTTAAATAACCTTTTGCTGTTATTTATTTTCATCCTATTTTATTCGCTAATTTAAAAAGAATTTAATTGTGAACTTATTACTTATTATTTTTATCACGATGATTATTATAGGTTGTTATTATGACATCACAATCACACTCCACTCAGCCGTTGAGTCAACCTACGGCAAGACCATTGAACCGCAACGACTATAAAACGTTGGGTTTATCCTCACTAGGGGGAACTTTGGAGTTCTATGATTTCGTGATCTTCGTGTTCTTTACGAAAACATTGAGCCACTTGTTCTTTCCCGGTGATAACGCCTTTATTGCACAAATGCAGACATTAGGTATTTTCGCAGCCGGTTATCTTGCTCGCCCTCTGGGTGGCATTATTATGGCACACTACGGAGATATTATTGGTCGTAAACGTATGTTTACCTTAAGTATCTTCTTAATGGCGGTACCAACATTAGTTATTGGTTTATTACCAACTTATGCCAGCATTGGTGTTGCAGCACCATTATTGTTGTTATTAATGCGTATTATGCAAGGTGCGGCTATTGGTGGTGAAATGCCGGGTGCTTGGGTATTTATCGCAGAGCACACACCAAAACAACGTTATGGATTAGGTGTAGGAACATTAACCTCAGGTATTACAGGCGGTATTTTATTAGGTTCCATCGTTGCGATTATCGTTCAACGTAGCTATACCGGCCAAGAAGTGAATGATTTTGCATGGCGTATTCCCTTTATCTTAGGGGGCGTATTTGGCTTAATCTCTGTTTACTTACGTCGTTTTTTACAAGAAACCCCTATCTTTAAAGAGATGGCGGCGAAAAAAGCATTAGCACAAGAAATGCCAGTCGTTTCAGTTATTAAGAACCACAAACAAGCGTGTTTAATTACTGCTGCGTTAACATGGTCTTTATCAACGGCTATCGTTGTCACCATTTTAATGACACCGGGCGTTATTGTTGAAGGGATCTATAAAATTGATAGAACAACGTCATTAGAAGCAAACTGTGTTGCAACATTAACTTTAACCTTAGGTTGCATATTCTGGGGTTGGATTGGTGACAAATTAGGAACGCGCGCTTCAATGACATTATCATGGGGTGGTTTGATTGTTACTGCATTCCATTTCTATGGCAGTTTAGATGCCGCGATGACAGGTTTTCAGTTAGCGTTTAACTATGGTTTGATGGGCTTTTTTGTAGGAGCGATTGCAACTACACCGATTGTTAGCACAAGAGCATTTCCACCATCAATTCGTTTTTCTGGCTTGTCTTTTGCTTACAATATGGCTTATGCCTTATTCGGTGGATTAACGCCAATGTTAACAGGTATATGGTTAGAAAAAACCGCAATGGCGGGTGCCTATTATGTCGCTGGCGTATCATTATTAGCTATTGCAGTCGCTTTCTTACCTTTAGCGCATAAAGGTTGGGCGGCAGTAAAACCCACAACAAGAGAGAAAGATGTTGCATTGCAGATTGATAAAGTGATTGGTTAAGCCTTTATCAATGTATAAATATGTTCTATAAGTATCCCCTTATACAATACCGCCCTTAATGAGGGCGGTATTTTTTTGTGTTTTGCAGTTTTTCTGAATTTTATTACTTTGAAAATCAAAACCTTGAAAAGGTTTTGATTGAACTCTACCCTATTCAAACGTTTTATTTTCTTAATAGGGAATATTTGAAAGCTGATGGCATATCAAAACAGAAAAAACTTTATTATTGGATCTAGTGATTTAAAAAAAGCACAGATATATACACTAAGTACTACACGTAAAACAAAGCTTATCGATATATCAAGACTACAAGGCATACTGCATATCACCGCCGACAAAATGACGGGCAAGCATTATAACCTTACTCAATCTATTGTTGACTGGGCAGCGAATACACCAGAGCTCGATTATGATGGTATAACATATCCTTCAAGGCACTATTTGGGCATGTGTACTGCTTTTTGGGCGAAGAAAGAGCGCCTTGCTCCTTTAGTAGAGCTATCACATTGTTCTATTGATACTTATAGTGATAATAGAAAAGAAAACTTCCCACAAAATTGGTTATATGATGATATTTCAGGAATTGAGATCATTACAGAAACATTGCAATTTGATATTAATATCGACGAATAAACAGCCCAATACTGGGCTGTTTATTAAAGAGCAACGTGTTTACCAAAAAGGTTAGCTTGATGAATAAGTTCCTGCATTTGCTCACTCATTCGTCCATATTTTTTTAATGCATCTATGACATTAAGATTTTTGTCATCATCAAAAAAATACATGCTTGTTAAAAAAGAGACTTTGGTGGTCGAGCTCATATCACCCAGTAAAACTAAGATTTCATCTAAACCATCAATCAACTGGTTACCATTAAACTGAAATATGGGTAATCGATACTCGCCTCCTACTTTAACAGCTAATAGTTTATTTGCTTTCAGGCGGTTATTAATTGTCTGACGTTTGACACCTAAAATTTCGGCGGCTTGGCTAGCTCTACATGTTCCGCCTAATGCTTTTAATTGCTCTGAAAACTTAATAGCCCCTTCATTTAAACGAGCAATTTGGCGTTGTTCCCTTGGCGATATCTCACTGGCACGCTCCAGCTGTGTTTCAAAAATAAGCCTAGCGAGTTCGTTATCTGTCATTTCTAATGCATTAGTTAAACTTTTTTTCTCTGCTAATGTTTCAACTAACTCTTGAGTTAAATTAGCCATTCTTTTAAGAACAGCCATTCTCTCTATTGATAACGCTTGAGGTGAGCTTTTTTGTATTGTGGTATTCATAACGCCTCCTTTACTCTTTACTGATTATATGATGAGTAAAGTGTAAAAAACAAGTACGATTTACATACAAAAAAGGATGCCTTATGGCATCCTTTATTCTTCTTAAGAACCTGTTTTTTTAATGGCAAAAATTACTGTGTCATTTTGCTCAGCATAGGTGCTGTGATCAGCATTAGAACTGCGATAACACCTGTTACAATACCGATTTGTAAGAAGACACTGCTGTAAATTTCTAATGAAGCATGAGCGCTTTGCACATCTTCAGGTACTGCCATTAAACTTGCCACTTTACCTGCAATAATTGCTGCGGCTGCCGAAGTTAAGAACCAAGCGCCCATGATAAAGCCCATTAAACGCTGTGGTACAAGTTGAGCAACCATTGCAAGACCAAGCCCTGAAATCATTAGCTCACCGATACTTTGGAAACCATAACTTGCTACTAGCCACCATGAAGACACAATACCCGCTTCATTTGCCATGCTAGCACCCAGTGGTAACACTAAGAATGCAGTTGCACTTAAGAACATCCCTACGGTGAACTTATATGGCATTGGCAGTTTATCACCCATAAAGTTATACACAGCCGCTAATAGCGGGCTTGCTAACATGATCCAGAATGGATTAAGTGATTGGAATTGCTCTGGTTCAACGCTGAAACCTAACAGAGAGTGTTCAACGTTATGGATTGCGAAGAAGTTTAAAGACGTTGGCATTTGATCGTAAAGAACAAAGAAAACCACTGCTTCAACCATCAATAAGAATGCAACAATCATCTTGCGACGTGCAGCACCTTTCATCATAAAGGTTTCGCGCGCAAAAATTAGAATGATACCTAATGAGATAATTGCTAAAGACCAACTTGCGACTTCATTATTGTGTAACAGCCAAGTCGATAATGCTGTGAGTGCAACGATACCCACCAGCGTTAATAATAATTTTGAATAATTAAGCGGTTCAAAGTCAGGTTTAGAACCTTTATCTTTGATCCAACCACGACAAACCATAAAGTTTGCTAAGGTGATCAGCATACCTACAACGCTTAATGCAAACGCAACATCCCAACCATAATTAGCTGCTAACCACGGTGTTGCTAACATAGATAAGAACGAACCTACGTTGATAGACATATAGTACATCGTAAATGCACCGTCTAATTGCGGATCGTCTTTCTCATAGCATGTTGCTAATAACGAAGATGGGTTGGCTTTAAATAAACCATTACCTACTGCAATCGTTGCAAGTCCCCAATAAATCACGTCTTTATCGTGATCTGAGAATGCCACCATTGCATAACCAATTGCCAGTACGATTGCCCCAAGAATAATAACCCTTTTAGTACCAAGGATTTTATCCCCAAGCCATCCACCGATAGCAACAAAGCCATAAACTAATGCGGTAAATGCAGCAAAAACAGTGATAGCTTCTGCTTCACCCATGCCCAGCATTTTAACCAAGTAAACGGCCATGATCCCTTGCAGACCGTAATAGCCGAAACGTTCCCATAATTCTATTGAGAAGATGAGATAAAACGCACGAGGCTGTTTAAACGCATTCAGGCTCGGTTTTTGTCCATCATCAGGTGTGTTTGCAGTTGACACTAAAAACCTCTAATTATTCTATTATGCCTTTATATTTAGGCTAATTTTTTACAAAAATTTCTTTATTTAAGACAGAGTTAAAGCTCGGTGAATTTCATACTGGATTGTTATTCTTTGAAAAGAGTTCAACGCAGAGAAAAACAAGGTTGGCATTCTATCACTGGAAAGCATAATTATCTAAGAATTATAACTAACTATTGCGTTTTATCATAGTTACAGGCATTTGTACAAAATAGTTATGCGATTAAAAAAACAGCAAACAAAATAACCCACTGATAATCAATAAATTATTTTCTACTTAATTATCCCTATATAAACAATTAAGCTACGCTACTGCTTACCCCTATTTTGCCAAATTATCCCTTATTGAATAACAACGATAAAATAATACCAGTAGCAATTTGTTTTAATTGATTAAAATAACGCCAATAAAACACATTCCTTGACTTAATTTCCATATTTCCTCCATTTTTAACTGTGAAGAAACAGGTAGAATGTCACCATTCCAAATTTTCATTTCAGTATTTCTGATTAGCTAGTTGCCAGTGGGATCACAAAAGTAATGAATAAAAACAAAAATGCTAAAAAAAGAGTTTCTCTCATTATCGCTTTAATCGTCGTAATCGCAGGTGGTTACGCCTATTGGCAATTTAATGCAGCAAAAACAGCGTCGCCTGAAAATAAAGAAGCTCAAGCAACAAACTCACAAAGTCGAGGTACATCTGGATCTCGTCGCCCGCCTTTACCACCAGTTCAAGTTGCAACATCAATACAAGAAGATGTGCCACAATTTTTATCTGCTTTAGGTACAGTAAAAGCCACAAACAGCGTAACGGTTACTAGCCGCGTTGAAGGTCAACTAATGGCATTACATTTCACGGAAGGACAACACGTTCAGAAAGGTGATTTATTAGCTGAAATTGACTCTCGTCCATTTGAAGTTCAATTAGCTCAAGCTAAAGGACAGCTTGCAAAAGATCAGGCTACATTAGCTAATGCGCGTCTTGACTTAGCCCGTTATCAGAAATTAGCAAAAACCAATTTAGTCTCACAACAAGAGCTAGATAATCAGCAAGCTTTAGTAAAACAGTCTGAAGCGAGCATTCGTATTGATGAAGCCTCTATCAGTAATGCACAACTGCAACTCACTTACAGCAAAATCACAGCACCTATTTCAGGTCAAGTGGGTTTAAAACAAGTTGATGTCGGTAATTATATTTCTGGTGGTTCATCTACGCCTATCGTCGTTATCAATCAAATGGACCCTGTTGATGTACTTTTTACATTGCCAGAACAAGATCTAGCGAATGTTATTCAAGCACGTAAAAATAATGCAGATTTACCTGTCACCGCATTAGATAGAAATAATCAATTTGAATTAGCTAAAGGAAAATTATTTAGTGTTGATAACCAAATTGATGCAACAACCGGCACCATTAAATTAAAAGCGCGCTTCCCTCAGCAAGAGACGACGTTATTTCCTAACCAATTTGTCAATGTTCGTCTTTATGTCACCACATTAGAGAAAGCCGTTGTTATTCCAAATGCAGCGCTACAAATGGGTAATGAAGGTCACTTTGTTTGGGTGGTGGATAGCGAAAATAAAGTGAGTAAATTACGTGTTGAAGTTGCCTTACAAAATGCGGAAAAAGTCGTGATAGCTTCCGGTTTATCGGCAGATCAACGTGTTGTCACCGATGGTGTGGATAGATTAACTCAGGGTGCGAAAGTCGATATCGTGACACCAACAGCGCCAAAGACGAAAGAAAATAACCGTGTTGTTGCGGAGAAAGCATAATGACCGAAAAAACACACGGTACAGGCGGGGGGCCATCTCGCTTATTTATTCTGCGCCCTGTTGCAACAACCCTTTTTATGGTCGCCATACTCTTAGCCGGGATTGTCGGCTATCGTATGCTGCCCGTTTCTGCATTACCTGAAGTTGATTATCCGACGATTCAGGTCGTTACTCTCTATCCCGGAGCAAGCCCTGATGTAATGACATCAGCGGTTACTGCTCCACTAGAACGTCAATTTGGACAGATGTCTGGGTTAAAACAGATGTCGTCACAAAGCTCTGGTGGGGCTTCGGTGATCACACTGATGTTCCAATTAACATTACCATTAGATGTTGCAGAGCAAGAGGTACAAGCTGCGATAAATGCGGCGACTAATCTGCTGCCATCCGATTTACCTTATCCACCAATTTACAGCAAAGTAAACCCAGCAGATCCGCCTATTCTAACCTTAGCGGTGACTAGCTCAACATTACCGATGACACAGTTGCAAGATATGGTTGAAACTCGTATCTCGCAAAAGATTTCACAAGTTAATGGTGTCGGTTTAGTGGCATTAGCGGGTGGTCAGCGCCCTGCTGTTAGAGTCAAACTCAATGCACAAGCCGCAGCATCTTACGGTTTAGATAGCGAAAAAATTCGTGTAGCAATTAATAATGCGAACGTTAACTCAGCGAAAGGTAGCCTTGATGGGCCAACTCGCTCTGTGACGTTATCCGCTAATGATCAGATGAAATCATTAGAAGATTACCGCCAATTAATCGTTACTTATAAAAATGGTGCGCCCATTCGTCTATCTGATATTGCAACTATTGAACAAGCACCTGAAAACAATCAGTTAGGTGCATGGGCGAATAATGAGCAGGCGATTATTATTAATGTTCAACGTCAACCCGGCGTTAACGTCATTGATACCACTGATAATATTCGTAATTTATTACCCGATTTAGTCTCCAATTTACCGAAATCAGTGAATGTTGAGATCTTAACTGATAGAACTACAACAATCCGCGCTTCAGTTAAAGATGTACAATTTGAGCTAGGCTTAGCTATCGCCCTTGTGGTGATGGTGATTTATCTCTTTTTACGTAATGGTGTCGCGACCTTAATCCCAAGTATTGCTGTACCACTTTCATTAGTGGGTACGTTTGCCGTGATGTATTTTTGTGGATTCTCTGTCAACAATCTCACCTTAATGGCATTAACCATTGCCACAGGCTTTGTTGTCGATGACGCTATTGTTGTAATTGAAAATATCTCTCGTTATCTCGAACGTGGTGATAAACCGCTAACAGCTGCCTTAAAAGGCGCTGGAGAGATTGGTTTTACCATTATTTCGCTTACCTTCTCTCTGATTGCCGTACTGATCCCACTGTTATTTATGGGTGATATTGTAGGTCGCTTATTTAGAGAGTTTGCAATCACTCTTGCTGTCGCCATTCTAATCTCTGCGGTGGTTTCGCTCACATTAACGCCAATGATGTGTGCTCGATTGCTAAAACCTGAAAATGAAATCAAACACAACCGTTTTGAAATGGCGTGCGAACGTTTCTTTGAAAGAATGATTGCAGTGTATGCAGTTTGGTTAAAACGTGTTTTAAACCACCAATGGATAACCCTTGGCGTGGCACTTAGCACATTGGTGCTGACTGTATTGCTATATATGTTTATTCCTAAAGGCTTCTTCCCATTACAAGATAATGGGCTATTGCAAGGAACCATTGAAACCTCACAATCCATCTCTTATCAAGCAATGGTAGAAAAACAGCAACAGGTCGTTGATAAATTAATTGATGATCCCGCTATTGATAATATTGCTAGTTTTGTGGGCATTGATGGAAGCAACGCAACCTTAAACACTGGCCGCTTGCAAATTACATTGAAGCCTCTTGATCAGCGAGACTCCCGTATTGATGTGATTATTCCTCGTTTACAAGAGCGTATTGCTTCTATTTCAGGAATGACTCTCTATCTGCAACCCACCCAAGATTTAACGATTGATACGCAAGTTTCTCGTACTCAGTATCAATTTACACTACAAGCAACATCATTAGATGAATTGGCTTATTGGGTGCCAAAACTTTCTCAAGCACTAAAAGATAGCCCTGAATTAACTGATATCAGCAGTGATTGGCAAGATAACGGCATGATGGCGTATATCAAAGTGGATAGAGACTCAGCAAGTCGTTTAGGCATTTCAATGAGTGAAATTGATAACGCACTTTATAATGCTTTTGGTCAGCGTTTAATTTCAACTATTTACACTCAAGCCAATCAGTATCGCGTGGTATTAGAACAAGATATTCGTAATGGTGATGGATTACAGGCACTTTCTGCTGTGCATTTAACGGGTAAAGATGGTGCGATGGTACCTTTATTATCTATTGCATCCGTTGAGCAACGCTTAGCGCCACTTTCTATTAATCATCAAGAGCAATTTCCTTCGGCAACCTTCTCATTTAATGTCGCGGAACAATCTTCTCTTGAAGAAGCGGTGAAAGCAGTGAAATTGGCTGAAGAGCAAATTTCGATGCCAAGAGATATCACGACTCAATTCCAAGGTGCGACGTTGGCGTTTGAAAGTGCGCTTTCAAGTACTTTGTGGCTAATTATCGCAGCAATCGTCGCAATGTATATTGTATTAGGTGTGCTATATGAGAGCTTTATTCACCCTATTACTATTTTATCTACACTGCCAACAGCAGGTGTCGGCGCATTATTGGCGTTAATCGCCGCAGGCAATGAACTTGATATTATTGCGATTATTGGGATCATCTTGCTTATCGGGATCGTAAAGAAAAATGCGATCATGATGATAGACTTTGCCCTTGCTGCCGAACGAGAACAAGGTTTAACGCCTTACGAAGCGATTTACCAAGCGTGTTTATTGCGTTTCCGCCCAATCTTAATGACCACAATGGCAGCCCTTTTAGGTGCTCTACCTTTAATGTTAAGTACGGGTGTAGGGGCAGAATTACGTCAGCCATTAGGGGTTTGTATGGTCGGTGGCTTAATTATGAGCCAGATCTTAACCCTGTTTACAACACCAGTGATTTATCTGTTATTTGATAAATTATCGCTCTACATCAACCGTAATAAACACGTCGAGAATAATAACGGGGCTGTATCATGAAGTTCTTCGCCCTCTTTATTCAACGACCCGTAGCAACTACGTTGCTTAGTTTGGCGATTTCGCTATGTGGTGCATTAGGGTTTATGTTGCTCCCTGTTGCTCCATTGCCCCAAGTTGATTATCCGGTTATTAATATTTACGCCTCCTTACCCGGGGCGTCACCAGAAACGATGGCGTCTTCTGTGGCAACACCGCTTGAACGCTCTTTAGGGCGAATTGCCGGTATTGATGAAATGACATCAAGCAGTTCGCTTGGAAGTACTAGCATTACGCTGGTGTTCGATTTAAACAAAGATATCAACACCGCAGCTCGTGATGTACAGGCAGCGTTAAATGCCTCACAAAGTTTGTTGCCTTCAGGTATGCCAAGCCGTCCGCGTTATTATAAATCGAATCCTTCTGATGCTCCGATTATGATCTTAACGCTCACCTCTGATACTCAAAATACAGGGGAGCTTTACGATCTCGCCTCAACACGGTTGGCACAAAAAATCTCACAGATTGAAGGTGTGAGTGAAGTTTCGGTTGGTGGAGGATCATTGCCCGCGATACGTGTCGCCCTCAATCCCGATGCGTTATTTAACCAAAATGTCAGTCTTGATGATGTTAGAAAGGCGATTAATCAAGCAAATGTGCGGCGACCTCAAGGCTTTGTCAATAACGATGAAAGTCGTTGGCAGATCCAAACTAATGATGAACTCAGTAAAGCGGCTGAATATCGCCCTGTGATCGTGCATTACAATCAAGATGCCGTTGTACGTTTAAGTGATGTGGCACAAGTTACCGACTCAGTACAAAACTCGCGAGCCGCAGGAATGAGCGGCGGAGAGCCTGCAATTTTGCTGGTTATTCGTCGTGAAGCGGGTGCCAATATCATTGAAACTGTAAATCGTATTCGTGATGAGCTTCCAGAATTACGTGAGCTTATTCCTGCAAGCGTTGACTTAAAAGTCGCACAAGATAGAACACCAACTATTCGCGCATCATTAGCAGAAGTTGAACGTGCGTTAGCCATTGCTGTGGCACTGGTCATTTTAGTTGTATTCTTATTTTTACGCTCAGGTCGCGCCACGCTGATCCCTGCGGTTGCTGTACCCGTTTCATTAATTGGTACCTTTTCAGCCATGTACCTTTGTGGCTTTAGTTTAAACAACCTTTCATTGATGGCATTAACTGTAGCGACAGGCTTTGTAGTTGATGATGCCATTGTGGTGCTTGAAAATATTTCTCGTCATATTGAGAATGGTTTAAAACCTAAAGAAGCCGCCTTGAAAGGGGTTGGTGAAGTCGCTTTTACTGTCCTTTCAATGAGTATTTCTCTTGTTGCCGTTTTTATTCCATTACTGTTAATGGATGGTCTTGTTGGGCGATTATTTAAAGAATTTGCCATCACCCTAACAACGGCCATTGCTATCTCGCTATTTGTGTCTCTAACGCTAACCCCCATGATGTGTGCGCATTTACTCAAAGGAATGAAACCCAAAGCGCAGTCACATTTACGCGGTTTTGGTAAGTTACTTTTTCGCGCTCAGCAAGGTTACAGTGTCACATTGCAGGCTGCATTGCGCCATCGACGCTGGGTTATGGCCATTTTTCTCGCCACTTTGGGTTTAAATGCTTATTTATACATCAGTGCGCCAAAAACATTTTTCCCCGATCAAGATACGGGTCGTTTGATGGGATTTGTGCGTGCAGATCAGAGTATTTCATTCCAATCGATGAAAGAAAAAATGACCCGTTTTATGCAAGAAATTAATGCAGATAAAGACGTCGATAGCGTAACAGGCTTTACAGGTGGAGGCCGTATTAATAGTGGATTTATGTTTATTTCCCTCAATCCACTGTCAGAGCGTACCGATAGCGCAAATCAAGTGATTAACCGCCTAAGGACAAAATTAGCTAATGAACCCGGTGCCAACCTCTTTTTAATGCCAGTGCAAGATGTTAGGGCTGGTGGACGCCAAGCGAATGCCAGTTATCAATTTACATTATTAGCGGATGATTTAAGCGAGTTGCGTAAATGGGAGCCGATTGTCCGTAAAGCTTTAGGCGAACTGCCCCAGCTTGTCGATGTTAACTCTGATAAAGAAGATAAAGGTGCTGAAATGGCACTGACTTACGATCGCGATACTATGTCGCAATTAGGTATTAACGTCAGTGATGCCAATAATTTGCTGAACAATGCTTTTGGTCAACGTCAGATCTCTACCATTTATGCGCCGTTAAATCAGTATAAAGTCGTGATGGAAGTCTCTGAGCAATATACACAAGATGTCTCTGCGTTAGATAAAATGTATGTAGTCAATAATCAAGGTGAGCGCATTCCATTATCTGCATTTGCAAGTTGGTATCCGGCAAATGCGCCATTAAGTGTTAATCACCAAGGATTATCTGCATCTTCAACTATTGCCTTTAATATTCCTGAAGGCTATACATTAGCTGATGCAATTGATTCTATTGAACGCACAATGACAGAGTTAGGTGTGCCTAATACCGTCAGAGGGACTTTTGCAGGTACAGCACAGATTTTCCAAGAAACCATCAAATCACAGCTTATTCTTATCTTAGCGGCGATTGTAACGGTCTATTTGGTATTAGGTGTGCTGTATGAAAGCTATATTCATCCGCTAACCATTTTATCTACCCTACCTTCTGCGGGTGTAGGCGCTTTATTAGCATTACAGCTTTTTAATACGCCTTTTAGTCTAATTGCACTTATTGGCATTATGTTGCTGATTGGTATTGTGAAGAAAAACGCCATTATTATGGTGGATTTTGCAATTACTGCTCAACGTGAAGGCAAATTGTCGGCTAAAGAGGCCATTATTCAGGCTAGTCTACTGCGTTTTCGTCCTATTATTATGACAACGCTTGCCGCATTATTTGGGGCATTGCCATTAATGTTAGGTAGTGGAGATGGTGCCGAGTTAAGACAACCTTTAGGAATAACAATTGTAGGTGGTTTATTAATGAGCCAACTACTAACCCTTTATACAACCCCTGTTATTTATCTATTTTTTGATGGATTGCGTGAACGTTGGCAACAACGACGTATCAGCAAAAAAGAGGCAAATGCATGAAATTGAGAAGCAAGCTGTTCTTAGTGGTTTTCGCTACTTGTATGGTGGTTGTTCTCGCCATGCATATTGGTATCCGTGGTAGCTTCCAGCAAGGATTCATTGGTTATATCAAGAAAAACAGTGAACAGCGTGCAACTCTTTTGGCAGAAGCCTTAACTGAACAATACGCTTTAACAGGAGATTGGCGTTTTCTCAATAGAGATGATCGTTCTCTTTATCAAATATTACGAAGTATTGACCAAATAAGCCAAAGCACTGAAGGCCCTCCACCAAAAGGCTGGCGCACACAGTTTTGGATCGTTGATAAAAACATGAAGCGCTTATTTGGTCATGACAATCAATTTCCCGCAGAAACATTTAAAAAACCCATTACTTCTCATAATGAAATTGTGGGTTGGGTGATTGTCAGTGCCGCAGATAAAATCAGTAGTGAAGCGGATATCAGTTTTGATAAACAACAACTGCGTACAAGCTGGATAATTGCAGGTTTAACGGTTCTTTTAGCTTTATTTATTACACTGATCCTTTCTCGCAATATGATACGCCCTGTTAAACGCCTCGTTGAAGCGACACATAAATTAGCAGCTGGTGATTTTTCTGTACGAGTAACGCCTACAAGTAAAGATGAAATCAGTCAACTCGCTATCGACTTTAATCAACTTGCCAGCACACTAGAAAAAAATGAGCAAATTCGTCGCGATTATATGGCTGATATCTCACATGAATTGCGGACTCCTCTTGCCATTTTAAAAGGCGAGCTTGAAGCGTTACAAGATGGTGTCAGAAAACCCACAACAGAAACGCTAAACTCCCTTTTATTTGAAGTTACAAATCTGACAAAACTGGTTAATGATCTCCACCAGCTTTCATTATCAGATAGAGGCTCTTTAACTTATCGTAAAGATTTTATTGATATTAATGAGGTGATTTTGTTGGCTGTGGCTTCTTATCGCCACACATATCAAACTAAAGATATTACGCTACTCACCGAGTTAGATGATTTATCGCCACTCATTGTACAAGCCGATCCTGATAGGTTGATCCAGCTTTTCCATAATCTGCTAGAGAATAGCGTGCGCTATACTTATTCGGGTGGTCAATTACATATCAGCACCCATAAAGGGCAAAACCATGTTCTTATTGCATTAGAAGATAGTGCTCCGGGGCTTGATAGTGCTCAATATGAAGTTGTTTTCCAACGTTTTTATCGTGCAGAAAACTCACGAAATCGTGCAAGTGGTGGTTCAGGTTTAGGTCTTGCGATTTGCGAAAATATCGTTGAAGCTCATAATGGTAAAATAAGTGCTATGCCTTCCTCTTTAGGTGGCATGAAAATCCTTATAGAATTACCCGCATATTCTGATGATCTTTAAGCCTATAACCATTGAGCCAATAAATGACAGTATCTGAATCGCCCTATTCAATCCTGATTGTTGAAGACGAACCTAAACTTGCCCAATTGCTTATTGATTACCTTCAAGCATCTGGCTATCAAACTCATTGGTTAGCGGATGGCGCTGAAGTGAGTCATTGTGTAAAACAACAACATTACGATTTAATCTTGTTAGATCTCATGTTGCCAGTTAAAGATGGCATTACGGTCTGTAAAGAGTTACGTCAGTTTTCAGATATTCCCATCATTATGGTGACAGCTAAAACAGAAGAAGTTGATAGATTACTTGGGCTTGAGATTGGTGCTGATGATTATATTTGCAAACCCTATAGCCCAAGAGAAGTGGTAGCCCGAGTCAAAACCTTATTGCGTCGTTTTTATCGACCACAAGATATTGTTCAAAGCGATAAATTAGTCGTTATTGATGAGCAGGCTTATCAAATCCAATACAACAATAAAATTCTCGATTTAACGACTGCGGAATTTCGTTTGCTAAAAGCCTTAGCCACGCAACCCGGTAAAATATTAACCCGTGATCAGTTAATGGATCACCTTTATGATGACTACCGCATTGTCACGGATAGAACCATTGATAGTCATATTAAAAATTTACGACGCAAACTTGAGCAACTTAACGATCAAATTGAATTTATTCGCTCAATTTATGGTCAAGGTTATCGTTGGGAAACCCAAGCTTACCGTTTTCGATGATATTTTTTCAGGAATACATTGAACCTCGCTACACTTAAGCGCTAGAATCCACCCCTTTATGATATACCCCTACCCAATGTGTGGGGGACTGACTTGAAATCAGAACCAGGAAATTTAACCATGTTTACACCCGAATTGCTCTCTCCTGCTGGCTCATTAAAAAATATGCGCTATGCATTTGCTTATGGCGCAGACGCCGTTTATGCAGGTCAGCCACGTTATAGCTTACGTGTGCGTAATAATGAGTTTAACCACGAAAACCTTGCTAAAGGTATTCAAGAAGCCCACGAATTAGGTAAGCGCTTCTATGTTGTGGTTAATATCGCACCGCATAATGCTAAATTAAAAACCTTTATCCGTGACTTAAAACCCGTCATTGATATGGGTCCTGATGCGCTGATTATGTCTGATCCGGGTTTGATCATGATGGTGCGTGAAGCCTTCCCTGAAATGGATATCCACCTTTCAGTACAAGCCAATGCCGTTAACTGGGCAACCGTAAAATTCTGGCGTCAAATGGGATTAACTCGTGTGATCCTGTCTCGTGAGCTCTCTATTGATGAAATTGCTGAAATTCGTAAGCAAGTTCCTGATATGGAATTAGAAGTTTTCGTTCACGGTGCATTATGTATGGCTTACTCAGGTCGTTGCCTGTTATCTGGCTATATTAATAAGCGTGACCCAAACCAAGGTACTTGCACTAATGCTTGCCGTTGGGAATATAAAGTCGAAGAAGGCAAAGAAGACGATGTAGGTAATATCGTTGAAAAATACACGCCAATCCCAGTTAAAAACGTTGAGCCTACTTTAGGTGTTGGCGCACCAACCGATAAAGTCTACTTAATCGAAGAAGCAAAACGTCCTGGTGAATATATGACTGCGTTCGAAGATGAACACGGTACTTATATCATGAACTCTAAAGACTTACGTGCGATTGAACACGTTGAGCAATTAACTCAAATGGGTGTGCATTCGCTGAAAATTGAAGGTCGTACTAAATCCTTCTATTACTGTGCCCGTACAGCTCAAATGTACCGTCGTGCGATTGATGATGCCGTTGCAGGCAAACCCTTCGATCCAACACTGCTAACGACATTAGAAGGCTTAGCACACCGTGGTTATACAGAAGGTTTCTTACGTCGTCATACCCATGATGCATACCAGACTTATGAATATGGTTACTCTGTCTCTGACACTCAACAATTTGTTGGTGAATTCACAGGTAAACGTGTAAACGGTTTAGCCGAAGTTGATGTTAAAAATAAATTTGTTTTAGGTGATAGCCTAGAATTAATGACACCAACTGGAAATATTCAATTTACGCTAGAAGCGCTGTTTAACAAAAAACAACAGCCAACCGATGTTGCACCAGGTAATGGTCACATGGTTTATTTATCTGTTCCTGAAGATGTTGATTTAGATTTTGCACTGCTGATCCGCAATCTACAAGGTACAACAACACGTCAACCGCATAAAATTGATGCGGTAGAAGTGAAGTAAAGCGTCATAATCTGATTTAAAGTGGTCAATTTCAAATACAGATCACATCAATAATGATTTGTTTACCGTATCATCAGTTCCGAAAAATAAAGAACTAGAATGAATACAGTAAGACTAGGAACCACCTCCTTGGCAAATCCAATCTCCCTTGGATTTGCCTTTTCTTTTTATACTCTCCTTAGCAACTCTCTCTTACATAAAGCCCATTCTCTTTTTCGTTATCATTTGTAAAAAAAATAGTAATTTTCTCGATATCCATTACCTTTAAAAGAGTGATTCAATTAAAGGGACTCATCAATGAGTAAAATTAGTTTGCTAATCATTAATGGAAAAAGCGCTAACAACAGTGCATTGAGAAAAGCGGTTTACCAATTACGTAACGAAGGTTTTAATCTCCAAGTAAGAGTGACTTGGGAATCTAGTGATATACAACGTTTTGTACAAGAAGCTATCGATATGCAAGCCGAAACGGTGATTGCCGCAGGCGGCGACGGAACGATTAATAGCGTTGTTTCTAAATTAATTCATCTCTCCCCCTCATCTTTACCGACACTTGGCATTATTCCCTTAGGCACAGCAAATGATTTTGCCACCAGCGCACAGATCCCTCGTGATATGGAAAATGCGCTTAACTTAGCCGTTAAAGGCCGTGCAATACCTATTGATGTAATCGCCGTGAATAAGACACACTATTTTATCAATATGGCATCTGGGGGCTTTGGAACTAAAATCACAACAGAAACGCCTGAAGCATTAAAGTCTGCATTAGGTGGAGCTGCCTATTTTATTAATGGTCTTTTAAGTATCGACTCTTTAAAAGCGGATCATTGCACAATTGAAGCGGAAAATTTCCACTGGGAAGGTGAGTCTCTTATTTTAGCTATCGGCAATGGCCGTCAAGCTGGTGGAGGACAAAAACTATGTTCTGATGCCTTAATTAATGACAATAAGCTCAATATCACCATCGTTGAGGCTCACGAGCTTCTCCCATCCATTTTAAGCAGCATGTTTGATAGCAAGAAGAATGACAAGATAATCGAGCGAGAAAGTCGCTGGGTAAACATTAGTGCTTCTCATGAAATGGTGTTTAATTTAGATGGAGAACCCCTTTTAGGGAATAAATTTGAATTTATTGTGTTACCTGAAGCGATCCACTGCCGGTTACCGCCTCAATGTGACTTGTTATCTTAATGTAGATAAATGACAATCACTCTCATCTCATCATGAACTGGAGTATGTAATGACTGATATAGTAAGTTTGTTAGGTGCTGATGCAAAATCATTATTAGAACATCGTTGCCAAACCATCCCGAGCGAAAATCTCTACCTGCCAGGTTCTGACTTTGTTGATCGTGTTATGATTGATAACAATCGCCCTAATAGCGTATTACGTTCAATGCAAACCCTGTTTAATCACGGGCGTTTAGCGGGAACAGGTTATCTGTCTATTCTACCTGTTGACCAAGGTGTTGAGCACTCTGCCGCAGCCTCTTTTGCAGCAAACCCACTCTATTTTGATCCGAAAAATATTGTTGAGTTAGCGATTGAAGCAGGTTGTAACTGTGTTGCCTCTACTTATGGTGTTCTTGCTTCTGTTTCTCGCCGCTATGCACACAAAATCCCTTTCCTTGTGAAACTAAACCACAACGAAACTCTAAGCTACCCAGCGCAATATGACCAAACACTGTATGCCAGTGTAGAACAAGCTTTTGAAATGGGTGCTGTTGCAGTGGGTGCGACCATTTACTTTGGTTCACAAGAAAGCCGTCGCCAAATTGAAGAGATCTCAATGGCTTTTGAGCGCGCTCATGAATTAGGTATGGTCACAGTATTATGGGCTTATTTACGTAACCCAGCCTTTAAGAAGGATGGCGTTGATTACCATGCAAGTGCGGACTTAACCGGTCAGGCAAACCATTTAGCCGCAACAATTGGTGCTGATATCGTTAAACAAAAAATGGCTGAAAATAACGGTGGCTTTAAAGCGATTGGTTTTGGTCATACTGATGAGCGTGTTTACACAAAACTCACCACTGAAAACCCAATTGATTTAGTTCGTTACCAATTAGCAAACTGCTATATGGGTCGTGCGGGATTAATTAACTCTGGTGGTGCTTCAGGTAATAATGATCTTGAAGATGCTGTTCGCACTGCGGTTATTAATAAACGTGCTGGTGGTATGGGTCTGATCTTAGGACGTAAAGCGTTCAAGAAATCAATGAAAGACGGCGTTGCCCTAATTAATGCAGTACAAGATGTTTATCTAAATAAATCTGTCACTATTGCTTAATTGATCGATTTAAATGTGAAAGCCACTCAACTTGAACTGAGTGGCTTTTATTGTTTATTGCTTAGCGGCTAAACGTTTTTGGTTTGTGCACTTGTGTCACTGCATGTTGATGAGCAGTATCTTCACTCTCTATCACTTTCATTGCATTTTGCCCTGCTGGCAATGCTCGCTCAATCAATAATTCTGCGTGAGACTTCGCCAAAATTGTTTGTAATTGCTGATGTTGACTACACCAAATGGCATCAACATCTTTATCACGTGTCGTATCACGTTGATGTGTTAACGCCACTGTTCTTGCTTGAAAACGCGCCTGTTTTCCGCCTAGCTCTAAGCCATAATCAGAAATAGTGGCATGAGGCACAACAACTTGCCCATTATCAAGCCACGAATTTACTGCATTTTTATGCACCACATAGCCTAACTCACTTAAGCCAGCTAATACGGCTTCACATTGCTGTCTCATCGAAAGTTGTTGCTCGTGAGTTTCAATTGCCTGTTTTAGCTTGGTGATCATCACATCAAGTTGCTCGGCTGTTGCTAATGAGGCAACTGCTTCTGTATCACGACTCAGTGTCAGCATCTCTTTATCATCAAAGCTTTCAAGCTCTGCACATAGACGTGCTAATTCTTCCATTAACTCAATGCGTCTTATGCTATTACGCAAACTTTCAGCCATATTCATTATCAGTGAATCTGCCAGTAAACGCTGTTTCTTGCTATCAGAAAGCTTTTGCATTTCAATAAGCTGATTTGCATGATGATTGGTTTCTACTTCATTCCCCACTAGCCGTAACTTTTCAATCATCAATTCAATTTGGTGACATTGCTGTGCAAATGGGCTTTGAGGCTCACCACTTTGCCATAACTGTTGGGTGTATGTGGATTGTGCTTTTAATTGTGTCAATAATTCAGTTTGAGCGGGGCTAAGTTGTGCTTTTTGCGCCTCAATTTCACCCGTTACACGAAATAGCAATAAGCTAATTTCTTCCACACTCATGTTTTCGCTCAATTCAATTTCAGCCTTTAAAACACTGTTGGGTGCTAATTGTGATTTTAGTTGTTTTAACAGTACCGATGATTTCTGTTTCCCCTGTTGGATATGACGTACAAGCGCTTTTTCTTCAATGACTTGTTCACGTAGGTTTTTCATATCCTGTCGTAACGGTGCAATAAACTGGCCTAATTTTTCTGTTAAGCGACTCACTGAACGAGCGTCTAATGCATCCAATTGCTGATTATCTTTAACCAATGCATTAAAAGTCGATCCAATTTGGCTCACACGTTCATCTTGATATGTGAGTTGTTCAACTAATGCCTTCCATTGCTTGAATTGTTTTTTGCTATTCGCTAATTGTCGGTGATAACGAATAACTGTGGTTTCTTTTACAGAGATATAATGCACTGATGAACTCATCATTCACTCACTTTTTCATTCAGTAAAGAGGCATGTTGTAAGGCTTCAAGAAGTTGTTGTTGCGCTTCTTGGCGATGATAAAACCATTGTGTCAACGAAACGCGATAATGATAAGGCACCACTTTACGCAAAATATCTTTTCGCCATAACTCACGAGCACAAGCCTGAGATAACCACTCATGTTGTGGCATATCGCACTCAATTCCCATCAGTAATTTGCCTTGCTGCTCATCTTCGATTAAACAGTCAAACGAGAAAATACCGACTTGTTGTGATGGTGCAATATGATATCCCTGAGACTCAATAAAGCGTTTCACATCAATAACAAACTGATCGTTTACCTGATCTTGCGTTGCCACGCTGGCTTGAGTACGGCATAAACGGGCTAATAAACGTTTATTTTCCTCTTGTTTATTAATCTGGTGGCAATGACTCGCGTAAGTTAAGTACCCTTGTAAGTAATCGCGCGGAATTTCAGGGTGTTTATTCGTACTTAATAGGTCAGAGATTTCATCAATCGGCATTGACGACATGATAACCACTTGCTTTTTCGCTCTGGTGATCGCGACATTTAAGCGACGCTCTCCTCCAGTTTGCCCTAGCACACCAAAATTACGCCTAAAAGTACCTTGTGCATTACGACCAAACGTCGTCGAAAACAAAATAACATCTCGCTCGTCACCCTGTACATTCTCGACGTTTTTCACAAAAAACGACATATCTTCATCGTTATCCAAGCGTGCGCATTCTTCGGTGTAAGCCTTTAAAAAATCCACATCATAGTCATTGCGATCACGAATATGTTGATTAATTAATTGAGCTTGTTTCTGATTAAACGTCACCACTCCCACAGAAGGGCGTTTATCAAAAGGCACCTTCCAGAGTGTTGCTAAATGTTCAACGATCGCCAATGCCTCTTTTTCGTTGGTTTGATTAATATAAGTGCCATTAATCGCCATAAAATGCAGCGGTTTTACTGTGCTAATGGTTTTCGCTGAATGTTGGGCAGGAATATTCAGCCGATTTTCGTAAAAGGCATAATTTGAGAAATTAATTAATTCTCTAAATGCCGAGCGATAGTGAATATCTAAGGTATGAATAGGCAATACGGTTCGTGCAAGGTGAAGCAAATCAGGGCAATGGCAAATTTGGCTTGAGTCCCATTGCTCACTACTTTTCTCTTGTTGTTCATCTTCCTCGTTATCGTTATCTTCGTCGTCTTCATTTTCGTTAAATTTACCGCTGAAGAAAGATGAAGGCGGCATCTGTTTCTCATCACCACTCACAATGGCTTGTTTGCCGCGATATAACGTCGGTAATGCAAATTCAATAGGCATTTGCGAGGCTTCATCATAAATAACGCTATCAAAAAGTCCTGCCTTTAAAGGCAATATTTGGCTTGCCACATCTGGCGTCATCAACCAAATAGGGCGCAATCTTAACAATCCCATTTGAGTCGCTTCGTCAATAAACTCGCGTAACCGTAATGCTCTAGGCCCAGTTAAGCGTGTTATTCTTTCCCAATGACGCGCATTTTCAATTCTTGATAATTCGATATTTTCAGTTAATAACTCACGATTTACTTGTTGTAATCGCTGATAGCTCTCTGTTAATTGCTCAATATATTCCTGTAATTGTTGAGCAGTATGCGTCTTTAATACTGTGTTTTTTATTTCAATTTCAGTTTTAACAGCAACATAAAACATATGACTCAATGTTGCTTTTAAAAGCTCGACAGGGTTAGAAGATGAACTTTCATTTTTATCAAGCCATTGACGTGATAATGCTAAAACTTGCCAATCATTGTGCGTAAAATGCGTTGTTCTTTCTCGAAATAGCTGAAATTGACTTAAAAAAGGTAAGCTTTGAGCTAACTGCTGTAATCTAGTTGTCAGCAACTCGCCTTGATTAATTGCATCATAAAATTGCTGATAACAGAGTTCGGTGAGGGTTTCTTGTAAGCCAGTTAATTTAGCGAGGCTAGTTTGCTGTGCTTTAGCGCGAACAATGGCATTCTCAATTTCTAAACATTGCTGTTCAAAGCCCTGTTTTTTCGCTGATTGAATGGACTCAACAAAATGTTCAGATTGAGGATATAACGCTAATATCGCAATATCATCATTACTAGCTTTAAGCTCAATGAGAACATTATTTATTGTGTTCTGCCACTGCGTATTTTGTCGATTGAGGTGCTGTTCTAGCCCTAATTGTTGATAAATAGGTTGCAGCTCTTGGTGCAACAAACGCCATTGTTGTTCTGTGGTGATGGTTTTATGTAGCGTAATATAGTGTTCGGCTTTATCGTCGATACCACTTTGCGCCATAAAGTCTTTTAACTTACTGTTTCGACTATAATAATAAGGATTTAAGAAGCGTAAGAATGAAGGTTTGATCTTATCAGTAGCCGCTCTTGATAACGTTGCTAACATGGCATTATCTAACGGAGCGAGTAAGCGGAAAATTAAAGGATCGCAACCTTCACTATCAATTTGCTGTAAACGTGTCTCTAATTGCGCCAATTGAGCAATTAACTGCTCACCTTTACCTTGCTTACCTTGTTCATTTAAAAACAGAGTTAACCAACGAGATAAATTATCCCATTGTTGAGTATTACGATTTTTTAACTGCTGTTTACACTGCTCTAGTGTTGTTTCGTGAGTCGTTAATTTATCGATTGTAATTTGTTGATAAGGCAAGTTGTATGCTGCATCACGCTGTTTTTCTGCTTCGATAAATAGCGTGATATTTTCATTAAATTGGCGATATAGCGTACTTTCAGGTGAGAACAATACAACACCATTTAATGGTGTGTTTTCATAATTAATCGCATACCAATCTAAACCATATAACGTTAAGTTATCGATAAGCTGAACAAAAGTTGTTTTATTATATTGAGAAAGCAGTGAGGTTAATTTATCCGAACTTATTGTTAGCTTTTGTTGTGACTCTAATTCGAGTAATCCAGATAACACTTCTCGATATGAATAATCATATTGTTTATCCGTTAGATATAACGCTTTATAGTAGGCATCTAATGTTGTTTCATAAAATTGAATTAAGTTAAGCATTCTATCACGATTAAAAGGGGTATCTTGCTTAACATCTGCAATCAACTGCCGTTTACGCTCTAATTGTAGTTGTTCTCTAATTGCTGAAATAATCTCTCGCCCTTTAGGGTTTTGATGAATAATCAGCACCCTATCTTGCAATCCATTTGCAACTAATCGTTTATACACTACATCCAGCGCGGCAGGCTTTTGGCAAAGCACCAGTGCTGTTTTTTGTCGCCCTATTGCATCAGCAATTAAGTTAACAATAGTTTGGCTTTTACCTGTTCCTGGAGGTCCTTCTATTAATAACCCCGTTTGCTTTCTTGCCGCTTGAATAATGGTATTTTGAGAAGGATCTGCCAACGACAGCAAATAGTTATCAGCCAATGGATCTTGTATTTCTAACGTTTTTGCCTGTGTATTGACTTGCAACATAGTGGCAAGAGCCGTGCCGTTGATAGGTAAATTGGCAATTTGTTGTAAATCAGCACTTATCATTTGCCCAATAAAAGAGGTGTGAAATAACACTGCTGAACAATGAATATAAGCACTGTTTTCTGGTATTTCTTTAGTTAATGAAGGCAACGAGCTTAGTGAATGTTCAGTTGTGGTTAATAACGACGAAAGTGTGCTCATCATTTCACTGACACTCAAGCCCGTTTGTGACATTAAGCTATCGAGTACTTTTTGCCATTCATTAGCCGCAGGAATACCGACAAAATTCGCCAGAGCAGGATTTAAACGCACTGAGGCACGCTCTGTATCAAACCCAATTTGCACAGCACCTTGAGTGCCACCCAAAATATTCATTGAAACAGGCCACAAGAAAAGCGGTGCAATACGCGGTTTTATTTTATTAGGTTGCGTATTTAGTACTAAAAAAGGAAAGCCTAAATACATGCCGTTAATACCCGTATCTCGTTGGTAAGACTGAGTATTCTGTTGCAAGAGCCACAAGCGATTATTTAATTTTTCACGTTGACGTAATACTTCACCCTCTAATGAAAACAGCCTTTTCTTGCGGTTAATTAAATGCTCAAGTAAGTTTGTCACTTTTTCATTATCAGAACAGCATTCAGTTAAATCAACACGCCCCGCATTTGGCGTTAAACGCATTCTGACTAAATTACCGCGTTGACTTGTGGAAACTAGTTTCTTAGCAAAAAAATGCAATACTTCTAAAATATATTTTTGTGATTCAGGTACTTGCCATTGTTCAACGGGAATACAGAGCATCACAATAATATGCTCAAGAGGCAATCTACGAGTTAAAAGAAAATCATCAGCCCATCTATCAATAATATCGATATTAACACGCTTAAAATCCCCTATTCTTTCACTAAGCTGTTCAATAAGTTGATATCGAGGGGTGGCTAATAATGTTTTTGCTTGCTGTTTATCAAACGTCTTTATTGCAAGATTTCTGGCTAATTTAGCCGCATTATTCACCAACGAATCTATCGCGATATATTGCCCAATCTCTGCACTTAATAACAAAATATAGTCATTTTCATGCATGTTTTTACGATCAATTAATGCCCGTAGATTTTCATTATAGGCATCAGGAAATTCAGCACGAAGGATCTCCCAACGAGCCACTAATTGACTTAAAGAGGTGATTAACAAATAAAGCTGTAAACTTTCTTCATTTAATGGAATACGTTGTTGCTGAGCCCTCTCACGAACAGCGCATTGACGATAATAGAGCTGAACAAGCCAATGTGTCTCATCAATAGATTGCAGTTCCGTAGCAATAGGCTGACAAATTAATTGATAACCTAATAAGGGATGCTCTAAAAGCCATGAAGGTGTAATGATCTCGCCACGGTGAATCAATGGCATATTCGGATTTAAAATTCGTAACGCGAGAGTAAAACGTAAACTTGGCTCAATATCTTGTTTTTCAACTAATGACTGCAATTGGGTAACTTGCTTTCCACTATTATCAAATTGGCTTAACCAAGTCGTGATTTCACCATGAAGAAGTAATTGTGTGGCTTGATCCCAATATTGTGCTTGTGCCGCCACCATCGCAAACGCATCAGGTTGATTGAATTGATGATCTGCAAATTGAAATTGATAATATTGCTGATTTCCATTGTTGTGATTAATATCTGGCGCTTGTACCGCTAAACCTTGTAACCACGCATTAACTTCATTCCATTGCCAGCGTTGAAAGCGATCACGGCAGAGCAAGCCGCGTAAAAGTAATTGAATGTTGGGTTCTAAATTATCCGGTAATTCAACACCATTAGTCATTACTTGAATTAAAAACGCATTATCATGGATATGTTTAAAACAGGCTCCTTGCGTTAATTGCTCAAGTAAAATGATCCCCAAACTCCACCAGTCTGATGCTGCCGAAACACCCCCCGCTAATATTTCTGGCGCACTATAACGTGAAATTTCAAGCGGAGAGACAATATCGAGATCGAACTCAGATAAACATGCCGAGCCATATTCAATCACCACAATATCAAGAGGATCACGAGCACGGATCATCAAGTTTGAGGGTTTTAAATCACGATGGCGCACACCATGTTCAGTTAATGCTGCAATCGCCGTACCTAATTCGGAGACTAATACATTAATTTCATCCGATTGCCAAAAGTCACCGCGTTCAATAAATTGGCTTAGTGAACCACCGTTTAATCGCTCAGTAACGTGCCAAGCGCGATCCTCCCATCGACCCGTTTCGTAAAATACAGGAATATGGTCAATAGAGATCAGATTTAAGACTTGATAAATAGCAGGATCAGGCTCTTCACCTTTAAGATAGAGTGTTAATACACCTTCTTGATCTGTTTTGATATTGCTTACGTTATAGCGTTCTCTTTCACTATTAATAGAATTGATACGTTGTTCAAGACGCCAATCACCAATCAATCTAAACGTTTCATTATCGCTAACGTCGTTATTTTCAATCTCATCAGCCGGATCAGCACCACATTCAAAACAGATAAAATCATCTTCTCCCATCAAGTGTCCGTTAATACACTTTCTAGGCTGATCGTGATTAAGATCGGGAATTATCGCAGGTGTATCAATGGAAGAAGATATTGGAGGAGATGGACGCCACCCTGACTCATGAATAGGTTCAATCGTTAGATCCCATCCACAAAGCTTATCATTCACTTGTCCTGCACAGAAAATTTCGGTTAACTGACGCTCAGTTTGGCAGTGAGGACAAAAACGTATCATGGTCATCCTTTATTCCATCTCTCTTATCTTTTTATCTGTTTTAACTGAATATCTTGTTGTGCTAATACTTCACGCAAACGAGCCATATCGCCCTTTTGAGGAATACCTGTAAGGTAAATACGTCCTTGGTTATCCATTGAGAGATCAAGCACTTTATCTTCTTCGGTCACGCTTCTATCAAAGGCACTAAAACGCGCACGCCCCATCGCTGTTAAGCAATGAAGTTGCTGATTATCACTGCCTCGTAACATCAAACTTTGCGTGGTTTCCACTTGATATCGACCACTCATCAACGCATCAATTAAGCCTGACATTTTAGTGACTTGAGGTTCTATCTCATCCCAGTGATAACCACTGTAAATAAAAATATCCCCTGTGAATTGCTGACGTAGCGCGATTAATAACGCATAAAGCGCCTCTGGCTGTTCAAAAGGTTCACCACCCGAAATCGTAATACCATCAGCAAATGCAAACCAAGGTTGAATTTGTTGAATAAGTGCATCAACTGAGGAGCTTTCGGCTTTGCTTTCCCATGTATCTGGTGATAAACAGCCTTTACAGCGTAAAGAGCATCCTTGAAACCAGATACCAATTCGTTTTCCTGGCCCTAATGTTGTCACTGGAAAGTGAATCCGAGATAAACTGATCTGCATTAATTTGCCTGTGGCACCAAAATAATATTGGTCATTTCACCTATTTGAATATCCGCAATTTGATAGGCTTTTCCTACTGCTAAATCACTGTCAAAAATAGCCCTTGAGAGCGGGTTAATTAAATAAACCTCTAATTGGTTACGAATACCACGGCCACCATTTGATAAATCAGATAAACAGTAGGATTTTAACGTTGATTTAGCCGCCTCTGATATCGACAATGTAAGCGATTGTTTATCAAGGCTAGATAAGATATTTGCTACCATTTGTTCAAATATCTGCTCTGCGACATCTTCTCGAATAAAATCAAAAACGATAATGTTTTCACCTATACGGTTTAATAATTCTGGTCGATTTAAAACTAATTTAAAATGACGCTCTATTTCACTTTTTACTTTACGGCTGACATTTTCAAACGGTTCATGAGGCAGAACATTCGCCACTCTTTCACCATTATTATCAACGCGATAAATTCCAAGGTTTGAGGTGAATATAATTAAAGCTTCAGAAAAATAGACGCGATCACCACGCCCAGAGGTTAATACCCCATCATCAATAATTTGTAGGAATTTATCCATTAAATGAGGATGTGCTTTTTCTATTTCATCAAATAACACAACACTAAAAGGTTTTTCACGAATAGCATTGGTTAATTCACCACCAGAGTCATAACCGACATAACCTGGAGGCGCACCAATTAAACGTTGATCTGCATGTTCGGCACTAAATTCAGACATATCAAAACGAATATAAGCACTTTCATCACCAAACAGCAGTTGTGTCACCGTTTTCGCTAACTCAGTTTTACCTACACCCGTTGGTCCTGCTAAAAATAGCACGCCCCGAGGTCTTCCGCCTTTATTGCTACCGACACCCGTCATTGCACGCTTAATAATATCTAATAAATGCATGACAGCATGTTGTTGCCCTTTAACACGACGTTGTATAACTTGTGGTGCGTTACGAATTTTTTGTTTATCGATTTTTTGCCAAGGATCTTCCGTAATACCGACTTTGTAACGTCTTACCGCATCACTAATTCGCGTTATTTCCACTTCTTCGATACGCGCTAATTGCACTATCGCGACTAAATCCAGCAGTAATAGCCCCTCTGTTTCATCAATAAAATCATTAAGAAGTGACTCTTTTTCACTCTCAATAAGCGATGAAAATCCTGCCAATGACACCAATAAATTAGGTGCTAGCGCTCTGCGGATCTGGCTATCGGGTTTTGCAACAGGAATGGCGCGAATTCGAGGATTATTAACGGTAAACCAATCCGGTAAATCAGTCTCTTTTTCCACTACCCAAAAAACGCTATTAAAGAAAGGTTGATTATGTTCGCCGGCGGGTCTTGCTTTAGCTTGATGAGAAGTCACTAATGCTCGTGTAAATAAGCTATGTTCGGCAGGCGTAAGATTATCACGATGAGAAAGCAAGCAAGAGGCGAAATCGATACATAACGCAATCGGCTGACCTGTTATTGTTTGCCATTTTTCTAATACGCTATTTAAACTGTCGATATTGCCTGATGCGCGATCGCCCGTAACTGTTAATCCTAATTGTTGCATTAACATTGCGCCATCTTGTAAAGATTGCGTAGGATTAGCTACCCATTGAAAACCCGTTAACGGCGTGTAAGTGATGATATGAACGTAACCCACTTCATACAAACTGTTATAAAGTGTCTGGTTAAAAGGCAGTGGTGTTATTATATTGGGCGCAATTTCACTGGCTTGTAAGTCGCGTACATTACCAAATAACACAAACTGGCTTTTCAATGGAATAAAGCGAAGTAAATCACGTAACCAGCGTGGTTTTTGAAAAGCAGTATTCATATCATCCCTTAATGAAAATAAAATATATCTTACCTTAGTTCCTCAATATACAGGCTGTTTATATTGAGGACAGTGTTAATTATCTAGAGAGTTTGATCATAAAAATGAAAATAGAGCCATAAAGACTCTATTTAAAATAAGTGTTGTTGTAAGCCACATTACCACCAGCGATGAAAATGATGTACAGGGCCGAAGCCTTGTCCAACTTCTAAACTATCGGCATGTTCTAGCGCTTGTTGTAAATAGGCTTTTGCTTGTTCAACACAAGTTTGCCAATCAGAAACTTGAGGACGAATAGCCGCTAAAGCGGCTGAAAGAGTACATCCTGTACCGTGGGTATTTTTTGTATTAACGCGTTTTGAAGTAAATCGCCACTCGCCATCTTGAGTAAATAACCAATCAGGGCTTTCATTTTTAGTTAAATGCCCCCCTTTCATCAACACCGCTTTGCATCCTTGTTTTAGTAATGCATAACCTTGTTGTTTCATCGTTATTTCATCTTTAGCGACCTCACAACCTAGCAGTGCGGCCGCTTCAGGTAAATTAGGCGTGATCAAATCAACCAAAGGCAAAAGCTGATTAACCATTTTATTAACGGCATCAGGCTGCAATAGCGGATCACCACTTTTTGCAATCATTACGGTATCAAGTACAACAAAAGGAATGGCATATTGCTGAAGTTTGTTACAAACCACATCAATAATCGCGGCATTAGAGAGCATACCAATTTTGGCACTATCAATGCGAACATCAGACAAGACAGCATCTAATTGAGCGGCAACAAAATCGGGGGATAAATCATAAACACGACGGACACCACAGGTATTTTGAGCAACAAGTGCTGTCATTACTGTCGTGCCATAAACACCCAGTGCGGAAAATGTTTTCAGATCAGCCTGAATACCTGCACCACCACTAGGATCGGTGCCTGCGATAGACAATGCATTGAATCTCACTGATTAACTCCTCCTTTCACCAGTTACAGAAAAGTCGGGCTCTGTTAATCAGCAGAGTTACCTTGACTTCCCTACGCTGGCATTATCCAGATCAGGTTATACGGGTTCATCTCAGCCATAAGGCGCCCCGAGCCAAAGCCTGTAAATTCAGGCGATAAGGAGTATCGCACGCTCAAGATAAAGATGCTAGTTTGATAGCTAATCACGATTTATTAACTCTCTACTTTTGAGGCTTGTTATTCAGTAAGATAAATCAGCTCAGGTTGTATATAATAAATACTAAGCTGATGGCTTGTATTGCATGACACATCAATTTAAGGAATATATTTCCTGAAAATATGTGAATAAACATTATTCGCACGTTTTTGCTTTAGGATAATCTGCACAAAAAACCGACACCTTACTAAATAAAACGCTCACCACTTAAACGATTTATAAACCAACAAAGAATTTTTCTTTTTTTTATTTAACTCTTCTTATTCATTACTCTATTATCCTGCTGGAAATTAATCTCTTTTGATAAGTTGATGTTATTAATATTAAATTTATCTCAAGTTGATATCAATATTTCAATTAAGTCATAAAAATAGATATTTTGTGGATTTTTTCTGTTGAAGATGACTAAGCCTAAATTATATCTTACAGGCCTTATTTATTAGTTATTTATTTAAAATCTAATAAAAACTTAATTTTTTATTAAAAACAATACATTATCATAAAGAATAACAGCATTTAATATCAGACAAAATTACGTTCATAAGTACAATAAATCTATTTATTTTCTTCTTAACCGATTCTAATCCCTTAAGATTTTATTTAAGAAGTAAAGTTTCAGATACCTCTTATCTTAAATACTTGTCGATTAAATAACACTATTAGTAATGTTTATTTGTCATCACCAGAATCACTGTTTATGCCGTACTCGGAGTTATATTATGTCATCATCCTATTTTCACTCTAGCGTATTAGCAACCACGTTGTTTTCGCTTGCGTTAACAACAACTGCTTTCGCTTCTGAAAATAATACAAATACCCATCAGACTATTACGACAGAAAACCAACAAGTCACCAGTAATGCATCTCAATTTAATAATGAAGAGAGCTACTGGGGAAAATTTAAGCGTAATGTCAATCAAACTTGGGATAACGACCAATATAATTACTATTTACCAGTATGGACTTGGCATAACCGTTTTACTTACGATAGAGAAAAAACTAATCGCTATAACGAAACACCTTGGGGTTTTGGTATGGGTAAATATCGTTATGACAATGACGGTGATTGGCACTCTCTTTATGCGATGGCATTTATGGACTCAAATAACCGAGTACAACCTATTATGGGCTATGGTTTTGAGAAAATGTGGTATCCCGGCGATAAAGACGGGTTCCGTATGGGGGCAGGATTTACGCTAAGCATTACAGCGCGCCATGAATACAACTATATTCCTATGCCACTTCCTTTACCGTTAGTTTCTGTCGGCTACGGGCATCTTTCACTACAAGCAACCTATGTACCAGGAACTTATAACAACGGCAACGTGTTATTTGCTTGGTTACGTTGGCAGTAGTTTCCTTATTTTTGTCTATCAGAATAAGTGTAAGCAATAAAAATAGAACATAAAAAAACGCATCATTTAGATGCGTTTTTCTTATTCAGCAAAATGACTCAATCAATCTGTAATAACTTAAATATCTTGGCTTGCTTGAGTACTATTAGGTGCTTTCTTCATACGGGAAATCTTAAATCCAACCCATAAGAATGCAATCCAGAATGGCATTAAAATCACCGAAATATTCACTTGTGGCATAAATAAAATAATCACTAAAATCATGCATAAGAAAGCAAGGCAGATATAGTTACCATATGGATACCAAAGTGCTTTAAAGAAAGGCTCTACACCCTCTTTGTTTTTTGCGGCTCTGAATTTTAAATTCGCCAAACAGATCATAATCCAGTTAAGCACTAACGTGGTTACAACCAATGCCATTAATAGCTCTAATGCCTGATCAGGTAATAAGTAGTTAACTAAAATACCCAATGAAGTCGCAATTGCAGATAACAGTAACGACACGACTGGCACACCACGTTTATTAATACGAGAGAGTGCATGCGGTGCATTACCCTGTTTAGCCAAACCATAAAGCATGCGACTATTAGAATAAACACCACTGTTATAAACAGACAGTGCCGCTGTTAATACCACCGCATTTAAAATATTCGCGATTAGGAAATTATCCAAGTTATGGAAAATCAGAACGAATGGGCTTTCACCTTTAACAACTTGAGTCCAAGGATAAAGTGAAAGTAACACTAATAGCGAACCGATATAGAAAATTAAAATACGATAAACAACTTGGTTAGTCGCCTTCGGGATACTGACTTTTGGATTTTCAGCTTCAGCAGCGGTGATCCCCACCAGCTCAAGTCCACCAAAAGAGAACATTACAATGGCTAATGCAGACATAAAGCCCGTAAAACCATGAGGGAAAAAGCCTAACTCCCATAAATTACTGACAGAAGCTTGAGGGCCACCATTACCACTCGCCAGTAAGTAGCTTCCAAACAAAATCATCCCGACAATCGCCAATACTTTAATAATGGCAAACCAGAACTCTGTTTCACCATACATTTTCACGTTAATCAGATTAATTAAGTTGATTGCCACAAAGAAGATAGCAACAGAAACCCAAACAGGAATATCAGGTAACCAATAGTTAATATATTTACCTGCTGCGGTTAATTCTGCCATGCCGACAAGAATAAACATCACCCAGTAGTTCCAGCCAGATAAGAAGCCTGCAAATGGGCTCCAATATTTATTAGCAAAGTGACTAAACGAACCCGCAACTGGCTCTTCGGCAACCATTTCGCCTAATTGGCGCATGATCATAAACGCAATAAAACCACCAATAGCATATCCTAAGATAACTGATGGACCTGTCATATTAATTGTTTGCGCTATACCAAGAAACAGACCAGCGCCGACAGCACCACCCAGCGCAATTAGCTGGATATGTCGATTTTTCAGACCGCGCTTAAGTTCTGTCTGTTGCGACTCTCTCGCCATACATCCTCTTCTCTTTATTATTTTATCAACTTAACGTGTAAACTAATATTTACGATTTTGTTTATTTCAAGCCACCATTAAAACACTATTCTGACTTGAATAACAAATACATTTTATGCTAGGCGAAAAATAATAAGAAAAGCTATCTTTTAGTGATGTTTAGAGGGGAATAATGTGGTAAAGCGACAAAGACCTTGTTGGAAATCCTCTCCACGATCGCAAAAATTATCTAAAGCCACAAGATAGAGGCCAAAGGTAATGGCTAATGCAATAATTAAGCTAATAATTATTTTCTTTGCGTTCAATTTAAAATCCTTTAAATACATTTTGTTAGTATGACTTATCACATTATAAGCATTCGCTTAAATACGATAACAAGACAGGGAGTTGTTGTTATAAAATCCGCAATCAATTATCTCTATGAGTAAATTTAGCATAACTTTCATTATGAAAGGTAAACGCTTCCTCGACAGACTTCAGATAATTTGCATTATTTCGCTCTAAACTGTATGTAAAATGACCTTATATTATTTAATTACACATTTTGCCAACGATTTAGAGATAGCTATCCATTAATATGGATTTCTCTGTCTGCCATTTTTTGTATAAGATTAGGGAGTTAATTTTGATTTTTACCTTAACTTCATTGATAGAATGGAACTGTAATGCCACAAGATAATCATCTCGCATTGGTTTGCGCGCTAAGTAAATGGATTGAGGAGCATTTAGGCCGTGTTATCCATCTTGAAGAGTTGGCGGCTTATTCTGGGTATTCTCTTTGGCACATGCAGAAAATCTTTAAAGAAGTCACAGGCACCTCTTTAGGAAAGTATATCCGTCAGCGTAGATTAGCTGGCGCTATTCATTTATTACGTACCAGTGAGCGCTCTATCTTCGATATCGCCCTTGATTTCGGCTTTGGTTCACAATCTCACTTTACTTATATGTTCCGTAAAGAGTATGGCATCACGCCTTTCGATTTTCGGCAAAATCAAGAGATCGTTTTAGAAACCAAACAGCCTTTACATTTACAATCACCTTGTTGTGATTAACCCTTCCATTTATGTGGCATTATGCAGATAGCCTTTAATGTCACATAAATAATACTCAAGCTATGTGATGATAGACCGCTTCGCCCTTCCTTTATCATGATTGCTTTTATTTAATATGGGGATGCTAATGAGTATTAAGCTTATCGCTATTGATTTAGATGGAACCTTGCTCAACAAACAACACGAAATTACGCCTGAAGTAAAACAAGCAGTTCAGCGAGCAAAAGAGGCTGGAGTTAAGATTGTATTAGCTTCAGGACGCTCCTTTAATGGCATCTCTCCTTATTTAAAAACACTCGGTCTTGATACCTCTGATTGTTACTGTATCAGCAATAATGGTAGCCAAATCCATCAAGCAGATAACGGTGAGGTTATTATTCAAGATCTGCTCAATTTCGAGGATTACCTCTATTTTGAAAGCCTTGCTCGTGAAATAGGCGTCCATTTTCACGTTATTAGTGACAATAAGATTTATACCACCAATAGTCATATTAGCCATTTCACCTGCCAAGAAGCCTTTTTATCTTGGACACCGCTTTATTATCGTCCACTGAATGAAATGCAAACGGATATGTATTTTAGTAAGTTTATGATTGTTGATGCACCTGCTGTTTTAGATAATGCCATTCAATATCTTCCTACTAATATTTATGAGCAATATAGCATATTACGTAGTGCTCCTTATTTTATTGAAGTGTTGAACACCAATGTTAATAAAGGGAGTGCGGTTCAAAAAGTGGCTGAACATTTAAAAATTACACCAGAAAAAATCATGTGTATTGGTGATCAAGGTAATGATTTAGCAATGCTAAAATATGCTGGTTTAGGTGTTGCGATGGGAAATGCCCCTGAAGAAGTGAAGAAAGTCGCCAAATTCGTCACACTTTCTAATGAAGAGCACGGTGTTGCAGTCGCTATCAATAAATTTATTTAAACACGATCTTTTTTGTGTTTTATCGTGAATGTCTACAAAATTATATAGCAATTGTGATCCTTAGCAGAGGATCACACTGCTTTTCGACCAAAAACATAGCCTTTTATTATTCTATAATTGCTGTTAAATGAGCGTTAAATCTGCCTTTCTTCTTACATATCCTTCAGAATTTGTTACTATCAATTCACTTTTCGTTATTCAAACTGCATTTTCACAACATATTAAGCTGTTAATTAAGCTAGATGTAGAATAACAAATATAAATCATTTATATATTTTCTTCACAGACAGGTAGTTTAAGTTATGCTTTCTACAAAAGATATGCTCGTTCTTGGAATGATGGTTTTTGCACTATTCCTTGGCGCTGGCAATATTATTTTCCCCCCTATGGCGGGTTTTCAATCAGGAAACCTCTGGTTTAGTACATCTTTAGGTTTCCTTGTTACTGGTGTCTTACTCCCTTTCCTAACCTTAGTTATTGTTGCAATTCGCGGGCGTGGTGAGCGTCTTTCTGTTGATTTGCCTTCATGGGTTGCCGTTATTTTCTGGGTAGCACTGTATCTTATCGTAGGCTCTACTTTTGCAATGCCTCGTGTCACCAATACCGCTTATGAAATGGGTTTCTTACCTTTAGGGCTTATTGAGAAAAATACGGTAACACACCTTACTTTTGCACTTATTTTCAATATCACTAGTATGTTCTTCATGCTAAAACAAGGCACCATGATCAGCGCCATTGGTAAGTTTATGACTCCGGCACTGTTAGTCCTGCTGGTGGTTGTAGGTATTGCTGTTGTGGCTAAACCGATTTCCCCAATTGGTGAGCCAACAGGTCTTTATGCTGTTAATGGTTTCTTCTCTGGCTTTATTGATGGCTACCAAACCATGGATGTCCTTTCTGCTATGGCGTTTGGTGGTATCGTGGCTCGTGCTTTATATACCAAAGGTATTACTGAACCGCGTCAGATCGGTTTTATTACCGTAAAAGCCGGCATGATTTCAGTTTTACTGTTAGCCGCGCTTTATCTGTGCCTTTTCTACTTAGGTGCGACAAGCCACTCTGTTTCTGTCTTTGCTGATCCTGCTCTTAATGCCACTAACGGTGGTCAAATTTTCTCACGTTATGTTGATGCATTATTTGGCTCTGTGGGTACTTGGCTGATGGGTGGTATTGTTTTATTAGCCAGTATGACAACACTTGTGGGTGTAACAAGTGCCGCTGCAGACTACTTTGCGACATTCCATCATCGCTTAGGTTATCGTTTCTGGGTTGTGGTATTTACATTAATGACCACAATCGTATCAACTTTTGGTCTTGATACATTATTACGAGTGACTATTCCTGCATTATTAATGATTTATCCAACATCAGTCACATTGGTATTACTACAATTTATTCGTAATAAATTAAAAGCACCCCGCTTTACCTATCGCTTTACCATTGCAATCATTGTCTTAATGAGTCTTTTCGATACATTGAAACAATTGAAATGGTTAAATGCTGATTTACTACAATTATTTAGCTATATCCCGCTTTCTGATTATGGTTTAGGTTGGGTATTACCAGGTGTGATTGCATTCGTAATTTCGCTGGTTGTTAGCTTAAACCTTAAAGAAGAAAACCTTCCAGTAGGAAATACAGCAAAATAATCAACATATAACACCTAATTTCTAATACTGATTGTAAGTTGATAAAAAAAGCGTCTGCCAAATTTTATATTGGAGACGCTTTTTTATTGTCTACTTATCACAGGATATTTTAAGTTCGGTATTTCTCAATCAATGCCCTTAAAATCGCTTCTGATTGAGCATCAGGGATGCCATTGGCTTTCGTTGATCTAAAATGCATTTGGAAAGCTTTTACCACTTTTAGTGCTTTATTATCTAACACACCATTTGTTGGTGTTTGATAACCATATTGCTGTAATAACTTTTGGAAATTTGCCACATCAACCGGCTCTGAAGGATCTCTACCCGCTAAATAAGTTTGCACTAATTCCTTATCAGGCCAAGCACCTATTCCTTGATTTGCTAATCTTTCCCAAGGGAATAAAGGTCCCGGATCAACTTTTCTTTGAGGTGCGATATCGCTGTGACCTAAAACGTTTTGAGGTTCGATATCATAACGTTCAATAATATCTTTCATCACGACTGACATAGTCACGATTTGATCTGCGGTATAAGAATACCAATACCTAAACTTACCATTATCACGGTAACCCAGATTGACTATCTCAATGCCAATAGAGCAATTATTTAGGCTAGTTGCATCTCCCCACTGACTAATGCCTGCATGCCATGCGATTTGTCTTTCATCCACTAATGAAGTGATCACTGGTTTTCCGTCAATAGATGAAGGATGTGTGGGGATCAAATAATGGCTGCTAACTCGTCCCCCAGTAAGAACCTTAAGTGAGCGTTCATCATCTAGCGCGGTATAGTGCATCACTAAATATTTTACACAGTCATTAGCTTCCTGCTTATTAGGAATAACTTTAACTATATATTCACCTCTATCAATAAATTCTGGTTGCTTGGCACAACTGGTTAAGAGGCTTATTGCAATAAGTAATCCTATGTAATACCGACTAGATCTCATTTCTGATCCTTGATTTAATATTCCCAAAGTTAAATTGTAATAAAAAAACCCATATTAAAGAATATGGGTTTTGTGTTTTGACGCTTTTTTATTATTGCTTTAGTTATTGCCCACTTTTTCACATCGAACTAAAGGCTCATCAGGAATAATATTCTCATCCCAAATTCCTTCTTCAATATCATCTTGCAACTCTGGATATTGGCGAATATCAAATGTAGGCAGTAAACCGGCTTGTCGTTGCTGGTTATAATCTTTAACTAATTTTAAGGCGACACCAGAAAGCAAGATGATTGCGATTAAATTAGTCATTGCCATTAATCCCATTGAGAGATCGGCCATTTTCCAAACAAGAGGCATATCCGCTAAAGCGCCAAACATCACCATTGCTAAAGCCGCTGAACGTAAAAGAAACAGCCCTGTTGTGTGATTGCGCCCAAGAAAAATCATATTACTTTCAGCATAAGCATAATTAGCAATAATAGAGGTAAAAGCGAAGAAGAAAATGGCAATCGCAATAAAGGTACTTCCCCAACCTCCCACACTCGATGACAATGCCAATTGGGTTAATTGAATCCCGTTAATACCTTCAGGATAACTATCGAGTACGCCTGATGATAAAATGATCACCGCAGTAGCACTACAAATAACTAAGGTATCCATAAAAACACCTAGCATTTGAATATAGCCTTGAGATGCTGGATGTGGTGGATAAGGTGTAGCTGATGCCGCAGCATTAGGTGCCGATCCCATACCTGCTTCATTAGAAAATAGACCGCGCTGAATACCTTGTGTCATCGCTTGGCTAATACCGTAAGCAATTGCACCTGCGGCAGCTTCTTGTAATCCAAAAGCACTTTTAAAAATTAAAATGAAAACTTCAGGTAAGCGCTCAATATGATCTGCAACAACCCAAAATGCTAATAATAAATAAGCCGTTGCCATAATAGGAACAACTAACTCAGCAACTCGTGCAATCCAACGCAAGCCACCAAAGATAATAAATCCGCTGGTTAGTACTAAAAAGATCCCCACATAGAGTGGATCAAAATTAAAGGCAGAAGCTGTGGCTTGAGCAATAGAATTGGCTTGAACAGCATTAAAAACTAAACCGAAGGCGATAATCAAGAAAATGGCGAAGAGAACACCCATCCAGCGCATTTTCAATCCTTTAGTCATATAATAAGCAGGACCACCACGGTAATTGCCATCATCATCTTTTGTTTTATAAAGTTGCGCGAGCGTACTTTCTATTAATGATGTCGCCATACCTATTAAAGCAACGACCCACATCCAAAAAATAGCGCCAGGGCCACCCGCTGTTAAAGCAATCGCGACTCCCGTCAAGTTTCCAGTACCTACGCGCGCAGCTAAACTGGTGCATAATGCCTGAAAGGAAGAGATCCCTGATTTATCTGACTTGTGGCTATTTTTTAAAATAGAGAACATATGACTAAAATGTCGGATTTGTATAAATCCAGTACGGATAGTAAAGTAAATACCTACTCCAAGAAGTAAGTAGATAAGAACATATCCCCATAAAATGTTATTCGCAAAGTTTATTAGCCCTGTCAAATTAATCCCCTTATATAATAACGTATATAACCTATCCTTACATCGCTATTGAAATAAAAAAGTAAGCAGATATCGTGTAATTGAGTCAATTACTGAATCGAATCCGTCTTAAAGTAATATCAAAGATTACTGTGTGAAAAGCGAACTAAATGTAACACAACATTGTGTGATATGTATATTTTTTGTTTATTTTTTTACATGTTATTATTTTATTTTAATTATCTCGTTAACTAAAATAAACAATATTGCAAAATAAAAAAACCATACATATCATTAGGATAAATAATTATTTCTTTATTTTATTAACTCGAAAAAGTAAAGTAAATACTTTAGTCATTAAGTTAATCAGTCATTTTAGAAAAAAATAAACAGATTAAAAAAACATCAATTAATAACCTTTTCTATTTATCTAAAATAAGATTTAAATGAACTATTAAAGTGATTAATTAAAGTGTTTTTTTAATATCTAATTTAACATTTTGATATTTAACATTTAAGAAATAAAGATTTTTACAACAATTAACAATAAATATTTTATATTGTCTCATTAATAAAATGCTTTAATATTAATAAGATATTAAGGTAAGATAAAAAACAAACTTTGCATCCTTATTTTATCATACTTCCCCAATGTATTAATTCTAACATGGTTTGTTATCTTACATTTTTAAGAATACTGTTGATTAGTTTCTCTTCTCTTTTTTATTCACTTGCTATTCATTAATAACTCTCTTCTTTTTTGAACATTAATTAAAGTTTAATAACGCTTTATTTCATATTAATAAAAAAATGCAGAATCACGTAAGTTTACCTATTAACCATTTGGTTAATTTTATTTATACTATGTTTTTCCCTGGTGTTGTATTAATTTTCGCCCTGTTTCCCCAACAGGGCATTTTTTTATCCCAATATTTCAGCACCTTACCATAACCCCTTGTCAAGTAATACAAAATGAAAACACATGAAATATTTAATTGATAAATTAACATTATTTACTTATTTTTAATGCAAAATCCTTCATTATTTTCTTTGATCTAAGTCAAATTAAACATTCATATTATTTACTCTTTTCATAGGTAAACTGCTTTTTTCTCCATTTTAAAATCTATTTAATAAGGGTTAAAAATATTTTTTTTATCATTCGCCTTATTTCAATTACCCACAAAGTGGTATAACAATTAAAGAGGAATAAGATTTTATTGTTATATTTAATTACCTTGATTAAAAATTGACCCAAATAAAGTACATCATTTTTAATGCACATTAATGACTAATATCTTTATTTGCTTGCATTAATAAGCATGCTCTTTTACCTTACTTATATCGTTACAGAGGGATAAATAATGGGTTATAACCTTTCAGAATTGACACAAGAAGAAAAAGATAAGCTAAATATAAGTTTAGCTGCTTCAGGCGTCGCTTTTAAAGAGCGCTATAACATGCCCGTTGTAGCAGATGCTGTTTTAAGAGAACAACCTCAAGCTTTTCAAGCCTTCTTTCAAGAAAGGCTAGTATTTTATCGTGCAAGAAGCCAACACTATTCTCGTTTACCTTATGAACCTCCGGTAAAAAAATAGCAAACACTCAGCACGACTTTAATAATGATAAAAAAAAGAGATAAACCAAGGTTTATCTCTTTTTCTTTCAATAGATTAACGACAACTCACTATCATCTATCAATTATTTAGGAGAAACATAAGTAATCGTATTGTCATCACAATTGACTTGAACATTGTAACGAAGGTCTGTTCTTGCTCCTCTTACATTCAATACCATCTGATAGTTATTATTCATCTTGATAACTTCATTCGCATTGATACTAGCAACAGGTTTTGACCCTAACGCATTCTTATCATCTTGCCAGCGAGGTAGACGATTCTGTAAATAATCATTCTTTACTCGTGTAACAAGTTGATTGTTATCTAAATTAACGCAACTCGCAAAGGGAGCGGAACGCACAATATCGTCATTAACCTTTTCGATACTTTCTGCAGATACTCCAAAAGAAACAGCAAGTAAAAGACCTGCTCCAAGTATCCCTGTTTGACCAACTAACTTGCTTAATTTCATATAACCTCCCGAAAATATCTTTTAAAACAGGATGTGTTTTCAATAAGCATAGCATATGGTTAATAACACAATTGTGACATTTGTTAAAAAATTGTTTTATTCATTCTCATCATCAAATACGATGGATACAGATTCACGGGTTGTATGTTTCTCTCTTAATTCTTGAGCGACTAACTGAATTGCCTCTCCGCTACTCATTCCCTCAGCCATAAGAGATTGAATTTTTTCTACTGCTTTTTGTTGCTCTTCATGTGTTAATGTAGGCATTCCTAGAAACATAATGTTACTCTTATCTTTATTAACGTCTATTTTGTATTTACATGAATGTAATCTTTTTGATTACAATTTATTGTGCGAATAATACAACACATTTTGTTTATATGGTCATAAGATGGATATGCAATTACAACAACGTGAATTAACTTATACCCCTGATCTAGCACTGCGGGTATTTTCTCCTATTGCGTCATTGCCTTGGTCTAGTTTACTTCATTCTGGCTTTGCCGAACATCCTCATAACCGTTTTGATATTGTTGTCTCCGATCCGGCTATAACTTTGGAAACACGCAAACAAACAACAACCATCAAAGAAAAAAATGGTGCGGTGAAACGCTCTAAAAAAGATCCGTTCACACTTATTCAAACTGCGTTAGAACAATTCAATTTCCACCCAGAGCATAATGAATCGTTGCCTTTCTTGGGAGGCGCTTTAGGTATTTGGAGTTATGACTTAGGCCGCCGTTTTGAAACTTTGCCTGAAATAGCGAAAAATGAACTTAATTTCGCAGAAATGGCGATTGGTATTTATGATTGGGCACTTATTGTTGATCACCATTTAAAAAAAGCCACTTTAATTAGCTATCACAATATTGATGAGCGCTTACAGTGGTTAGAAAAACAAACATCCACATCTATTGATACCGCATTTACGTTAACAACCGATTGGCAATCAAACATTAGTAGTGATGAATATAACGAGAAAATTGCTAAAATACACCAATATTTACTTTCGGGTGACTGCTATCAAGTTAATTTAGCTCAACGTTTTTGTGCAAATTATACTGGTAGTGAATGGAATGCATTCTTGACACTGAATCAAGCAAATAAAGCACCATTCTCTTCTTTTATGTGTTTACCCAACAATTTTGTGATTAGTGTTTCACCTGAACGCTTTATTCATTTAGCTGATAATAAAATAGAAACACGCCCAATAAAGGGAACTCTGCCTCGTAAAGCATTGCCAGAAGAAGATGATGAACAAGCACAGTTATTAGCAAACTCTCGTAAAGATCGCGCTGAAAACTTAATGATTGTTGATTTAATGCGTAATGATATTGGCAAAGTTGCAGTAACAGGCTCAGTAAAAGTACCTGAATTATTTGTTGTTGAGCGTTTCCCTGCGGTACATCATTTAGTCAGTACGATCACGGCGCAGTTACCTTCACATTTAACAGCGACTGATTTATTAAGGGCAGCATTCCCCGGTGGTTCTATTACAGGAGCGCCAAAAATCAGAGCAATGGAAATCATTGAAGAACTTGAACCTCATCGTCGTCATGGATACTGTGGTGCAATTGGTTATATCAGTTTTTGTGGCACAATGGACACCAATATCAGCATCCGCACTTTATTGACTGAAAAAAATAAAATTTACTGCTGGGCTGGTGGTGGTATTGTTGCTGATAGCGTTGCTGAAAAAGAGTACCAAGAAACATTCGATAAACTTGGGCAAATATTAACTGTTTTAAGTGAGTCTACTGTCGATGACACCCATTGATACTTTTATCAATCGTTTTCAACTCACATTACCTGATGACAAGGTAAATCAGCCTCTTCATGCCCAAAAATCGGCGGCCGTCTTGCTGCCGATTATCAATAAACCTAACCCAACATTATTATTAACTGAGCGAGCATCAACGTTACGCTCTCATGCAGGACAAGTCGCTTTACCCGGCGGTAAACGTGATCCTGAAGATAGCAACCTTATTGCAACTGCACTAAGGGAAGCACATGAAGAAGTGGCTATTCCACCTAATGCCGTATCCGTTATTGGTCAGTTAGCCCCTTTACAAAGTTCTAGCGGATATTTAGTCACCCCGATTGTGGGCGTTATTCCTGCGGGCTTACCTTTGCGTCATAATCCTGCTGAAGTCGCCTCTATCTTTGAAATGCCATTAAGTCATGTACTTAATGCCCAACATTATCAACCGCTAGATTTTCATCGTGCTGGTGAAAATCATCGTATCTACTTTTATCCCTATAATGGACATCTTGTCTGGGGATTAACCGCCGCTATTTTACATAGACTCGCTTTGCATATCACTTAATACGCTATTTTATATTCAGCCTGTGCTTTTTATCACCGCCTTCACAACTCTACTTAGCTATTTTAAAAAAATGTTGTAAACTACATCATTAACGGGACGATATAATCGTAAAAACGATCCCTTTACTATAAATAACTATATTTTATTCTTTTTAACCCTCTCTCTTATTATTAAGGAGTCTGACGTGATTAGCGTTTTCGACATGTTTAAAGTGGGCATCGGACCATCTAGCTCTCACACCGTAGGGCCAATGAAAGCGGGTAAAGAATTTGTCGATGATTTAGTCAGCCAGGAACTGATTGCGTCTGTCACTCGCGTAGCTGTTGATGTTTACGGCTCCTTGTCTTTGACAGGCAAAGGTCACCATACTGATATCGCAATTATTATGGGGTTAGCAGGTAACGCACCAGCTACTGTCGATATTGACAGCATTCCCGGTTTTATTCGTGAAGTTGAAGAAACTGGCAAGCTATCATTAGCAAACGGCCTAAAAGTGGTCGATTTCCCAGCAGAAAGTATGCATTTCAGCAATGACAACCTGTCATTACATGAAAACGGTATGACAATCCATGCTTTTGCAGGCGACAAAGAAGTCTATAGAAAAACCTACTACTCTATTGGTGGTGGTTTTATCGTTGATGAAGAAAATTTCGGTAAATCAACATTAAATAGCAAGCCAGTTTCATACCCTTATGCAAGTGCAGAAGAGTTATTAAAGCACTGTAAAGAAACGGGTTTATCCATTTCTAGTTTAATGATGAAAAATGAGCTAGATCTGCATACTCAAGCAGAAATTAATGCTTATTTCGCTGATGTTTATAAAACAATGCAAGAGTGTATTGAACACGGTTTAAATACAGAAGGCGTATTACCGGGACCATTACGTGTACCTCGTCGTGCAGCTGCATTAAATCGCTTATTAACATCAAGCAACAGCCTGTCAAACGATCCAATGAAAGTTGTTGATCTGATCAATATGTTTGCACTGGCAGTTAATGAAGAAAACGCAGCAGGTGGACGCGTTGTCACAGCACCAACAAATGGTGCATGTGGTATCGTTCCTGCGGTATTGGCTTACTACGATCGTTGCATCGAACCTGTTACACCAGAAACCTACTTACGTTATTTCTTAGCATCTGGCGCAATTGGTATTCTTTACAAAATGAATGCTTCTATTTCAGGCGCTGAAGTAGGTTGCCAAGGCGAAGTAGGCGTAGCTTGTTCAATGGCGGCTGCAGGTCTTGCTGAATTATTAGGTGGAAGCCCTGAGCAAGTCTGTATTGCTGCTGAAATCGGTATGGAGCACAACCTTGGTTTAACTTGTGACCCAGTTGCAGGTCAAGTTCAAGTTCCTTGTATTGAACGTAATGCTATTGCTTCAGTTAAAGCTGTTAATGCCGCACGTATGGCAATCCGCCGTACCAGTGAACCTCGTGTTTCTCTCGATAAAGTCATTGAAACCATGTATGAAACAGGTAAAGACATGAATGCTAAATATCGTGAAACATCACGCGGTGGTCTTGCAATCAAAGTACAGTGTGACTAACTAGCACTATTTAGACGAAAAGCCATTCATTTTGAATGGCTTTTTTTATTTTGGCTACTTTATTTTTAATCATCACTTAACCCTTAGATAACTAAAGATAATAATCATAAAATACACATTTAAAATTAAGTAATATATCTTTCTATAATTTAAACCTTTCTTATTTTTCCATATTAAATATAAGCATTAAATATACGCATTAAATATAGGCTCATTGAATATTCATTTAATTTTTTAAGAAATAGAGCTTATAATTCTCAGGTGTATTTATTTCTATAAAAATTTAACTTCTTATTATAAAAATAATTAAAACCCATTGTTTATTATATGGTTAATTATTCATCATATTGAAATTTATCATTTTTTTAACATTTTGTGATTATTAATAATATATTTAAAACCACTCAATTTAATAATGATAATTATTATCAATATCATCTTTGAAATATAATAAATAATATGTTGCCTTTCGAAAATAATATGTTATCTTCTGCACCAAGTCATTGGGGAGTAGCCTGTCTTAAAATAAAAAACATTATTTTAAGAAATCTGTATCAACATACTCGCTTATTTTCATCTAGCGTGGTGCAGATGCCGTAATACGGTTGGCAAGACCATAGACACATGATTGTACTTCTTTGGTTGGGGGTCAATTGTGTGTATATGGAAATACCCCAACCGAGGCTTTATTATGAGTTTCTACGCTACTATCATTCTCGCCCTTGCCCTTTCTATGGACGCATTTGCTGTCGCAGTCTGTAAAGGTGCCACATTACACAAACCTCGTTTTCGTGAAGCACTCCGCACTGGATTTATATTCGGTATTATTGAAGCCAGCACCCCTGTTATTGGTTGGGCACTAGGCTTATATACTAGCCAATATATTATTCAATGGGATCATTGGGTTGCTTTTGGATTATTGTTTGTTCTTGGTAGCCGAATGATTTACCAAAGCTTAAAACGTGGTGATGATTGCCCTTGTGAAGAAGATGCTCCACAACGCCACGGCTCACTGTCTTTAATTGCAACCGGTATTGCAACAAGCCTTGATGCAATGGCAATTGGTGTCGGTTTAGCGTTCCTTCAAGTCAATATTGTTCATACCGCGATGACAATTGGTATGATGACGATGATTATGGCAACTCTAGGTATGCTAATTGGTCGTTATATTGGTCCAGTGCTTGGAAAAAAAGCAGAAATTATTGGTGGGATCGTATTAATTGCAATCGGCTTTAATATTGTCTTCGAACACCTAGAATTATTTATGTACGCCAAATAATCTCTAATAAAGTATATTAAAAAGCTTAGGTTTGAAATATTACGACCTAAGCTTTTTTATTAACTAAATAAACTATTTTTTATTTCATGTGATTAAGCATGACGTTGATAAACACGAATTAAAAAGTCGGTTTCACATTCAAAGTTTTTACTTTCTACTAATGACTGTTTTACTTCTTCACTTGCACGCCATGCAAATGGTGTCATCTGTAATAAATCAAAAGCCTGCTTGCCATTTAAATTCATCATATAAGCAACTTGATGTTCAGATACTTTATTAAATCCATCAAAATATTCTTCTTTTAATGGATGAAGATGTATTTCTGAATAAATTAGTGCTTTTAATTGATAGAGATGGCGAGGTGCTGGCGTAACAGTAATAATATAACCATTCTGTGCAATAACTCTTGCTAATTCATCACTATTACAAGGAGCATAAATGCGCACAACTGCGTTTAAAGAGGCATCACAAAAAGGTAAGCGCTGACTTGAAGCTACGCAAAAATGAATTGATGAATAACGTTTAGCAGCATATTTAATCGCGACTTTAGAAACATCCAAACCATACACTTGCGAGTTACCTGGTTTTAGATTTTGATAAAACTGGTTAGTGTAATAACCTTCACCACAACCAATATCCAATACAACACTGTTATCTTCAGGCAATAATGCTTGTATTAACTCAGCCACTTTATCTCGCATTGGCTGATAAAACCCCGCATCTAAAAACTCACGGCGTGCGTTTATCATTTCAGCGCTATCACCAGGCTCTTTTGAGCGCTTAAATTGTACGGGTAACAGATTTACATACCCTTCTTTAGCGCAATCAAACTGATGATTATTGTCACAAACCCAACTGTGAGCGCGAAGAGAAAGTGCCTGATGACATAATGGACATTGATAGGACATAGTAATATTTTTTGCATAACCCAGAATAAAATTGGGAGAGATAATAACATACCTCTCCCAATCTTGCGGAAAACCTTGCTCTTTATTTTTAATCTTAAATCATGCTTTCTATGCTAAGTCGCTTAATAAGCACAACTTATAGGCAAATCAAGTTCGTTTTAATTTTTCAGTGTTAGCGATAAATAACGCAATAACTAACAGCAAGATTGCACCTGACTGAATTAGCGTATCAACAGAGTCTTTATGCTCAACAATAATTAAACGTACGATTGCCGTTATTCCAATATAAATAAAATATCTAAGAGGGAAATGCCCGCCAGATAAAAAATACTTAACAATAAGCGCAATAAACTCAAAATAAAGAAAGTAGATCAAAATACCTTCTAACAATTGATAAGACGACTCTTCTGCACCTAAATTAAATAATAATGAAGCAATTACATATGTTTCTTTGATAAGAAAACTGACCAATACAATCGCTAAAATAAGTAATCCAATATTAAGCACCCACTGTAATATAGTGGCAATACATTTCAGTAAGTCTTCGCTTGATTTTCTCATATAAACTATAACCTAGTGAGATCATTCCATGATGTGTAAAAAATGATAAAAGGCCTATTAGGCAATTTGGCTAAATTTTAATAGATTTATGCATTCATCACACTATTTTTTATCTTTTAGAGCCAAAAAACCAAGAATAATGATGCAATAATCGCAATATTCACTTTTAAATTTCAACTTGTAAGCGGGTTTACTTATACTTAATTTAAGAGCTAATTTATTGAAAAGGCACACTATGGCTAACAAATACCTCGTTGCAATTGATTTATTAGAAGATAGCAGAATTCAGCGCATGATCGAAGATATTCGCTTCCTAGCTAGGAAACCAGAAAATTATTTCCATTTCATTACAGTTATGCCTAATTTACGCTCTTTAGAAGCTTATGGACTTAATTGTGATAGCCCGTCTGTCGTTGAGAAAAAGCAACAAGCTTTAGTTCTATTAACTGAAAAATTAGAACAATGTGTAAAAAAACAATTTAACTTACCCAAAGAACAATACCAATGTCATGCCGTTATTGGTACGCCTAATTACAATATTCTAGAGTTAGCAGAAAAAATTGATGCAGATACCATTATTATAGGTTCAAGCTCACGTAACCAACGCAATATATTGCTGGGTTCGACAGCGGATTATATTGTAAACAGTACGTCACGTTCGGTAATGGTCATTCGCAAATAAAATCACTAGCCCTCTTTTCTTTTGGCAATAATACTAGGTTATTTATTGCCAAAAGAACTCTGTGATCCCCTACGTTATAAATAGCACTAAATGCACCTTAATTTTTTTCATTTCAAATAGTTAACTTGTTAGAATACAGACCAAAAAACTAAAATTTCAGGTCTTTTTAGGTTCAATATTTACAATTAATCCTATTCAAAAGATAAAGACTGCCCTGCATTAAAATCTTTTGCATTAAGATATTTTCGTCCTAACACGCCCGTGCAATGACATCCATAGACATCAATGTTTGTATCTATGGCTTTTTTCGCGCGCTGCAATGCTGATGGTGTTGCACAACGTAAATGCAATCCTCCTACAATCGCTTGAATTTGGTTATTTCCTGTTATTTTTTTCGCATGTCCAATGATGGATTCGATACCCGAGTGACTACATCCAGTGATAATCACTAAGCCTTTTTTTCCTTGCCAAACAAGAAAACTATCATCAAGAACATAGTCATCTTCTTCACCTGATTCATGAATAATAACACCGTAGCGTTTATTCACTTGGCGCTGGGTTACTTGTCCTGAATAGATAAAGTTTTCTTCGATTGCTAACGGTGCTTGTGTTAATTCAAAAGAAAACTGTGCTTCAAGTTTTTTGCGATCAAATAAAGGCGCTAACCGTTTAAATTTAATATTTTTATTGCCTAAAAAAAGTGCTGAATAACGAACAGAAAACAGATGGGGATGAGCGATAATTCGAGGTTTATGAGTAAAAAAATCTGCGGGTAAATGCGTGAGCCCACCAAAATGATCATAATGCCCATGGGACACAACAATTGTTTTCAATGTGGTTAAATCAATACCCATTTTTTTGGCATTTGAAATAAAAGTAAGGTCTTTTCCAGTATCAAAGAGAATTTTAGCTTGGCACTCATCATCTTCTAACAATAATGACAAACCAGGATAGTGGTTAAGTTCAGGATTAATCGATTTGTTTTCTAGCAATGCAGTGATCGTTAACATAGGGGGTTTTTAATTATTATCAGGAGATAACTTATAGTAATTAAAAAAAGAATTTGTTCCAAATATAAAAGCTGCTGTTCTGTGCGATTGTTTTACTTTTTAAGTTGCATAATCGCTGTTACGCGCGAACGGAACATAACAGCGATATCACTAAATCTGCCAATATTCTTATTTATCATTTATAAGAACATTAGGCTTATCTTACTGCCCTACTTTCTTACTACCATAACAGAACGTTTTGCATAACGTGTAATATCTGCAGCCGTTGAACCTATATGATATGAATCATCTTCAGGATTATGTGAACCAATCACAATTAAATCAGCATTCACTTCATCAGCAACCTGCAATATTGCATCTCGTGGTGTACCAATACAAATGTGAGTTTGCATTCTATCGTCAGGTAAATCAAAACGTTCGATTATTTTTTTAAGCTCTTTCTCTGCGGACGTTTTTAAGCATCCTTGATCTAATTGATCACCATTCATAACAAGTCGATAATAAGAAGATTGTGGAAGTTTAGGAAGTACATACAAAAAGTGAACATAAGGATCTTCATTTTTTGCAATATTTTCCACTAACGGAATTGCTTTGTTCATCAGGTTATCTTCATCAATATCAATGGGAACCAAAATATTTTTATACATACCGTCTCCTTTTATTTTAATTGTAGGATAGTGTATTTTTAGAAAAATACCGGATGTAGTTAACATATTTTAAAAATATTTTATTTCAGAAAAATAACGTCTGTTTTTCACTCAAAACAATAATAAGAAATAAGTAAAAAAATAAATCAAAATAAATGGAAACTTTATTTTTAATAAATTTTTATTTTAAAAACTGGTAATTATTTTATTAGCAATGGCATTTTATTTTTAATAAAAAGCCTTATTAAATAATAAGGCTCTCTCGTTTTACTATGTAATCTATGTGGTTGTCGCTATGTTATTTTTGAACACCATTTTTCTGTTTGTTCTTCTTAACGTATTGATAACCAACTGCTAATGCGATAAACCACAATGGAGTCACACTTAATGCTTGGCGAGTATCATGTTCAAAAGCTAATAGCACTGTCATAAATGCAAAAAATGCAAGACATAGCCACGACATAATAATCCCCAAAGGCATTTTATAGATAGACTTCTCATGCAATTGTGGACGTTTTTTACGATATGCCAAATAAGAGCATAAAATCATACTCCAAATAAACATAAATAATAACGCCGAGACTGTTGTTACCAAGGTAAATACGTGCATAACATCAGGAATAAAATAAATTAATATAATTCCACATGACAGACATAAGCTAGTAAATAACAGCCCATTGGCAGGTACTGCACGTTTAGATAATTGGCTAAATTGTTTTGGCGCTTCGCCTTCTTTAGATAAACCGAATAACATCCGGCTTGTGGAAAATATCCCACTATTCGCAGAAGAAGCGGCAGCTGTTAATACAACAAAGTTTACTAAACTTGCGGCTGCAGGTATTCCTATCATAACGAATAGCTCAACAAATGGGCTTTTATCCGCCAAAATAGAGCGCCACGGAGTTACCGACATAATAATGGCTAATGCTAATACGTAAAAAGTAATAATACGGATAGGAATAGCGTTAATGGCTTTTGGTAAGGATTTTTCTGGATTACGCGTTTCCGCAGCGGCAGTACCGACTAATTCAATCCCAACAAAAGCAAAAATAGCAATTTGGAATCCCGCAAAAAACCCACTTAATCCTTTGGGGAACATCCCTCCATCATTCCAAATATTCTCTAGTGCTGCGGTGTGTCCTGCTGGAGATTCAAATCCAATACTGATAAGAACAATACCAACAATAATTAAAGAGACAATTGCGGTTATTTTTATCATGGAGAACCAGAATTCCATTTCTCCGAAGAGTTTGACTGTCGCTAAATTTAAAATAAGCAATGTCAGCACACAAATAAAGGATGTGCCCCACTCAGGGAAATTAGGTGCCCAATAACTAATATAAGACGTTATAGCTACAATATCGGCAATCCCCGTAATGACCCAGCAAAACCAATATGTCCAGCCGACAAAGAAGCCAGCCCATGGCCCTAATAAATCACCAGCAAAATCACTAAATGACTTATATTCTAAATTCGATAATAACAGTTCGCCCATGGCTCTCATCACAAAGAACAAGACAAAGCCAATTATCATATAGACAAAAATAATTGATGGCCCAGCTAACGAAATGGTTTTCCCTGATCCCATAAATAGACCAGTACCGATAGCACCACCAATAGCAATTAATTGAATATGACGATTTGTTAGCCCGCGCTGTAGAGTGGCATTTTTCACTCTAACGGGAGGAGAAATTTCTGTTTGATCTTCCATACAATACCTGAAGTGTTTTCATATTTTCGATGTTATTTTTACCGCTATTTTATTTTTTGGCGCGGTAATGTGTTTGCGAAATTATTGTGACACAAATCTCAGTATAAGTAATGAAAAGATCACTTTTAGTAAAATGAATGATGCTTTGATAACCAGATAAGATCCTTTCTTTAATTTATTCGGCGATATTTTATCCATTTGATAAAAAATCAAAATAAGCGCTTGACCATCGCATTTGAGAGGAGAATAATCAGTGCATCGGGTTGTTAGCTCAGTCGGTAGAGCAGTTGACTCTTAATCAATTGGTCGGGAGTTCGAGCCTCCCACGACCCACCAATTTTACACTGAGAAATCAGGCAATTGAACCACTTCACAAGAAGTGGTTTTTTGCTTTTAGAATAAACTGTCGCGGAAGTGTTACAGTTACCTTAAGCTGAAAACGCAAAATAATACGGCGATTAAAGAAAACCGCACCCGCTTATTTTTTATCCAAACCTAGAGTAGATAGAATTAATCAAAGAAAACAATTAATCTGGTTTAATTAAATAACTCAATATAAACTATCAACAAGCCTATTTTATCTCTTTTTTATCTTTAAATTCCCCACCAAAATCATCAATCAAAACATAGTTAATAGTGTTTATTTTACTATCCACTAGGTTGATTTGCTGTTTGGAAAATGGCGCTATCATTGGAATAAGAATATTAGGGTTATTTTCACTCGACGCTGATTTAATAGTGACATAAAAAGGTGTCGGATTTTCAATTGTTAACTGTTGATCTGATTTTGTGAAAATAAGAGCACTACTGACATCGGAAATCGCCATAATTAAATTATCAGGGCGATAAAATACTTTTACTTGCAATCTAACGACGACATTAATTAAGCCTTCATCATATTTTTTATTCGCTGGCTTAGGCATGATTTCATATAAATTCAGCCAATAAAGTGTCTCTTTTTCTTTATCTGTATTGGTAAACTTATTAATCACTCGTACCTGTTGTGATTCACTCGGTTTTAATTGTAATACTGGCGGTAGTGATAAAGCGGAAACATCAGTTATGGTCTCTGGGGTATTTTCTGGGTTACCATCATCCACCCATGTTTGAACCACCACCGGAAACTCACCATCATTTTTTATATTTAATGATGCTTCTCTGTCCGAATGATAAAGCACCACTCTTGAGCCATCTAATGCTAAATTCGCTTTGGCGATAAACGAAAAACACAGTAACAGAATAAAAATACTGATCCTTTTCATATTTATTGCACCTGTATAATCACTTGTAATGTCGCATTAAATTTACCCGCAGTTATTTTCTCTCTCGGTAGCGCTTCTAATGAGGCATATAATGTTTTAGTTAAATCGGCAATACCATTATTAAATGAGACCGAACTAGCATCATCATAAACAGGATACCAACCGTAGCCCTCACCTTGTCCTTCATTGGCTAATGTTGATAATAAATTTAATGCCATACCGGATGGGCGATATATTCTTACACCAACCCCTTTTGCCATACGAGAGTCAGTACCATAACCATCTGTCACTAAATGGGTAATTCCTGCGCCATTAGGTACTGTTAATCCTAATTCAATTGCCTTATTAACATTTGCAGGTCTGGGTAAAAACCCCATTGCGGTTTGTCCTACTCCTGTTCCACTAGAAATATTGCTCATACCATCACTCGCCGGTGGTGTTAATTGGCAATAAAAATCAATCGTAATAGGTAAAGTCACTTTTTTACCACTTGCTAACTCATTAATAGTGACCAATGGAAATGAAACGTAAGGCGTAACATTTCGCACAAAACAAGTGGATGCATTACGAATATAAATACGGCGAGACATGTTTACAGCAGCAGGCCAATAAGCATAAAAGCCATGATAATTTGTCGCGTGATCTGAACCATCTTTTAATAAATAAGAGAAATTGGAACTTTGAAAGGCGATATAACCTGCTGGTTGGTTAATAAAAGTAATTAAACCACTACTTGATTGTGCAGGTGGCATATCACCTGTTCTTTCATAATTAATCTTAAATAACTCTACTTCCATATTAGAGAAGTCTTTTGCTTTTACTAAGATCCATCCTTGGCTATCTCTTTCTAAATTATTTAAAGCGCGAGATTTCCAATAGCGACTATAATATTCACCTGTAATGGTATTTTTAATGCGAATACCTAGCCCTCTTGCCAAACTAATATAAGTATCATTTAAGCCTAAAGCTGGATTAACTAAATTTCTGCCACCATAGTTATAGTCACCATTCGTTGAATAGAACTCCCTTAATTTACCCTCTTCATCGGCTGTGCAACGAAATAATATTTGTTCAGGATCATAAACTTCATAACCCGCCTCGAAAAAAGAGACAAAACCACTCGCCACTAATGTACCCGGAATTTGAAACTGATCGTTATTAACATTAATGACTTTAGGGGTACTTCCCATTGATCCTGAATCATCCCGAGCACCTTGCCAACTTTTCGCTGAACCTTTACCAGGCTCGGTATAATACGAACTATTGGGATTCGTCGTCGTAGTTGTTATTTTATAACATGTTGCCAAAGCTAAAGAAGGAAATAGCATCAACGCCAATAAAATGGAGGACTGACAAGAAAGTAAACAGCGATTTAATTTCATAAGCATTGACCTGATAATAAAATGAGTTTATCGGCTTCTTTTTCTTCTGGTATTGAGTAAGCGATTTGGCAACTATCTTCATCTTTACCGACAGTCAGTGTCCCGTTTCTATTTTCAACCCTGACATAAATTTGGTTACTTTGCCCCACCATACCAACAATATGTCTATCCTTATCATAAACATTTTCACCTAATGCCAATACACTTTCAGGCTTAACCGAAATCAATACAGGATATCCGACTTGAGTTTTAAAAACGATTTTAGTACTTGAACCTGAATATGGTGCTATTTGCTTAGTATTTTCCAGCAATTCGATATTATTATTTCTAATATTTTTCCCATCCAAGCTAACATTATTATATTGGTAAGGAACAAGAGAAGGCACAATAGCATAACCAAAGGGATCTATGCGTGCCCCCATACCATTACTCACGCTCGCACCACTTGCACCTTTTGCTTCCACTAAAGCAAAAGAATCACTAATACGAGGTCCTAATGTTACTCCACCACTGTGAGCAACTAACGCACCTTGAATACCCACACTACCTTGAGTGTAATGTTTACCATTAGAAATACTGCCTGATAACGTAGTAAAAGGAAGCTGTTTTATTAAATGTAAACCACTGCCTACAGCTCTATTTTGTGTGTCATAATCTGCATTTACACTATAAGAAAGTGTTTTATCTTCTCCTAAAAGCCCTGATAAATTCGTTTGATAACTCGAATCATCACTAGAATGGCTAGAAGATAACGATAGCATTGGTGAATAATCAGAACGTCCTAATGGCATAGAAACAGACAACATCACCATATCTTCCGATATTGGATCAGTTGTTATTGGTGTAAAAGTATTATTCGCCGTCATTTGTCCTGTTTTTTGGCGGCTGTAAGCGAGGCTATAAGCAATATCTTTATAGGTATTTGAATAACCGATTTGATACTGAGCATCATGTCCTTTACTACCATAATAGTTACTGATAGAGCCTGAAATATAGAGTTGTCCCCATTTATCAAGAGACTGATTAACACTAAGTGTAAACTGACTTTCTTGGTTATAGCTGCTGGAATTCCATTCCATGTCATTGTTTGCACTTTTTCTCAACCCTAAAACATCATTATATTCGCGGAAATTCTCTGTTGAATATTTATAACCAGCCAGTGTAATAACAGTATTGGTTGGGCTAAAAGTACGACTATAACTAACACCTAATCGCCCACCTTGATAATTTTTGCCGCCCACTTCCGCATTTGAAAATGCCGAATTAAAACCAATTGCCCCTAATTTTGTAGCAATAACAGAGCCGACAAATACTGCTTGATATTGATGTCCTACACGCATTCCTGTATTTAGGGTTACCGTATTATTCACACCATATTGCAGAGCGATATCTGAAAAATAACTATTTTCTGAACCGAAATTATTCACTTCACCTGCGGTAAAATTATATTTAAAGCGACCAGCCCTTACTGACTCTGGTAATGCGGTAAATGGCACTGTGAAAGAAGAAACTTTACCATTACTTTCGTTAATTTCGACTAATAAATCCCCTTCATAACTGGTTGGATAAAGGTCATTTATTTCAAATTGTCCGGGAGATACCGTCGTTTGATAAATTTCAGTGCCATTTTGTTTTATCACTACACGTGCAGTAGTCGTCGCAATACCACGAATAACAGGCGCATAGCCTTTTTGAGAATCCGGCAACATTCTTTCATCAGACATTAATTGAATACCCTTAAATGCCAGACTTGAAAATTGTGCGCCTGTTGTATAAATATCGCCGACAACTAACATCGACTTTAATGTCAATAAAGGTTTTTGTAGATACGTTCTTATCCAATTAAATTCACTATTACTTCCCGATTTCGATGAGTTATAAGAATAAGACGCCTGTTGGCGAAATTGCCAAGTTCCCAGATTTACGCCCATGTTGACACTACCAAAACCATAGTCTGAAGTTTGTCCGTTCGATTTATTCTTATAGTAATTACCAGAATAATTGGTGAATAACATGGTGTTGCCTGCATCTAAATCTTCTTCATTAACATAACCTTGTGGTCTTCGTTTTAATAAGATTTGGGGCACTGCAATCATTATTCTAAAGTTAGAAGCATCAAATGAATCTACAATGTTTTTATCAATTTGGTTTAATACTAAACATTGACCATTATCTTGATTGATCTCGTTATCAAGCAAAATGCCCATTTCATCAATCTGTTGTTGATTAAAACAAGGCGTCACTTTACCTTTATCATTTAATTGAAAACTCACTGTTTTTCTTTCAAAAAAACGATTATTAATATATATATCAACATCGTAATCACCAGGCTCCACATAATTACTGTCATGAAGCTGATTAATGTTGATATTATTTTTGCTACCTAATAATAAAGAAGGATCAAATTCATAATCATCAGCAAAGGCAAAAGGCATTGATTGAATAAATAGAGAAAATGAGCCGATTAAGAATACGACTTTTATTCTCTTATTTAATTGTGCTGTGCTTTTTTCCATGAATTTCATTTCAATGCCATTTTTATTAATGAATTAAATCTGTCGCGCTATTCTGCCCACCTAGATCATTGAGGTATTTATAAGTCATTTTATCGGGTGAAAATGAAAGCTTCCCACCATTTTCAGCGACTAATACTTCTGTTGATAACGGAGAAACCATAGTTGATTTAAATATAAATTTTTGTCCCGAAGCATTAGTGGCTTCAAGTTGTGCAAATGACACAAAGAATGGTGAATCGTTTTTAATTTTTATATTGCCATTACTTTCTTTTGAGAATGATATTTGCTTCTCGATATTATTTAGCTTTGAGGCAATCGCTGTTGGGCGGTAAAATATTTTTAATCGATGATGCACAATAACCGTAAAGCTATTTCCTTCTTTTATGTCTTTATTCAGATCTTTAGGTGGAATTTGCGCCACATTTAAATAGAAAATAGATTCTTTATCTTGTGGTAAGCCTTCGCCAGTATAAATTAATCGAGCGTCTCTCCCTGTTTTAGGATCAATACGAAAAACTGGGGGCTGAACAACAAAAGGCGCATCTGCATTATCTGGGGTCGAATTAGGATTATTTTTATCCGCCCATATTTGCATAATGTAAGGGATTTCATCGTTATTCATAAACTTTAAAACTTCAAAGCGTGAATCTGATGAATATACAATACGTGTTTTTAACATGGTGACACTAGAATACGATGCTGTGCTATAACTTAAGAAAAATAGGGCAATTAACATTATTATTTTTTTCATTACTTCTCTTCCTCTTATATAAATAGAAAAATGTCTCCTTTATATAAAGGAGACATATAAGCATTATTGATAAGAAATAGAGTACTGCACGCTACCTTCTACTTTGCCTGCTGTTGCAACATCATCAGCATAATAACGCACAGCGTAATCATAAGATGCTGATTTTTCGTTTGCTTTTAATACTAAACCTTCGTTACCTACACCAGTTAAATCAATTTTAGTGCCTGTTTTCGCAGGATCAATAATTTCTAAGCTTACGTTGTTATTTGCTGCTGTATTGCCAATACGACCTTCTGTTGTCAGATTATTAGCAATAAAAATAGTTTTAATATTTGTATCTGTTGGTTTAGAACCCGTACAACCACTCACTGCGATAGTAAATGGTGTTTGACCTGCTGTTTTACCCGCAGTATCTAATGCAGTTACAGGTACTGTAGGTAATAAAACAACCGGAAGCGCTGAATTACCATTAACAGTTACAGTACAAGTTTCATCAGAAACTTCACCTTGAAAGCGAATGGTATTATCAGAAGCTGCATAAACTGTTGATGAAAAAACACCTGCGATCATCGCAGCAAGAAGTATTTTATTCATAATAAAACTCTCTCCGGTAATATATCTAAATAAGTTATTTTGGGATTTTAATAAATGAAAAGGCAGACACGAAATAAAATAGGTTTAATAACCTTATTTCATGTTTATTACGTACTAATATTTAAGTATGTATTATTATCGACTTATTTACTCATAAAATGCAACTATCTTCATCATATATAGCGGTTAATACGTATATATTTTTCGATTTTAAGCATATTCTTATAGTCTAAATATGACTATTACGCATTTTTTAACAAAAAAATATTAGTTTTATTAGGATTAATATCAAAAATAATATTATTTTACTTTAATTTGATATTTGTCATTTTTAATAAAATAATACCAATCATTCATTAATTATTTTTAAATTTAAAAATAAAATCGTTTCTATTCTTTATTTGATTATCTAATAATTACTTATATCACTATTTTCTTTCAGAGATATTTAAATTAGATTAATCAATTAATATTTAGTTAATTTATTAATCTAATTTATAATTAGCACATTCGTTATATCAAATTTAATACAACCATAGATTGTTTAATTTATTTTTATTAACTTATTAATAAAGTATAAGGATGATATTTTTGAATAACGTCATCTTTTCACTCGTTATTATATTTTTATATTACCATTTATATATTTCTTTAATCTAAACGTAAAACATTCTCAAAATTATTTGCTTTCGATTTGCTTGGGGTGATAGAAATACAAAGTCTGTTTTCTGCCTTTTTTAATAAAACCTCATAATTTCCTACAGAGAGAAAAATAATTTCTCCAGCACGATACTGTGGATCATCTGGCTCTAAATCACCACCAGTTGTATCCTCCCCTGCACCAATAAAAATTTCACCTGATGGGCAACTGATATTTATTTTTACATCTGGATCTTCGATGTTGTCGCATAGATTTATTGTGTAAAAACCATCATTACCTAACCCAATAAATGCAATATTACCTTTGTTCATTTCCTCTAATTCATCGTCTGGTATGCTCCACCAATCGGCTGTATCTGATTTTCTATGTTGGATTGCTTGTAAATCAAAAATTGCCAGAGTTGCTGTATCAGTCATAAAAGAAAACACGTTTGACATCTTAATGCTCCCAAAATAGTTCTAAACGAACCTAAATATCTTTTCTTTTTATATACCGTTAATCATATAGGATTTTATCTATACTATTTAGCAAACCAATTCCCTATACTAGACCTATATTTTATAAATCAAAATGTAGCTTGAATACATATACTCTAAATAATTCAAGATGCCGCTAGGCGACAAGTGAATGAGTCGCTAGGAGCATACACAAGTATGCGACTAGTGCGAATGAGCCTAGTCAACAACGCTACGACTTGAAGTATGACGAATACATAACATGGACGGTCTTATGAAATCACAACTACTCCTTATCACCTTTTCCCTTTATGCGGTTTCCTCATTTTCAGCAATCGCGGCTTCAACTCAATGCACCGATATTGAAAAACAAACCAATATTGCCAATAACGATATTATATTGCTCAGTTCTTATAACGGTCCGGTTAAATCAGTCACGATGACAAGCACCATCCCCCATGACGGCCGTTTTAAAGCATTTAAAGGTGAAATTCACTTTGATGAGTGTGGAAAGTTATTAAAAGATAGCACATCAATGCAGGAGTACTTTGAAGGTAATGTAGAAACTAATTTAATAAGAACATTACCTAATAACCCTTCTGTTATCCGATATCAATTCCAGAGAAAAAATGCCTACGGCTCACACTCTATCTATATGCAAGAAACCTATCATAAAGATGAGCAGAACCGCTTCAACAAAAAAGTAATTCAATATTACTCAAATGATGGCGCTTTACTGGATACAGTCACCAGCCAATTCGACTATAAAGACGGGCGCATTATTAAAGAAACTAGCAAATCGTCTGATCCTACAACTAAGATTATCACAACAGTGTACACCTATAATCCTCAAGGAAAACTACAATCCGTAATAGAAGACGGCAAAATAAATGTAGAGTATCAATATGATCCTGAAGGAAAAGTTGTGACTCAATCAAACTATATCAAAGGCATTAATGGAGAAGATAAAGCCTTTATCACTACTTGCCTTGAATGGGACAAATTTGCTAATTGTTCAAAAGAAGAACTTGAGAGTACGATTAAATTTGATGATGAGGTGGTGAATTTTAGTAAGGCTATGCTTCATAACGAGTTTATTTACTACGAATAATATTTATATTATGTTTTTTGTATCAAATTTAAGTTGATAATATAAAAATCAGACTATCAAAAATAGACTGGTTTTTATATTTATTACATATATTCTTATCTATAGTTAGTATCTATAGTTAGATCCCCCTCGTGATACTTTCATTAAAAAACAATTTGTGTAAAACTACTTAAATCAATTAATGATGAATATGCTTTATCGCATGTTCTCTTTTAATAAAATTTAAGATGGTTCATTATATGAAATTTCCATTATTTTTTATTTTTTCTTTATGCACACTTTTTATTACATTTCCTGCTTCTGCGATATCAACATCTTGTGAGCAATCACAAAAACAAGTGAATGCATCTAACAATATGTTCATAATGATTGATTTCAATTATGGCCCAATAAAAACAATTATCACCACCAGCAAATTACCTGAAAAAGGCCGACTTAAAGCCTTTAAAGGAGAGGCACAATTTGATGAATGTGGCGTTCTTACTAAATATGATTTTTCTACACAAGAATATATTCATGAACATATTGAGACAAATCTTTTAAGAATGTCTACACCTTATAACATTAAGTATAAATATCAGTTAAAAAACAGACATAGAACACACTCTCTTTATCTAGTTGAATTTTATGGAAAAAACAATCAAAATCAGTTGATAGATAAAACATCTCATTTTTATGATGATGATGGCTCATTAATTGGCACTGACTTTGCTGAACTAATATACAATAATAAAAAAATTGTAGCAGAAACAATTATTAAATCCACGGCTGAAAATCAAGGCAATTCAATTAAATATTATTATGATAAACAAGGGCGCCTTTTAAAAGCGATGGATCATAGTGGCGTTATATTAGAATTTAATTATGATAAAGATGGTCGAATTTTGCGCCAGATGCAAATATTTACCAGTCTATATGATGATATAAGAGAATATGACAACACCTGTCGAGAATGGGATAAATATAATAATTGCTTAATCTGGGATATGGTAAGTGAAGTAAGAAAAGATGATAAATTAATCGACACAAGTACTGCCACTGTCTACCATGAATATGAATATTATGAATAAGTTACCAGTGTTAAAAATTTAAAATCACACTCTATTTTTAGTTTATTATGATATTACATAACAAAGGCCACCTTATTAAAAATAAAGTGGCCTTTTATTTATCTATTTTTCTATATTTTATTATGTATTCTGATATTGAGTTTCAGCTTCATCAAAGCGTTGTTGGTTTTCTTTGCTTGGCTCTTTACCCATTAAACTAATAACAACGATAGCGATAGAGGCAAAGATAAAACCAGGAATAATTTCATATAAACCAAACCATTTATATTGCATCCACACTAACACGGTCAAAGCACCAATCAACATTCCGGCAAAAGCACCATTACGGGTCATACGTTTCCACAGAACAGAAATAAGGATCACTGGACCAAAGGCGGCACCAAAACCTGCCCACGCGTTACTGACTAAATCAAGCACCTTATTGTTAGGATCACGCGCTAAGAAGATGGCAATAATCGCAACTAATAACACCATGCCACGCCCTACCCAAACTAGCTCTTTTTGGCTCGCACTTTTGCGAATAAATGGTTTGTATAAATCTTCAGTTAACGCACTTGCACAGACTAATAATTGACAGCTTAGTGTACTCATTACCGCCGCTAAAATTGCAGATAATAAAATACCAGCAATCCACGGATTAAAGAGCAGTGAAGCCAGCTCCATAAAGATACGTTCATTTTTAGCCGTTACCGCACCCGCTTGTGCTGGATTCATTTCAAAGTAAGCAATACCAAAGAATCCAACCGCAACAGTTCCCCCTAAACAAAGGATCATCCACGTCATACCAATACGGCGAGCTTTACGAATAGTTTGGTTAGAATCAGCCGCCATAAAACGTGCAAGGATATGAGGTTGTCCAAAATAACCTAATCCCCATGCCAATAATGAAATAATGGCGATAAAATCAAGCCCTTTAAACATATCCAAATAAGATGGATCTTTCGCTTTAATGATAGCAATAGAAGTATCAATGCCACCTACTGAGAAAATAACAATAATAGGTGTCAAGATCAGAGCAAAAATCATTAACGTTGCCTGAACAGTATCAGTCCAACTTACAGCAAGAAAACCACCTAAAAAAGTATATGCAATCGTTGCAAGTGCACCATAAATCATCGCTTCGTGATAAGGAATATGGAATGTAGATTCAAACAACATTCCACCAGCAACTACACCTGATGCACAATAAATAGTAAAGAAAGTAAGAATAACAAGTGCTGAAATGATACGTAGCATTTTGCTTTTATCATCAAAACGCGATGTCAAATAATCGGGTAACGTTAATGCATTATTGTTTTTCTCAGTTTGCAAACGTAAACGCCCAGCAACTAAACGCCAGTTTAGCCACGCACCTAAACAGAGCCCGATAGCTATCCAACTTTCTGAAATACCGGCGAAAAAAACCACGCCCGGTAATCCCATCAATAACCAGCCGCTCATATCTGAAGCACCCGCTGAAAGCGCAGTAACAACACTGCCCAGTCGCCGACCGCCAAGAATATAATCATCAAAGTTTTTTGTTGAACGATAAGCAAGGTAGCCAATAAAAAGCATACCCAAGATATAGATCGTAAATGTAATTAGCATTGGCGAAGTTAAGGCCATAATTGCAGTTCTCCATAAATCTGTTTCCGATCATCGGTATGCTTTTGACTTGTACAGGAACGTTGCACTTCGTTGCGCATTAATGATCTTTTCAGTTTTTAATTAAAATAATTTCTTACAGCAACAGATAAAGCATTCACATCAATCCTAGAATAGGTTAACTGCATTTAACAAGAAATTAACGTTTAAATGTTTAAATTTTGTTTATGACTTCACACTATTTGTCTTAATTAGAAGACACATTATAAATGCAAACATCAACAAGATAAATATAATTTATTGATTTATATATAAATATATAGAAAAAATAAATTACACTATTTTTAATCACTCACAAAACCTGACTACTTTCACATTATTTATAAATAAATTGTTAACAATGTTGCACAAAGTTGCAACATGAATGATATTAATAAAAATAACGGGTAACTGTACTTGTGAATTAGAAATAGAATATAGGAGCACTGCATGAGTAGCACAACAATGGGTGTTAGACTTGATGAAGAAACCCGCAATAGATTAAAAGAAGCTGCACAGAAATTAGATAGAACATCGCATTGGTTAATTAAGCAGGCTATTTTCGATTATCTAGAACAAATCGAAAATGATCAGGTTAATCTTGGTAATTCAACATTTGCAGAACAAGATATTGATGAAAGCACTGAAATACCAACCGCTCATTATCAGCCATTCTTAGAGTTTGCTGAACATATTCATCCGCAATCTGTTCTACGCTCAGCAATTACTTCTGCATATCGGACACCTGAAACACAAGCTGTACCTATGTTATTGCAACAAGCGACATTACCTGAAAATGAAGCCCAAGCAACGCATAAATTAGCCTATTCCATCGCCGAAAAATTACGTAAACAGAAAAATGGTGTTGGACGCTCAGGGCTAGTTCAAGGTCTATTACAGGAATTCTCACTTTCTTCACAAGAAGGTGTCGCCTTAATGTGTTTAGCAGAAGCTTTATTGCGTATTCCTGATAAAGCCACTCGTGATGCACTTATCCGCGATAAAATCAGTCATGGAAACTGGCGCTCACACTTGGGACAAAGCCAATCTATGTTTGTGAACGCGGCAACATGGGGCTTATTATTCACAGGCAAATTAGTTTCGACCCATAATGAAGAAAAGCTATCTAACTCTTTAAATCGCATTCTCACCAAAAGTGGCGAGCCATTAGTTCGTAAAGGCGTTGATATGGCGATGCGTTTAATGGGCGAGCAATTTGTTACTGGTGAGACTATTTCTCAAGCACTCGCAAATGCACGCAAACTTGAAGAAAAAGGCTTTAGCTACTCTTATGACATGTTAGGAGAAGCCGCATTAACAGAGAAAGATGCACAAGATTATTTAGTCTCCTATCAACAAGCCATCCACGCAATTGGTAAAGCCTCTAACGGCAGAGGTATTTATGAAGGTCCTGGAATATCTATCAAGCTTTCAGCATTACATCCTCGTTATAGCCGTGCTCAATATGAGCGTGTTATGTCCGAGCTTTACCCTCGCCTACTCTCATTAACATTACAAGCAAAGCAATACGATATTGGTATTAATATCGATGCAGAAGAAGCAGATAGACTTGAGATTTCACTCGATCTACTTGAGAAACTCTGTTTTGAACCTGAATTAGCAGGTTGGAATGGTATTGGCTTTGTTATTCAGGCTTACCAAAAGCGTTGTCCATTAGTTATTGATTATGTGATTGATTTGGCACGTCGTAGCCGTCGTCGCTTAATGATCCGTTTAGTAAAAGGTGCCTATTGGGATAGCGAAGTAAAACGCGCTCAAATTGATGGTCTTGAAGATTATCCTGTCTATACTCGCAAAGTGTATACCGATGTCTCTTACCTTGCCTGTGCGAAAAAACTACTCGCATCACCTAATTTTATTTATCCGCAATTTGCTACACATAATGCGCACACACTGTCAGCAATTTATCATTTAGCGGGTCAAAACTATTACCCCGGACAATACGAGTTCCAGTGTTTACACGGTATGGGTGAACCACTTTATGCTCAAGTTGTTGGTAAAATTGCAGACGGGAAACTAGGTCGCCCTTGTCGTATTTATGCGCCCGTAGGAACTCATGAAACATTACTTGCCTATTTAGTGCGTCGCTTACTTGAAAATGGGGCTAATACGTCATTTGTAAACCGAATTGCTGATACCACAATTTCTCTTGATGAATTAGTGGCAGATCCGGTCAAAGAAGTGAATAGAATGGCTCAAGCCGAAGGCCAAGTTGGGCTTTCTCATCCTAAAATTCCGCTTCCTCATAAACTGTATGGTGATGAACGTAAAAACTCACCGGGCATTGATATGTCAAACGAACATCGCTTGGCATCACTTTCTAGTGCCTTATTAACATCAGCAACTGAAAATATACATTGCGAACCTTTATTAGGTGATACGTTTAATTCTTCAGAGAAAACACAAGAACCTCAATCTGTGTTAAATCCAGCCAATCATGCTGATATTGTCGGTACAGTAAGAGAAGCAACAGAAGCCGAGGCAGATTTTGCCTTAACCATTGCTCAAGAAAAAGGTGAAATCTGGTTTGCTACACCACCAGCGCAAAGAGCTTCATTTTTGATCCGTGCTGCGGAGTTAATGGAACAACAAATGGGCCCTCTTATGGGAATACTCGTGCGCGAAGCAGGTAAAACTTACAGTAATGCGATTGCTGAAGTCCGCGAAGCCATTGATTTTCTCTACTATTATGCGGCTCAAGTCGCTCAAGACTTTGATAATAATACACATCGACCTTTAGGGCCTGTGGTTTGTATCAGCCCTTGGAACTTCCCATTAGCTATCTTCAGCGGACAAATTGCGGCAGCTTTAGCAGCAGGTAATACCGTTCTAGCAAAACCCGCAGAGCAGACACCTTTAATAGCATCAAAAGCTGTTGCGCTTTTCCATCAAGCAGGTGTTCCTTCTTTTGCACTACAACTGCTACCGGGGCAAGGTGAAACCATTGGTGCACGCTTAGTGGCTGATGAGCGTGTTCGAGGTGTGATGTTTACAGGTTCTACGGAGGTTGCTCATATTTTACAAAAGACCTTAGCGGGTCGATTAGACAGCGAAGGTCGCCCAGTGCCTTTAGTGGCAGAAACGGGGGGCTTAAATGCCATGATTGTTGATTCATCTGCATTAACAGAGCAAGTCGTAACTGATGTAATGGCATCCGCTTATGATAGTGCTGGTCAACGTTGTTCTGCTTTACGTCTGTTATGTATTCAAGAAGAAGTGGCTGAGAGTACTATCGAGATGCTTAAAGGTGCGATGGCTCAAGCAACAATGGGTGATCCAAGTTTACTATCTACAGATATTGGTCCTGTTATCGATAAAGAAGCAAAAGCAGGCATAGAGAAACATATTCAATCTATGCGTACAACTGGCTTCGAGATTTATCAAGCATCACACAATAGTTTGTCAAAACACGCTGAAAGTAACAGTACCTTTGTTCCGCCGACTTTAATTGAATTAGATAAAGTCAGTTCATTGAAGAAAGAAATCTTTGGCCCTGTGTTGCATGTTGTACGTTATGCAAGCCAAGATTTGCCAGCATTATTAGAAGAGATTAATGCAACCGGATACGGGTTAACAATGGGCGTTCATACACGTATTGATGAAACCATTGCTTATGTTGCCTCAAATGCCAAAGTCGGAAATTTATACGTTAACCGTAATATGGTCGGCGCAGTTGTGGGTGTTCAGCCTTTTGGTGGTGAAGGATTATCGGGTACGGGTCCGAAAGCAGGCGGCCCTGTTTATCTATATCGCTTATTATCTAAACGCCCTGAAAATGCCGCAACGCAAACATTAGCACGCCAAGATGAAACACTTCCTCTTGATACTTCTATGCGTAATACGTTATTACAGACTTATCATAAGTATATGGAATGGCTATCAAACAAAGCGGATAAACCACATTATGAAGCTTTAGAGAAATATGCCCTTGCATCACAAGCAGGAACACTGCGTGTATTACCGGGCCCTACTGGCGAACGCAATACTTATCAATTAGTCCCTTGTGGTAATGTGTTGTGTATTTCAGATAACGAGCAAGATGCATTGACTCAAATTGCCGCTGTTCTCGCTTCTGGTTGTCATGCTGTTGTGGTTAATAGCCCATTCTCACAAAAAACATATCGTGAATTACCTGATAGTGTCAGAAAAGCCATTACATTGACTGAAAACTGGAATGATGAGTCACTGAAAATAAATGCGGTGATTTACCATGGTGATGGTGACCAATTACGTGAAACTTGCCAGAAAATTGCTCAACGCAAAGGAGCTATAATTTCTGTTCAAGGATTCTCTCGTGGTGAAACAGGTATATTGTTAGAACGTTTACTACATGAAAGAGCATTAAGCATTAATACAGCGGCAGCTGGAGGTAATGCAAGCTTAATGACGATTAGTTAATTTTCTCTTCTCTTTCTCTCCTTGTCTTTGAGACCACCTTTAAAGTCTGTTTTCTTAAAGGTGGTTTTTTATTTTGCTACCCTATTATTTCTAAAGAGATAGTTAAAAGTGTTATTTTTTTAATGCTGTGACTGTTCTCACTCTTTTTATATTTATTATTCGCGACGAATTAGTTTAGTAAATATACTTACGCCCAAGTCAACCTAGAAGTTGATTTAATTATATCTTTATGAATACCTGAAACTTGCGCCCCACTGTGGGCGCTTTTTTTATCTATTGATGCAATTTACTCAGTACAACATTGCTTTTCATCGTTGATAGATAAATTTAGAAATAAAAAAGAAATTGAGTAAGAAAAAATAGGAAGGATTTAGAATTAATAGAAAAGAAAAAGGAGCAGGCTAGGCTACTCCTTTTAAGGTCTCTCTTGAGCGCAATTAGTGACTGCTACTCATTGATGGGGGCTCTTGGCACCAATCAAGATATTGCTCGTACTTACGTAGTGCAATATTGTAGTTACTAAATGCAGAGGGAGTGAGCTTTTTACTCAAGTCTGACTGAATTTTCTCTGTCGTAAACTCTTGACGAGGAAAATTAGTTGAAGTCAGTAATTCATCGAGCCGACGTAAACGAACCACATACTCACGAACAGTACTGTGGCTCATCTCCGTTTGTTCAAACAAATACTGCTTAAAAGACATAATGTCAAAGTAGTCAGTTTCACTATTACAGTAAATCTCACTACAAAAACGGCATAGCGCAGAGAACTTCTCTTGTAACGTTTCCCACGTTTCATCATCAACTAAATCCGTCATTTCAGAAATGGCTTCTTTATTGATAACTTGGCGATTGAATACGAGAGAGATCCGATCAAGCGCCTTGTGGCAATGTAGACAATGAGTCTGGCTGTGTTTATAGTCTTTAATGTAACGGCTTAGCGGCCGTTTCTTTTGTGTTGAAACAGACATAAGAGATAAAGCCCTGTGTTGTAGTCTTAATAAACAAAAACAAAAATAAGCAAAACTTCTATTTCTCTGGGTTTAAGCGTGCTCGCAGCCTTTTTATGGCTTGGCTGTGTAGCTGGCTCACGCGGGATTCCCCGACATTAAGCACTGCGCCTATTTCTTTCAAATTAAGTTCTTCCTGATAATACAGAGTAAGAACCATTTTTTCCCTTTCGGGAAGCAATTCTATCGCGTCTATGACTCTTTGGCGAATATCACTTTCTAATAACATCTGTAATGGATTGTCATCATGATCTTCGTCTTGAGACGGTTCACAGCTTTCACCGTAAATTTCATGCCATTCGTCATAAGAGAACAATTGGCTGTTATTCGTATCCAATAGGATCTGCCGGTATTCTGCTAACTCAATCTGCAAATGATCAGCAACTTCCTGTTCTAATGGTGGTCGTCCTAGATCCTGCTCTAATTGATGAATAGAATGCGTTACTTCTCTTGCATTGCGACGCACACTACGTGGCGCCCAATCTCGACTGCGCAGCTCATCTAACATAGAGCCACGGATACGTTGAACAGCATAAGTGGTAAAGGCAGCACCTTGCATTGAGTCATAACGCTCAACGGCATTTAGCAGCCCAATTCCACCTGCTTGCAAAAGATCATCCAATTCAACACTCGCAGGTAACTTGACCTGTAATCGTAATGCTTCATGGCGAACCAACGGGACATATCGCTCCCAGAGGCTATTTTTGTCCATCACGCCTTCGGCGGTATACAAATCACTCACAACAAAAGACACCTTTGGATAAAAGACCGGAAACCATTATCTGGCGAAATAGATTTAGCAATCGGCTGAACAGTGAAGCAAAAGCGCCTCTTTTTCACCTATGCCAAATTTTCAGCAAAAGTTGGGTTTTCATTGATAAATTAATTTGTCATTGCATTACGAGAACTACTTTACCTTAAAACACTCGGTCTTAATCCTTAGAAAAACCGTTAATTAAATTGATATTTTATCTCATTAAAAGAAATCAACGCATTGAATATGCATTCTGTTCATAAAAAAATAACATATAAATCATAGTATTTTATTTTGTGAGATTTTAGCGTCTAATTGGCGAGTTAAAATACTCATAAATGATTAATTAAAAAAACGATTGTTTTGATGAAAAAAACACCCACTACAAAAATTGCAGTGGGTGTCAATTGAGGATTATTTAAAGAGAAGATTAACGTAATAAAGAAAGAACAGACTGTGGAACTTGGTTTGCTTGAGCCAATACTGAAGTACCTGCTTGTTGCAGAATTTGTCCACGGCTCATATTTGATACTTCTGTTGCATAATCCGCATCTAAAATACGGCTACGGGAAGCCGATAAATTATTCACAGTGTTATTTAAATTATTAATAGTAGATTCAAAACGGTTTTGTACCGCACCTAATTTAGAACGCGCTTCATCAACTTTATTAATTGCACTATCTAATGTTGCAAGTGCATCATCATTTACAGTGAGTGTTTTTACATCGACACCCGCATTGGCAGTAAATTCGTTAGCTGTTACTGCCGATGTTGCCTTGATCTTCACTTCATCATTTGAAGCACCTGTTAACTGGAGGTCAGATGCTGAAACTAAATAGTCTTTAGAATTAGTATTATCATGATAGATATATTTTCCATTGACTTCTTTACCATCTTCTTTATAGGTAGATAAAGTGTCACCACTTGACATTTTAGTTGCGCCTGTTAAAACTTTATTAAGATCGGCTTGAGTTGTAATAGCCGTACCTTTTTCAGTCACACCTTTTTTAGTCGTTGTTTCGGTATATAATTTATCGTTCCCAACCCCTAAAGTATCATTATCAATTTTATCCAATTTAAATTTAATCGTTTCTTTATCATTGGTACCGACTTGGATGGTCATTTCGGTATCACCATTCAATACTTTCACACCATTGAACTGGGTTTGCTCAGAAATACGATCGATTTCAGCGAAACGCTCAGTAACTTCATTTTGAATAGAACTAATATCAGAATTTGAATTAGTGCCATTTTTAGCTTGAACGGTCAGTTCACGAATACGTTGTAAGTTGTTATTAATTTCATTCAATGCTCCTTCTGTGGTTTGAGCAACTGAAATACCATCATTTGAATTACGAGAGGCTTGTGTTAAACCATTTATATTTGAAGTAAAACGGTTAGCTATCGCTTGACCTGCGGCATCATCTTTTGCGCTATTGATACGCAGACCAGAAGATAAACGCTCAATAGCTGAGCCTAAAACGCCTTGTGATTTATTTAAATTATTTTGAGTCACTAAAGACAGGTAATTGGTATTAATAACTTGTGCCATACGATATTCCTTCGACTTGATTTTAAAATTTTTTTCATGAATAGGTTTGTTATTACGCCACTGTAATAACGTTGCCTAAACACTATCGTCATCAATTTCGAGGGTTTTACGGTTTTTGGCGTCGCGAAAATAGCAATAAAAGCCAGTCAGTTAATTTTTAAGAACTTATTGATTTAAAAGAAAAGAGAATTAAATTGAGAGAAAAATAAAAACTAAAAAAGAGTGGGTTTAAAGATAAAATAACAAGAGTCTATACTCTAAATAATCCAAAGTATAAAACTAGGCAACAAGTAAATCTATTCCTTAAAAAGTCTGGTCACATACATAAGCATGTGACCAGTGCGAGTAAACGTAGTCAACAACGCTGAGTTTGGATTATGACGAATACGATTGTCTATCTACTAAATCAGCAACTTCACCATAGACTTCAATTTTAGAAGTATCTATTTGATCTTCTAATTGTCTCAAGTCATAAATACTTTGAAGGCGTAACCAAAATTCAGGTGTGCTTCCTAATGCGGCTGCAATACGGATCGCTAATGAAGGTGTTAATGCTGTTTTACCTGTTAACAGACGAGATACAGTTGCAGGAGTTACACCAATATTTAAAGCAAAACGGCGCCCACTAATTCCCATATCAGCTAAATCTCGCGCAATAATTTCGCCGGGATGTGAAATTTTAAATTGTTTCATTAATGATAATCCTCATAATTTAGAATATAGGCATCACCGTTAATAAATTGGAAAGTAATACGCCAATTTGCTCTTACTGTAATCGACCAATATCCTTCACGCTCACCTTTCAATTTATGAAGTTTATAGATTTGGCGATTGAGTTCGCTAATGTTTTGAGCTACATCAATCGCTTGTAGTCTATCATTAATTCGTTCAACATCCTGAGCAAGAACGCCAGATGTAATACCCTTTTCAAAAAGCTGTTTTAATCCTTTATGCCCAAATGATTTTATCATCTTTAAACCCATATTACACGATATGTAACACACTAGTGGGTTGTTACAATCACTGCAACATAAAATGATTTTTATCGTTTTCTTTAGGAAAAAAGCTACGTTGAAATAATTTTTGAAAATAGATGAAGGAAAAATATAGATATGCTTTACCACAAAAAAACAAAAAAAGGCCCTCTTACGAGGACCTTTTGGATATAGAAAGGTATCTTTTGTGTCAGTGTACGAATTAACGTAACAGAGACAGAACAGTTTGTGGTACTTGGTTTGCTTGAGCAAGTACTGAAGTACCAGCTTGTTGCAGGATTTGACCACGGCTCATGTTAGAAACTTCTGTTGCATAGTCAGCATCTAAGATACGGCTACGTGAAGCAGATAAGTTGTTAACAGTATTGTTCAGGTTAGTGATAGTAGATTCAAAACGGTTTTGAATCGCACCTAATTTAGAACGAGTTTCATCAACTTTGCTGATTGCTGAATCTAAAGTTTCTAATGCTTTTGCATCAACAGTAAATTTGTCTTTACCATCGTCAGCAACGAATGCATCACCTTTAGTTAAAGCAACTTTATCTGCTGTTACAGCACCTTTAGTTGCGATATGTTTAGAGCCATCATCATAAGTAACAACATATTTATCAGCAACAGGTGTGCCATCTTCTTTATATTCAGCAACAGATTTAATTGTTGCATCAGCAAAACCGGCTGTTGCAGTTCCATCAACATCTGTTGCAGAAACTGATTTACCTTCAGCAACAACTTTACCTGTACCTGCTGTTTTGGTAAATAATTTATCGCTATCTACACCTAAAGTACCGTTATCAATTTTATCTAAGTTAAATTTGATAACTTCGTTGTCGTTGGTACCTACTTGGATAACCATCTCAGCTTTTTCGCCGCTCAGTACTTTAACGCCGTTGAACTGAGTTTGTTCAGAGATACGAGTGATTTCGTCAAAACGTTCTTTAACTTCGTTTTGGATTGATTCGATATCTGAATTAGAGTTAGTACCGTTTTTAGCTTGAACTGTTAACTCACGGATACGTTGTAAGTTGTTGTTGATTTCGTTCAGAGCACCTTCAGTCGTTTGAGCGATAGAGATACCATCGTTCGCATTACGTGAAGCTTGAGTTAAACCGTTGATGTTAGAAGTGAAACGGTTAGCAATCGCTTGACCCGCTGCATCGTCTTTAGCGCTGTTGATACGCAGACCAGAAGACAGACGCTCGATTGCACTTCCTAAAGCTCCCTGAGATTTGTTCAGGTTGTTTTGAGTTACCAGAGATAGATAGTTGGTATTAATGACTTGTGCCATAGCTAGATTCCTTTAAAATCAAGTCGATAAAATAAAAGTTTGCCTATTCATTTACGGTGTCAATCACCGGCAACAAGTTTATCGGCACCCCACATACAACCTTTAACTTTTCCTACAAATATTTCTGCGATTTTTTATAGAATTAACATCAAGCCGATGATAAATAAGAAAATTAATTTATTATTTTTTTATTAAATTTTTATCTCAAGCCATTTTTCAGTGATCAAAATTCGACTTTGGTCATCAATAGCAATAAAAGGCTTCTATATGGCAGCCTGTTTCAGTCATCAAAAATACCAAATAGACGTAAACTTTTCGCCGATTCTACCGATAACGCTTTTTGAGGATTATTTTACGAACACAGAAAGGAGACCGGTATGGCTGGTATTGCTTCATTAGGCGTGGGCTCAGGGATGCCTCTTAGCCAAACATTGGCACAATTAGAGGCGGCGGAAAATAAGCGCCTTGAACCCCTTGATAAACAGATGAAAAGCTACGAAGCGCAAATTACCGCTTACGGTAAAATTCGTAGCCAACTTGATAAGTTACAAAAAGCATCAGAAGATTTAAAGAAATTCGATAAGATTGTTGCAACCAAAGTAGACGATGAGTTTGATGCTTTTAAAGTGACGACGGATGGTAAAGCCAGTATTGGTAACTATACCGTTTCAATCAAAGAACTAGCTCATGCACAAACATTAAAATCAAGAGCTGTTAGTGACGTAAAAATGCCTATTGGCGACCCTTTAGGCGAGGGTAAAACACGTACATTAGTAATTACTCAACCAGGTGAAAAAGAACCTTTAAGAATTAAATTAACTGATGAACAAACCTCAATGATTGAATTGCGTGATGCAATCAATAAAAAAGAGGGTAATGTTTCTGCCACTATCGTTAAAGCAAAAGATGGCGTTAACCATTTAGTACTGACTTCTCGTAAAGAAGGTACTGACTCACAAATGGAAATCACTGTTGAAGGTGATAGTGAACTTAATGACTTTCTTAGTTATTCCACTAAAACAAACAGTGGAGCAATGCAAGAGATCGTTAAAGCAAATAATGCACAATTAACGATTAACGGTATTGATATTGAACGTCAAACTAATGAGATTAAAGATGCTCCAGAAGGGATCATCTTAAACCTTAAGAAAAAGACTGACGATAATAAAGACGCCGTTGATAAGCCTGAAATAGTGACTGTTGCTCGTGATATTGAGCCAATGAAAAAAGCTATCCAAGCTTGGACAGACGCTTATAACGAGTTAAACAGCACCTATAAATCTCTGACTAAATATACTCAAGTAGAGAAAGGTGAAGCGGCATCTAAAGATAATGGTGTATTACTCGGTGATACTACCAGCCGTATGATTATGTCTGAGCTAAAAAGCTTTGTAACAAGCTCACAAGGCACCTCAGATATGGATACCCTGAATAAAATGGGTATTAAATTTAAGGTTGATGGCTCTTTAGATATCGATAGCAAAAAACTGGATGAAGCGTTAAAAGAAAAACCGGCTAACGTGAAAGAGTTTTTTATGGGTGATGGTAAAGAAACTGGTTTTGGTACTCAAACCTATAATTACCTGAAAAAAACCCTGCAATCTAATGATGGTACTTTAGATATTGCCACTGATGGTGTAAAAAAACGCAAGAAAACATTAGATAGCCAAATTAAAAACACGGAACGTAATATTGCAGCCACGATGGAACGTTATAAAAATCAGTTCCAACAGTTAGATAAAATGGTTAACTCCATGACTAACTCCAGTGCTTCAATCGGCCGTTTATTAATGTAATTTTTTAAAAGTAGGACACTATGTATCAACAATCAGCCAGTAAAATGTATGCTCAAATCGACGTTGAAAGCGAGATTTTAAATGCCACGCCTTACCAGCTGATCCAGATCCTATTTAATGGGGCGCTTAGCGCCCTTCGCCGTGCATTAATATTAATGGAACAAGGAAATATCGCGGGTAAAGGCGAAAATATTTCTAAAGCCATTAATATTATTGGCAACGGATTAAAACAAGGTCTGGATAAAGAGAAAGGGGGCGAGCTTGCAGAGAATCTGGAGCTCCTTTATGACTATATGGTTAATCAGCTACTCGATGCTAACTTAAAAAATAACCCAGAAAAAATTCATGAAGTCATCAAGCTCTTAACTGAAATTTCTGATGCTTGGCAACAAATCGGCACACAGATTAATTCTTATTAAATTAGAGTGGACAACAATATGGATATTATGGCGGCTTACGAGCAGGTTTTAAAATCAAGTGAGCAAATGTTAACGCTTGCCAAAGATCAGCAATGGGACAAGCTGATAGAAATGGAAATGGATTATTTAAAAAGCGTTGAAAGTATCACTAAGATGATAAAACCAGCTGACGGTGAGCTGAGACTACAACAACGCCTCACGGATATGCTAAAGAAAATCTTAGAAAACGAAAATGAGACGCGAAATTTATTACGGGCTCGTCTAGATGAGCTTGGTATATTAATAAGACAGACTGAACAAGAGCAGAGGGTACAAAATAGCTATGGTCAGTTTACAGAACATAGTTATTATCCTGATCTCAATCTTAAATAACTCTCCTCTGCGCCAAAAGCGGTTTTATTAGCTAATGGCGTCTTTACTTAGAAAAAGTCACTCTTATTATTCAACTTAACTTGTTATCGGTAACGTAAAAATTAACATTTACCTTTTTATATTTTTGTTTTTTGATTTTTGTTTTTTGATTTTTGATTTTTGATTTTTGATTTTTGATTACATAGATTGTATAGATTGCACTAACACCATATCAATATGTGGAATGTTATCTTCAAGATACGTTTCTGAATCGATAACAAAACCATGTGATTGATAAAATGAGACTAAATATGCCTGTGCCATTATTTTTATTGTATGGGTGTTAAATTGACGACACGTAGTTGCAATCGCCTCTTTTATTAACTGATGCGCAATACCACTTCCCCGCTGATTTTGAGCAACAATAACCCGCCCTATTGAAGCTTCTTTAAATGCGATACCTTGCGGCAACAAACGAGCATAAGCAATAAGTTGCTGACTCTCTTCCTCTTTGGCAAATAGGTGTAATGTATTTTGGTCTACCCCATCCAGATCTTGATAAGCACATTGCTGTTCACAAATAAAAACCTGATTTCTTAATGCCAAAATAGCGTAAAGCTCATCTGTCGTGAGTTGTGAGAATGATTTTAAAATCCAATTCATGCGCTTTATCCCGCAGTTTAAAGTAATAAAAAACAATCAATGATAATGCAATATCATCGACAAGAACTTTGTTTCATCGCTTGGTTGAATATAAAGAGTGAAATAGTAATGTTGATAGTGCGTTTTTATAGTAAAAACGAAGAAGAATAGAGACTCAATACAGAAAAATAGGCAATAAAGCCGTTAATCTAAATACGTTCAGACTCCCCACGAGCCTTGATGACTTCTCTTATAGACTTCAAGAAAGATAATCTTAAAGTCGTTCTAACCCTTTCCACGCTCTATTTTTTACTTCAGTCACTAAAATGGCTGGATTTAAGGTTATTTTTTCTGCAATCGAAAAAGCCAACTCGATAACTTCTTTATGATCTTTAGTTTCAGTATGGTAATTAAATTCTGCAAGAGGCAGGACATATTTACCTTTCAAACCATCGATCTCTTTTTTAAATCCTTCTTTTACCATCTTTTGTGTTAATAACACATAATCTGCATTTTCAGGATCAGATAATTCAACTCTAACAGTAAATTCAGGCATAGAAACCTCCTACAGTCTGTCTATGTCTAATAAAATTCTGTTAGCTCTCGAAAGGAAGTATATTAAATCAACAATCATTTTCCTAGTAAGAAACTGTGATAAATAATGTGATAGTGATTGAAATAGAAATCGCCCACTTCACTGTGGGCGACTTATTAGCTCATAATAATCTGATAAATAATAATTTATTTAATCACATCATAGAGTTGATGATTTGATAAATAATCCGCTGTTAAGCCTACTGACGGATCATATTGTACGCCAACGATCTCAGAGAATGCTTTACCCTCTTTACCTAATGAAACTTTACGTTCGTCTTTACCCGTACTTTCATGAATAGAATAAGTTTTACGACGCATTGCTGTATATTTATCTGCATCATTAGCAATATCGGTGTGATAGCCCGTAATTTGTGCATCCGTTAAAGCTAATTTATTGGCTAAATCACAACCCCAACGAGTTAAACAAACTTCTGCAAAATGACGAACCACTAAACCTGGTGCATATAATGCGTTTTCACCTTCACTACCATCAATAGAAGCATTACCCACTAATGTGGCATGACGTCCTGAAATAGGGAAAATATGCATTTTAGTATCAGCAGCAACAGTTGGGATAACACAAGTAAATCCTTTAGAGCGCTCATCTTTTGCATAAAATCCGACATATTCTTTGACGTTTTTACCAAGTGCCACTTTTTCAGGTTGGAAATTCAGTGGACCCGGAACAGGATCGATAGCAAAAATGTTCACAGGGATATCTTTTAATTGAGAGTCTGCCAACATTGCATTCGCTAACATATGGCAAGTAATACCACCACGACTCCAACCCACTAAGTTAACTTGTGTTGGAATAATGCCATCTTTGCGGAAGATACGAATAATTTGCTGCTGAAGTTGTTGTTGAGTGACTTGACGATCGCCATAGTCATATTTACGCCATAAAAAAGAGCCTGTTACTTTGACATCTTCAATAGGAATGCCCGCTTTTTTCAGTTGGTTATACTGCTCTTCTGTCAATTTTTCACGTTGCCAATCAAAGTTACCTTTCATTAAGCAAAGTGCGTGATTAACATTTTCTTCCCAACCACTACCAAATAGCGAACCTTTGATATCAGAGTAATTAGGGCTTTCAACCCATAAATCATCTTCTTGCAGATTGCCACTACCTGGGCCATCAACAATAAACCACTGTGCAAACTCTCGTCCTTGGTTGTTTTGCGCTAAAGTGGAAACTAATTCGCCTTGCCAAAAGGTCGGATTATTATTATCAAATGAGTTAGAGCCGGTACCACATAAATAAACGGTTAATACTGTCATAGTTTAAATTTCCTTTTATTAATAACCTAAAAATCACAATGATGATTTTTATTTCCTTGTATTGAGCTATTCCTTAGCCCACCAGCACATTAACCATAAGCCTTTTTTTATTCAATTATTAAAAGTAAATTAGTAGAGCTGAGATCACATAATTGAATTTCATTTAAGTAAAAGAAATAAAAAAACTCTATCAGATCAAGGTAATTAAATAATCTAAATAAAATCTTTATTTTTTATTATTTCTATTAGTAAATTAGCTTCTAAATATAGTGCATAAAATAACCAATTTTTAAATTTAAAATAAAAAAAATCCCACATTAATAAAATGCAGGATTTTCTATTAGGTAGAATGTCTTATAAACGATTAAAAGCAACTACTCTCACCGCAGGAATATCAGCTTGTGCCCCTTCGGCAACTTCCTGACATGCTTTATCTAACGCAATATGGGGTGTGATCCCACTTTCTGTTTCTACAATTTTATGTCCGGCGTAGGTATCACCATTTCTGGAACGCACTTTATACGCAATAAACCAATATTCCATATCATCACCGTTTACGTTATTAATCATGTAATTACCATAGCCGTTTATGACCCGCTTTAATGTGATAATAATCAATAATTTTTAGTTTAATAAAATCGTTTTATAAAAAGATTAAAGCGATAGAGGACATTTTAAGCATCACAATCCATTTCTGATTGGATCATTTTCTTTATTTTTACTGCTTTTTCAAAGTGATCCAATTTATGTGTCATAATCCACCATGTTGCAGCTTCCATTAATAATTCAGGGTTGTCATTTTTATTTGCAAAAAAAGCATAAAAAGATAATCCCACGCCCTCTCCTTTGACTGATATTTTATCATTACATATTTGAATTATTTTTTGTTGCAGTGATTTTCTCATATTCTCTCTATTTTTATTTTTCAACATGCCAATAAATAGGATAGAGCAAAGGCCCTATCCATGAAATTTGTTCCATAATTGAATAAGTAACCAAGCAGCAATAACCCAGCAAATCACTGCCGTAGCCAGTGCCGTAAATAATTTTACATAGTTAATCATCACATAAAGTGAAATTAGATAAACCAGATAAGGAATAACAGCCCACAGGCTAAAAATAATGGTGGTGCGTAACGCTTCAATAGAGCGTTCAGAGCCAACAATATAGTGTGCAATAAGCGCAAAAGTGGGAAATAGCGGAACCAATCCCGCAATATAGTAATGACGAGATTTCGATAAAACAGCGATTAATACCACAACAAACGCACCTATCAGTGCTTTAACCAGTAATCCCATTATTTTTTCATCAAGTTATAAAAACCTTAGTACTATCATACCTATTCATATTTGTATGTGAGCTGATTTTATTTTTTGCGGTTTAAAATACGATTAAATACGGCTCATTAGAAAAAGCCCAATAACATTATTGAGCTTTAAAGCGTTTTAAATTTTCTTTAAGCAAACATTAGTCTTTTTGCCAAGAAATATCTTTTTCACTTTCATAAGTTCCAGTTAGCACTAATTCACCTAACTCTGTTGTTTTATAGGTGTTACTTCTAAAGTGTTTTGTTTTCTTCCCTGTTTCAGGATCTTTTGTAACCCATTCAATATTACCTTCAAAATCCGTTCCTTGGTAATAAGTCGAGAAACGTTTACGCTCACCATCATGCCAACCCACCACAACGACTGAATTGACACCCGCATTTAATGCTTCTAAAGGAAATTCAGACAGCAACAATCCATTACGACCAATATTAACAGAACAATTTTGCCCACCTACAAAAGCGGAACAACTTGCATCAAATCCACTAATTCCGGAATGATCACCAAAAATTGCAGCTGCTTTAAAATTTCCTTCAGAGACAACATTAGCGTTATTTCCAGTTGCTATACCGATACTTCCTTGCGCAAGATCTTGCACCCAAGTATGATCACCCGTTGAGATACCAACTGAATTTTCTGCATTACTATAAATAATAGCTTCATTACCTGTTGTAATAGCAATGGTATTTTTTACTAACGGAGTTCCATTTTCATCTGAATCATAGCCATGAGAAATCTCCGCTTTTTGCCCTGACGAGAAAGTTACTGATTGACTTGAAGCTTCGACAAAACTTTCTTCACCAGTAGTAATAAAAAGTGAATTTTTGCCGTGCTTGATAGTACCTTTATCTTCGTCATATTCAGTGCCTTCATTATCATAAATTTTAGCTTTCTTACCGGTATGAATAATTTGGGCATCTTCACCAATACAATTAACGATTTGCTCATCTAACGTTAAAATGGCATTTTTACTTTCACCGCTTAAAACAAGCGCTTTATTTGTAGTTACAGTTGTCATAGTAATATCCTTATTTACATTTCCATTATTTAACGCACTCAAAAGACTGTTTAAATATACAGTATGATTACTAAATAACAACCTCTATACTAAATTTCAGAAAATAAAATAATGACAATATAATCAAACAGATAAAAGTAAATAACACATAACATATTCACGATTAGTCAAATAAAGAAAAAATAAAATAGAAAAAAGCGAAAAAAAACCGATGGAAGAACTTTATAAAAAATGTTCAAAGTGATTACAACTACGGTTTCATCAAGGTACAGCTAAATCAGAGGGATAATGTACATCTCAAGAAATAGAATTGAGCTAAATCTCATTATTTAGCTCAAAAGCAATATAAAGTCGCATTCTTAAGCATCTAAATGTGTTTTCTTTTTTTCTGTTGCCGTTGTTTCTTCTTTATTCTTACAACAATCATGTGAACTGTTTTCGCCATGATGATGTTTATGCATAAAGAGGTGCATTAACGGACAAAGTAATAACATCAAAATAAACCAATTATCTCTTAGAAGTTCCCACATAATCATCTCCTTAAATCACGTTTAAAAAGATGATAGGGCTTACACTAAGAGGAAGGTCTAGTATGGATTTGTTATTTAATCCGTATTTTTGTCAATTGCCTTTTCACATTTTAATTTGAATTTCTTCACAATAATTCTCTTTGCAAAATTTAACTTTATCCACCCTCTGCTATACTTTAATTATATTTAAGTATTATTCACTATAACTCTCTAATAAGATTTAAAAACTTATTTAACATGGAGGTTTCAATGAAAATATTTTTTAAAATATTATTGATGATTTTATTTCTTAATGCCTGTTCTTCATATACACAAATTGATAGCAACAAAAGTGGAGATGTCATTAAGGTTAAATCAGCACTTATCGAAAATGATAATTTATATATTGTTAGTGATTCTATTAATTATCATTTTAAAGGTGAGGCTATCACTGCGTTAAAAAAATTCGCCACATCTAAATATAATGAAAAAGTGATTTATTTTAGTGCTAGCCTAGGAATAATGGGGAATGTTGTTAACGGTAGCTATATGATTTATTTAGATCCTAAAGATTTCACTATAGATGAACTCGATGATCTTGCTAGTACTTATCATTTTTATAGAAGCAACTATCAGTCTAATAATGATGAGGAAATGATTAAAAATCAGATACCTAATTATGAAAATAGATTTTTTATTATTGGAAAATTTTATGCTAATGGAGAGATGGTTAATTTATCCAATAAAGATGAATTATTAGAAAAATATTCCTTACCTAAACCCGTTTTTGCCAACGTTAATTATTATTCCAAACATTTAAAGCCATCAGACACATTAAAAACAATCGCAGTAATGCCACTACAAGCGATAAGTCTTATTTTAGTAGCACCACTTTATATTATTCTGCTTAGTGCCCCCTGAACTTCAGGCTATTATCGTTAGGTTTATTTATAAGTACCTTTACTTAAGATGTCAGCTATTGACCAGTTAAAAAAATTGTCCATTGGTGTGTTGAAAGCTTATAAAGCAGATAAAGAATCTAAGATGTATTGGGTAGTCAAAATCTGTAATAACAGATAATTAATCAATGTGATTTCCTATATCTAGGTTTTACACATAGATAGTAATAAATATGAGATAGCTATGAAAAAGAAAATGATTATAGGCTGTATGATGTTAATTAGTTTTGGCGTCTGTGCAGAAACGGCTATTTATAACGAACCCGCTCCATTAGGATTAACATGGGGAATGTCATTTAATGATTTTCAGAAGAAAACAAATTTCGTAATAAAACCTATCGATAAATATCCCTCAACCTGCCCAATGACGGCAATAACCTTTGATGAAATTATTGATGGAAAAAAAGAAGGAAATTATAAAGTTTATTTTTATAATAAATTCAAAGAATTAAAGTTTACAGGATTGTATGGCGTCGTCTACTCCTATGAAACAAATGATTTAAATAAATTTAAAGTTAAAGATAATGATATTATCAAAAATCTTGATTCTCAATATAGCCAATATAAAAAAGTAGTTACTACCAGCGATGGTGGATTTCTTACTTATGATGAAAATAATATTCAACGTTCTTATTTTAGTTCTAGAGATATCATAAACCAAGATCAGAAAGTTCAATACAAGAAAAATGAAGAAGGAAATTATGATATTTCCGTGAGTTACTTCTTTTATCCTGAAATATACAGTGATGATTTATCAAGAAATATCAAAGAGATCAGAAAACAATGTAATGCATCATTAGAAACTGATTGAAGCTAAAATTTGAAAAATTAAATAATGAAAGAGTGAGTGGCTTTAATATACTTTAATCTAGATGTGCAAAAGCACACATCAATAAAATGATGTGTTTATCCTTTGTGCACAAATCGGGGCACTCATCACCATAAATAACAGACAATAGTATAAGTATTCGAATGTTTAATCACATTCGAAAGCTTATATCATCCATTCAATGATATTGAGCAAGATGCCCCATTCTGTTTTGATTAGGTGTTTCTTTATAGCTATATAAAAGAATAGCTATATAAAAGAAAAGTCACCTTTATCAAATGATAAGGTACTACACCTGCATGGACATGATTTCTTGATAAGCGGCTACCAGCTTATTGCGCACTTGTACGCCCATTTGTAATGAGATACTGGATTTTTGCATATCCACCATCACATCGTTTAATTCAACACCCGGTGTACCTAAGGTAAACGCTTGAACTTTGTTGGTTGCATTCATTCGGGTTTCATTAATTTTACCCACGGCTTGAACAAGCTGAGTTGCAAATCCTGCTTGTACTGGCTGGGGTTTCGCAATATTGGATGCTTGCAAAGTCTGGATTTGCATTTTATCCAGAACACTTTCAATAGCTGGAATTGACATATAAACCTCTGCGTTAATCATCTAATTCAATTACTGAATCAATGTCATAGTAAGGAAGTGAACCAACACGCTTACCGAGTTATACCCTAACACAGGGGCTTCATTCCAAAGCGAGTAATTAACGCAAAAGTTAAGGGCTAATTACGCCATTAAATGAAACGCAAAAGGCCAATAATGAGACACCTGAGAGTAGGTTTATTTATTTGCGTAAGGGGAGTCTGTTTTGTTACGCCACGCTTTTAGTATTCATCCCGAACTACAAGGCAAGGATTGTCTATGAATGCCGAAAAAACCGACGTTGTGAACCAGAATAAGGGTTTTAACGCCATTATTAACCGGATAAAAGCCGATCCGAAAATTCCGCTCATTATTGCGGGTTCGGCGGCTATTGCCATTTTTGTTGCTGCATTTTTATGGTTACAAAGCCCTGATTATAAAGTGCTTTATAGTAATCTTAGCGATAAAGACGGTGGCGAAATTGTCACACAGTTAACACAGATGAATGTACCTTATCGCTTGTCACAAAATGGCGCGGCGATTATGGTGCCTGACAATCAGGTTCATGAATTACGCCTGAAACTCGCGCAAGCGGGACTTCCAAAAGGCGGTGCTGCCGGTTTTGAACTGTTAGATAAAGAAAAGTTCGGGATCAGCCAATTTAGTGAACAGATTAACTATCAACGTGCACTTGAAGGTGAGCTTGCTCGCACTATCGAGACATTAGGTCCTGTACAAAATGCTCGTGTTCATTTAGCACTACCAAAGCCATCTCTTTTTGTTCGTGAACAGAAATCCCCTTCTGCATCCGTTACGGTGGGTCTTTTACAGGGTAGAGCACTGGATGAAGGTCAAATTAATGCCATCGTGCATATCGTTGCGAGCAGTGTTGCAGGTATGCCTGACAGCAGTGTGACCATCGTTGATCAAAGCGGTAAATTATTGACACAACCTGATGCAATGGGTCGTGACCTTAACTCTACCCAACTGAAATATGTTCAAGAGCTAGAAAATCGTTACCAGCAACGCATTGAAACGTTATTAGGCCCAATTGTAGGTCGTGGAAATGTTCATGCACAGGTGACGGCTCAAGTTGATTTCTCTCATACCGAAGAAACAGCGGAAGAGTACAAACCAAACCAACCACCAAACCAAGCCGCGGTACGTTCAAAACAGTTGAGCCAAAGTGAGCAAAATGGTGGCATGTTAGCTGGCGGTGTACCTGGTGCATTATCCAATCAGCCTGTTGCTCCACCTCAAGCGCCTATTGAAGCACCAAAAGCGCAAGAAGGTGAGAAAGCAGATGATGCCAATGCAACAGGTACAGGTACGAATCGCACATTAACGCGTAATCCAAACAGCAATAGCCGTTTAGATGAAACAACCAACTATGAAGTTGATCGCCGAATTCGCCATATCAAACGTCCAGTAGGCAATGTTGAGCGTCTTTCTGTCGCTGTTATTGTGAACTACAAAACAGTTGAAGATAAGAAAGAAGCGGCTGAAGGCGAAGAGCCTATTGTTGAAACTAAACTTGTTCCGCTAACTGATGAACAAATTCAGCAAATTGAAGGGCTTGTTCGTGAAGCGATGGGCTATTCCCAAGAACGTGGTGACTCTTTAAGTGTCGTAAACTCGCAGTTCAACGATGTTGAAGAGAAAGTGATCACCGTTCCGGTATGGGAAAATCCAGAAATTTTGGCGAAAGCATTAGATTTAGGTCGCTGGTTATTACTTGTCATCATCGCATGGATCTTATGGCGCAAACTGGTGAAACCACAGCTTGAAAAACGCCGTGAAGCTGAAGTTGCGGCACAGAAAGCTGTACTGAAAACCAAGCTACAAGTTAAAGATGATGTTGATGAAGCAGAATTAGATGACGAAGCAAGACGTAAACAAGCACGTAAACGTGTGAGTGCCGAATTGCAGAGCCAACGTATCCGTGAAATGGCAGAGAAAGATCCTCGTGTCGTCGCAATGGTAATTCGTCAATGGATGAGTAAAGAGCAATGAGTAATAACTTAACTGGAACCGAAAAAAGCGCCGTTATGTTACTAACACTCGGTGAAGACCGAGCGGCGGAAGTATTTAAACATCTAAGTACACGCGAAGTTCAACAGCTGAGTATTGCAATGTCATCAATGCGTCATATCTCAAATCAGCAATTGATTGATGTTATGGCTAGCTTTGAAGAAGACGCAGTTCAATACGCAGCATTGAACGTCAATGCGAACGATTATTTACGCTCTGTTCTGGTTAAAGCCTTGGGTGAAGAACGTGCGAATAATCTATTAGATGAGATCTCTGAAACTCGTGAAACAACAACGGGTATCGAGACACTTAACTTTATGGAACCACAAATGGCTGCCGATATTATCCGCGACGAACATCCGCAGATTATCGCAACTATCTTGGTTCACCTCAAACGGGGTCAAGCGGCAGATATTCTTGCCCTGTTTGATGAGAAATTACGTAATGACGTGATGTTACGTATCGCAACATTTGGTGGTGTTCAGCCGTCAGCATTAGCAGAGTTAACTGAAGTACTGAATAACCTGCTTGATGGCCAAAACCTCAAACGCAGTAAAATGGGTGGTGTTCGTACTGCTGCTGAAATCATCAACTTGATGAAGAGCCAGCAAGAAGAGAATGTCATCACTGCGGTTCGCGATTACGACGGCGAATTGGCACAAAAAATTATCGACGAAATGTTCCTGTTCGAAAACCTTATCGATATCGACAACCGTTCTATCCAGCGCATTCTACAGGAAGTGGAATCCGACTCCTTGGTTGTGGCATTGAAAGGATGCGATCAAGAGCTGCGCGATCACTTCCTCAACAATATGTCGCAACGTGCTGCTGAGATCATGCGTGATGACTTGAGTTCTCGCGGCCCTGTTCGCATGTCTCAAGTGGAAGCAGAGCAGAAAGCAATTCTGCTTGTGGTACGCAAATTAGCAGAGACTGGAGAGGTTGTTCTTCATGGAGGAGACGATACCTATGTCTGATAAACATACTGATACTAACTGGAAGCCTTGGGTTCCAAAAGAACTCACTGATTGGGCATTAACTGTCGAGGAAACGACAGAAGACGAAAAGGAAGTCGAAAAACAGGAAAAAGAAGTCGTTCAGCAACAGAAAGTTCTTGAGCAAATTAATATGCTTGATGACATGAAAGACAAGGCCCAGAAATTGGGCCACGCTGAGGGCTTTGAGGCAGGGAAAAACCAGGGTTATCAGGAAGGCTATCAGGCTGGATTACAATCAGGTATTGAAGAAGGTATTCGCCAAGGCATTGCTCAACAATCACCATTAATTAATGAATGGCAAGGATTATTGGCTGAGTTTAGGCACTCTTTAAATGGGTTAGACAGTGTTATTGCTTCACGTTTAATGCAAATCGCCCTCACAGCAGCAAAAGAAGTTTTAGGTCAGCCTGCTGTTTGTGATGGTTCTGCATTACTAGCGCAAATAACCTTAATGTTGCAACAAGAACAGATGTTCTCAAACAACCCACAGTTAAGAGTTAATCCAAAACATATTCCACAGATTGAAAAAGAGCTGGGTGATTCACTTTCTGCTCATGGTTGGAAAGTGGTTGCCGATAACAGTATTCATGTTGGTGGATGCCGTGTTGTGACAAATGATGGCGATCTCGATGCCACGATTGCAACTCGTTGGCATGAGCTTTGTCGTCTTGCTGCTCCGGAGGCGTTGTAATGACAGCAAGATTGGGGCGTTGGTTAGAAAAACTCAGTGATGCAGAAGCGCGTTTAAATAAAATTCCGCGTGTACGTCAATATGGTCGTTTAACCAGAGCAACAGGTTTAGTCATGGAAGCTAAGGGGCTTGTTATGCCCCTTGGCTCTACGTGTTTAATAGAACGTACCATTGGTAAAACTGTTGAAGAAGTTGAAAGTGAAGTCGTTGGGTTCAACGGTAGCCAAATGTTGTTAATGCCTTTACAGGAAGTCGAGGGATTAACTCCGGGTGCCCGTGTTTATGCACAGGCAACTCCGGGTGGTGAAAATGAAGGTCGTCAATTGCCTCTTGGGGATGCGCTGTTAGGGCGTGTTTTAGATGGCTCTGGTTATCCTTTAGATGGTTTACCACCACCAGATACAGGCTATCGTGCGCCACTGATCACTCCACCTATCAACCCATTACAACGTACTCCTATTACCGATGTACTGGATGTGGGCGTGCGTGCAATCAACTCACTGTTAACGGTGGGTCGTGGTCAGCGTATGGGACTTTTTGCAGGCTCTGGTGTGGGTAAGAGTGTGCTATTAGGCATGATGGCGCGTTTTACTCAAGCTGATGTGATTGTTGTTGGATTAATTGGTGAACGTGGACGTGAAGTTAAAGACTTTATCGAAAATATTCTCGGTACTGAAGGCTTAGCGCGCTCTGTGGTTGTAGCAGCACCTGCTGACGTATCACCACTTCTTCGTATGCAAGGTGCTTCTTATGCAACACGTATTGCCGAAGATTTTCGTGATCGTGGAAAACACGTCTTACTGATTATGGATTCACTTACACGTTACAGTATGGCTCAACGTGAAATTGCCCTTGCGGTAGGCGAACCGCCTGCAACTAAAGGCTATCCGCCTTCTGTCTTCGCTAAATTGCCAGCGCTGGTCGAACGTGCGGGAAATGGTGTTGATGGTGGTGGCTCTATCACGGCTTTCTATACTGTTTTAACGGAAGGTGATGATCAGCAAGATCCAATTGCAGACTCCGCGCGTGCGATTTTAGATGGCCATATCGTGCTTTCGCGTTCTCTTGCAGAATCTGGGCACTACCCTGCTATCGATATCGAAGCATCTATTAGCCGTGCAATGACGTCACTGATTGATAAAACACATTATCGTCGTGTGCAAGTGTTTAAACAGCTTTTATCGAGTTATCAACGTAACCGCGATTTAATTAACGTAGGTGCTTATGCTGCGGGCAGTGATCCTATGCTTGATAAAGCGATTGCTCTTTATCCGTCCCTCGCGAAGTTCTTACAACAAGATATCCAAGAGCAATGCAGTTATCAAAGTGCATGTGAGCAACTTAATCAACTGATCACAGTAAACTAATTCTGAACATAATCAGAGAAAGTAAAGAGGGTTCCAATGCGGGAGCAGTCACCTTTAGTGACACTGAGAGAACTGGCACAGACAGCGGCTGAACAAGCCGCTATTCAACTGGCTCAGGTCCGGCAGAGTCATCAACAAATGGAACAGCAACTCAATATGTTGATTGGGTATCAGGATGAATACCGTGTACGTCTAAATGAAACGTTGAATTTAGGGGGGATGTCGTCAGCATCGTGGCAAAACTACCAACAATTTCTCAAAACGCTCGAATTGACTATCGAACAACATAAACAACAACTTCAACATTGGCAGGCGCAGCTTGATCTTGCAACTGAACAATGGAGAGAAAAACAGCAACGACTCAATGCATTTGAGACTTTGGAGCAACGCGCTGAAGATAGCCGTAAGCGACATCTTGATCGTATTGAACAGAAACAAATGGACGAGTACGCACAGCGTAGTACTTTACGGAGAACAACTTGATGGAGATAACGCTTCTGACCATGGATGTCGCTGCAGCCTCTCCGGGAACGACATCCGCTTCAAATAGTCAGCCCGGTGATAATGCCCCGACATTTGCTCAGCTTTTGGGCTCTCAACCTCAAAATGCACAGAGTGATAAAAAGACAGCTAATATCACAAACCCTTCAACGAAAGAAAACAAAGCACATTCACACTCTGATGAAGACAAAACAAAAGAAGACGGTAGTCATCTTGCGTCTGTCACCACAGAACCCAATGTGATAGAAGAGTCATCTCTTGAGAAACCTCAATTGACTCTTACTTTGCCGGATAATGAACAATTTGCGGCTATTGTTGAAAATAAAACCCCTTCTTTATTAATGTCAGCAGAAGAGCTTGCCGCTGAACTTCCCGTTCAGTTAGCAGGACTACCTGGATTAAAACGTCTTACCCTTCCCTCAGAACAACTGGCTCAAGCATTACAACAGCCTCAATCAGTTAAACGTGATGAAGGTTTAGCCTCGTTAGCACGTACTATTTCAAAAGATAATGATATGTCGGACTTCAACCTTACCGACAAGCTTAATCTATCAAAATCAGATGAAAAGTCCTTGTTAACCCAGCTACGTCCAGAGACAGCGACATTAGCAACAGAAAGTACACTTGTTGGTGCTAATCAAACAGAAAAGCCTTCTGCCAAAAAAGTCGATAGCATCGCAACACTTTTAACGCCAACAGCAGAAAAAGTGAATGCATTGCTAAACGGCGATAAGCAAGTTGCAAATGCAAAATTAGCAGACAATGTTGCTCAGCAAATGGTGACCGGTAATCGTGTTGTAGAAACCGATCTTCACAACACCCTTTCTACCTCTTCTTTGGCTTCACAAAGTATTACAGGTCATGCTCACTCTTCAGCACAACCACAAATGCAATTTTCACCAATGGCAACACAGGTATTAAATGCACAAGTGGGAACACAAGAGTGGCAACAACAACTTAATCAACAAATTGTGATGTTTAGCCGTAATGGCTTACAAAAGGCAGAGCTACGTTTACACCCTGAAGAGCTAGGTTCATTGCATATCCGCATGAAAATAGAAGATGGGCAAGCGCAGTTACACCTTGCGTCACAAAACGGACAAGTTCGTTCTGTATTAGAAAATGCCATGCATCAATTGCGTCAAGCTCTCTCTGAAAATGGGATCCAGCTCACGCAGAGTCAAGTGTCTAGCGACACTAATGACAGTTGGCAACAACAAAATATGTCAGATTCCTCTCAATTTAGTGGAGATGGTGCCGATAATCATCAAGGAAGCGAGGGTAATTCTCTGCAATTAGCCTCTGAAACGGCACTACAAAAGATAACCCTTACGCCTCAAGAATTAGCATCTGCTCGTGGTGGTGTTGATATTTTCGCCTAATACAAATGTATTGGGAGGACACACTATGTCAATAAACGTAAGAGTTAATGGTTTTTTCCCTATCTGTTTCTGCAATTAAAAAACAGAAATAGCGGGATAATTAAGGTTGATTTAGATGGATATGGAAGTCCACAACAGTGAACACGTATCCACTACAAAACAGGAATTTAACTGTCCATGTCTAATTACAGCAATGAACGTAAAAGCTATAGCTTAATTCTGATCATCGTATTATTGGTGATCGCCATTATTGCAGCGGCATTCGGTGGATATAGTTGGTGGGCATTGAAGCATGCTAAATCAGGTTCAGCGGGCACTAGTCAGCAAAAAGTTATACCAGCACCCGTTTTTATGTCATTAGAACCCTTTACGGTAAATCTAATTGATGACGAAGAACACTTAGACAGAGTGCTCTACATAGGGATCACATTAAGATTGCATAATGAAGACACTCGTAAGCGTCTACATGATTATTTACCTGAGGTTCGTAGCCGCTTGTTATTACTGCTTTCTCGTCAACAGGCTAATAAGCTCGCGACAGACAATGGAAAACTCCAGCTAATGACGGATGTAAAAGAAACGCTGAGACCGACTCTCGTACCGGGAGAATCTGAACAGATCCTCTCCGATGTACTGTTTACCACGTTTATTCTGCGATAATCATTATGAGCGATAATATCCTTTCACAGGCAGAGATTGATGCTCTGCTGAATGATGATACATCAGGTGACGACGCCAAAAGCGCGAACAGGGAACCTGCGATAGCGAAGGATCCGAATGAACCGGATATTCAGCCTTATGACCCCAACACGCAACGTCGTGTGGTTCGAGAACGTTTACAGTCGTTAGAAATTATTAACGAACGCTTTGCACGTCAATTCCGTATGGGGCTGTTTAACATGCTCCGTCGGAGTCCTGATATTACTGTTGGTGGCGTTAAAATTCACCCTTATCACGACTTTGCTCGTAACTTACCTGTGCCAACGAACCTTAACTTGGTGCATTTAAAACCGTTACGAGGGACAGCATTATTTACCTTTGAACCAAATCTGGTTTATATCGCGGTAGATAACCTGTTTGGTGGTGATGGCCGTTTTCCAATCCCTGTGGAAGGACGTGAATTTACCAACACAGAGCAGCGGATCATCAACAAAATGTTGAAATTGGCACTTGATGCCTACCGTGATGCTTGGGATTCCATATTCAAAATTCAGGTGGAATATGTTCGTTCTGAAATGCAGGTGAAATTTACCAATATCACCTCATCACCGAATGACATTGTTGTTACGACACCTTTTCAAGTAGAAATTGGCTCAATGGTTGGGGAATTTAGTATTTGTATCCCATTTGCCATGATTGAACCATTACGTGAACGACTGATCAATCCACCAATTGAAAATGTTCGTCAAGAAGATGGGGTTTGGTTAGATAGTTTAGTCAACCAAGTTCAGCATTCAGAGCTTGAACTGGTCGCAAACTTTACTGACATCCCACTGCGTTTATCAAAAGTGTTAACACTTAAAGAAGGGGATGTTATCCCGATTGATAAACCAGAAAGATTGATTGCACATGTTGATGGTGTGCCCGTATTAACAAGCCAATACGGTACAGTAAATGGGCAATATGCCCTTCGTGTTGAACACCTAATTAACCCTGTTTTAAACGCTCTGGATGAGGAACAAACCAATGAGTGATGCAAATCGCCCAACTGATAATTCACAATCGGCTGAGGATATGTGGGCTGATGCAATGGAACAGCAAACTGGGAAAAGCCAGGATAATAGTTCCGATCTATTTGAACATCTTTTACCTGAAGACGATGCACTGAATCATCTCTCTGACATCAATTTGATTATGGATATTCCAGTCAAATTAACAGTAGAGTTAGGTCGCACCAAAATGACCATTAAAAAATTACTTAGCCTGTCACAAGGTTCTGTCGTTTCACTGGATGGTTTAGCTGGTGAGCCTCTTGATATTCTTATCAATGGCTATTTAATCGCTCAAGGTGAAGTTGTGGTTGTTTCTGATAAATACGGTATTCGCATTACCGATATCATTACACCATCAGAACGTATGCGCCGTCTGAGCCGTTAATCTATGGAACAGCTTCCTTCCTTTTCCAGCCAAGGTGCGGTAAATACTACCGCACCCGCTACAACACAAACTGTTCAAACACCTACACAACCGTTGCCTGTGGGTCAAAGCCTTGCTCAAGTTAGCACGGCACTTGCAGGCATCATCGTTCTTATTATTGTTGCTATGTGGTTATTTCGCCGTTTTGGCTTTACCCGTGGTTCATTTAAAGGAACAACAGCACAACTTAGCGTCAAAGCAAGTTGTTCATTAGGTGCGAAAGAACGTGTGGTGGTTGTTGAAATTGAACAGGAATGGCTCGTATTAGGGGTAACTGCATCACAGGTAAATCTGTTGCATAAATTACCCGTCCCTGATAAAGCCTCGCAGGAAGCGACCTCATCACCAACATCGCCATTGTTTACTCAAATATTACAAAAAACGCTAAAGCGAGATAAAGGCAACTCATAATGCATCAGTGTGTCACTTTTTTTAACGCATTAAAGCGTTGGCGTCTCTTCGCTAGTGTGCTGGTTTTAATCTTGTTACCTAGCAGTGCGTTTGCCCAATTTCCGGGCGTTATTACACAGCCTTTACCAGGTGGTGGCCAAAGTTGGTCATTGCCAGTTCAAACATTAATCTTCATTACAGCTTTAGGGTTTATTCCTGCTGTTTTGCTGATGATGACGAGTTTTACCCGCATTATTATTGTCCTTGGATTATTACGTAATGCTTTAGGTACACCTTCTGCACCACCAAACCAAGTCGTTCTTGGTTTGGCGTTATTTATGACCTTTTTCATTATGGCACCGGTTTTTGATAAAATTTATCAAGATGCCTATATGCCATTTACTGAAGATCAAATTACCTTTGAGCAAGCCTTAGAAAATGGCTCTAAACCTTTACGCCAGTTTATGATGCAACAAACTCGTGAAACTGACTTAGCTCTATTTGCTCGCCTTGCCGATGCACCTGCGTTTGAAACTCGCGAAAGTGTACCAATGCGTATTTTGGTACCCGCTTATATTACGAGTGAGCTAAAAACCGCCTTCCAGATCGGTTTTATGATTTTTATTCCTTTTCTTATTATCGACTTAGTTGTTGCCAGTGTGTTGATGGCACTAGGTATGATGATGGTGCCACCTGCCACAGTTTCGTTGCCATTTAAACTTATGCTGTTTGTTTTAGTCGATGGTTGGCAATTAATATTAGGCTCGCTTGCACAAAGCTTTTTCAATTAGCGCAGAGGTAACCCCATGACACCAGAATCCGTCTTAGCACTAGGTACTGAAGCGATGAAAATCGCTTTATCACTAGCAGGCCCTCTTTTATTGTCCGCTCTGGTGACGGGTCTTGTGATCAGTATGCTCCAAGCTGCAACACAGATAAACGAGATGACATTATCGTTTATCCCGAAAATTCTTGCTGTATTAGCGGCGATTTTAGTTGCTGGCCCTTGGATGTTAAGTTTACTGGTCGATTATATGCATAACTTATTTACTGGCATTCCTGGGATGATTGGTTAATAGCAATGATAACCCTGACCAGTGAAATGCTTAACGGCTACATTAGTGATTTTTTCTGGCCATTTGTGCGTATACTCGCCCTTTTTAGCACTGCACCGCTATTTAGTGAAAGACAAACACCTAAAAAATTTCGCATTGCACTCGCCTTTTTGATTACCGCATTAGTTGCACCGGGCTTACCTCAAAGTAATGTGCCTTTATTCTCGCTTATTGCCTTTTGGGTGCTATTGCAACAAATTTTGATTGGCACAATTCTAGGGTTATCGATGCAGTTGGCGTTCGCTTCTGTTCGTCATGCCGGTGAAGTGATTGGTTTACAGATGGGGCTTTCATTCGCCACCTTCGTCGATCCATCAGGTGGCCCTAACATGCCTATTTTGGCACGTATCTTTAACATGCTAACAATGCTGTTATTTATGGTCTTTGATGGTCATTTATGGCTATTGTCTATATTAGTTGATACGTTCTATGTTGTTCCTATTGGAAATCAGACCTTTAACTCTTTAGGTATTCTTACTTTAGTTCAAAGTGGTGGCACAATCTTTATTAACGGTATGATGCTAGCCATGCCATTAATCACCCTACTTTTGGTACTTAACCTTTCATTAGGTATTCTAAACCGTATGACACCACAGCTTTCTGTCTTTGTGGTTGGTTTCCCTCTTACGCTGACTATCGGTATGTTAGCATTATCCATGATTATGCCTGCATTACCTGTATTTACAGAGCGCGTCTTTAGCGATACGTTTAATCGCATCACTTTAATATTACAACAGTTGGTTTCTTGAGATTTAAATCGACTTACCTATTCTCGTATAATGCATAAATAAAACTAATGCATTGAAAGGCGTTTTTCTTTAAGATTAGTCTAGTTGAGTTTTCTTAATAGGGAAATATAGCTTTGAATAATACATGCCATAACAATATAGACCTAGATAATAAGAAATTAGAACATGAATTAATACGAGCCTTAGCTATTAATAATGCAATAATTACCATTACAACTAATTTTGGTCATATTCTTCCTGTAAGTGAAATAAAATTAGATCGTATTTATTATGAAGATTCACAGGAAGTTATTAATAATTGGCGAAAATCTAATAAACGTGATTGGATAGAGTTTGATTGGTCTCATACTCGTTCTCGCCAAACTAAAAGAATTGATATTACCATTCGATGTTGTGATATTTTATGTGGATTAATGCTAGCGAAGCGTTCTAAAAAACGATTAAATGTAACATTACGTTATTTGGAAGGTAATCCTAATGAACACCCTCTCTCAGGCTATATATTGCCTATTGCATTAATTATTGCTGAAAGTTTTGCTTCCGAATACAACATTCAACAAGTCTGTATCAGCCGCCCAGCCAAAGGGCTTATAGCTCAATATATGGCTCAAGGATATGAACTAACTTCAACAGATAAAGCACGACAAAAAAGAAACAATAAGCCACGAGCAAAACTTATGAGCAAAATATTAAACACTCGGGCTAGCTGAACGATTATTAATCAATTAAGATATACAGGAATAGTAAGAATGTAAGTTAGGAGGCGATATGAATATAAATAAATCATCCAAAACTAAGCACTATAAAAATAAAAGCTCAGACACATCTCCACACGAACAACTATTAACCGTTATGCATCAAGCATCAATCCAAAGCGAATATGAAGAAATACTTGATTTCATGATCAAAGCTAACTTACAAAAGAGCGAAGATAATGGTATTGCCTTAACAGAGTCGGCAAAAAAAACGATTGAAAGTGCAGCAAGAAAATATATTTTAGTGGCTCAATTACGCAATATTACACCTAGTAAAATTAAGCAAAAAATAACTGAATCAGTTAAACAAAATTCTAATCGCCCCAACTGGAATGCAGATACTCAGCTAGAAAAAAAACATAATGTTATGGCTGGTGCTTACATTAAATAAAAAAATCCCCTGATAAATAAATACCAGGGGTGATATCAAAATATCTTAAGACAATACTAAATAATTAGCGATACATTTTGAACATCGACATATCTTTCATGTCGTTAAAGACTTTATAAGAAGCCTGTAATACAGACTCTTCTTGGTAATAATCTGAAATCGCTTGTGTCCAATCTAAGTCACGCAGTTCACTTAAACGTTTTGCATTTCTTAAAGAAGTATCCGCACCTAAATCATCTAAGTTATCAAGCTCTTGAAGTTGTAAACCTAATTTAGCTTCTACACTTGAAATGTTATTTAACGTTGCACGGTTAACACGGTTTGCTTCATCAATTTTTTCTAATGCTGCATCACGATCTGCTTGTGGTTTACCTGTTAAAGGTTCACGTAACGCAGTGATAGCACCATCTAATGCTTCAAAAATATCTGGAGCAGTCCCTTTACTACCTGAAGATTGTAATGTTTCGATCCCTGTAAAGTTAGTGACCATTTCAATATTACTATCTACTTTTTGGGTAATTTGCTTATCACCACCTTGATAGGTGATTTTGCCTGTTGCATCAGCCACAAAAGGTGGTTTATCTGATTGGAAGCCAGCAAAAATATAACGGCCAACACCATCTTTTGTGTTACCAATACCCACTAACTGATCTTTTAAACCTTCTAATTGATCAGCAAGAGAAGAACGGTCTTCATCACTTAATGTCGCATCGTTACCCGCTGCAACCAGTGTTTCTTGGATTTTAGTCGTGATATTGACCATTTGGCTTGCTAAGCTCATTTGCAAAGACATACTGTTTTTTGCAAATCCACGCGCTGTCGCATACTGCTGGTTACGAGATTCAGATTGTTTAACCATTACCGCTTGAGAAGCCGCCATTGGATCATCTGATGGTTTTTCAACACGACGACCACTGGAGATTTTATTTCCTTCAGTCATCCATTTGCTTTGTGAACTAGTGATATTGTCCACTCGCTGGCTAAAAATTTGATTTGAACTTAAACGCACAGTGATATTCCTTATTCTGATGAAGGGTTACTTAGAAAACTTGCATAATCGCATCAAACATACTGTTTGCCGTTTGAATCACTTTTGCATTTGCCATGTAGTATTCTTGAATGCGATACATCTCACCGTATTCTTCATCCAAGTTCACACCAGAAACAGACTGTTGTTGTTCTATAATACTTTTAGTGATAGAAACCTGAGCATCGAAGTCAACTTGTGCGGTATTCACTTTATTACCAACCATACTGATCAGTGAACCATAACCACCTGCAATTGTTGTTTTACCATCAATAATTTTTTCATCAGGTAACTCAAACAATTTTTTCATGTTTTCGTTGTCACTTGGGCCCGTATCTTTCGAGCCAGCAGCCGCAATTTTACTAGGATCAGTTACCGCAACTTTCATATCTGCAATCACATTACCTACAGATTGAACAACAATAGAATCACCTTCTTGTGCTGTACCATTGACCTTGATATTCATGCCTTCGAATTTCAATTCACCGGTTGTAGCATCAGGAATCGCTTCAAATTTACGATTACCTGGTTCTACAGTGACGTTCCATTTGCCACTTTCATACCTAACTGTATATTCGGCTGCTTTAACTTGTTTCGTATCTGCATATTCAACAGTAAAATTAGCATCACCTTTATTTTTACCGTTAGGCATAACATGAGCGCCACCAAGGTCGAAGAATTTTTCACCTTTGTCGCCATTTAAATCAAAACCTTGCTCGTGTTGCTTATTAAATTGATCACCCAACACTAACGCTAATTGATTTAATTGGTTACGACTTGGATCTAACACTTCTTCACGGCTACGATATGCACCGCCAAGTTCGCCACCTTTAATACGTTTTGCATCCACTTCACGAACTTCATCAATACCGTTGCTATAACCAATAACAAGGCGTTCGCTATTTTTGCTTGATGGAACAGCAGAAACTTCATAAGAACGAGTACCAGATACTAATGGCAAACCATTAGCAAATGTGACGTTAACAAAACCGCCGTCTTGTTGAGTTACTTGAACATCAACCAGTGTGTTTAGTTCTTGAATTAAACGATCACGTTGGTCTAATAAGTCGTTAGGATCAGCACCATTAAAGCCTTTAGAACGACTAATTTCGTTATTTAGTTTTGCGATCTGTTTTGTATATTCATTGATATTTTTAGAGGTGTTAGTCACCTGACTATTAATATCTTTTTCTAGATCACGCAATGATTGGTCTGCTTTAGCAAACATATTAACCATTGCTTCCGCTTTACCAATAACCGTTGTACGTGCAGGATTATCTTCTGCATTATTGGTCACGTTGGGTAAGCTGGTAAAAAATTCGTCAATAGCACTTGAAACGTCATTCCCTTTATCTGCTAACAAATCATTAATTTGTGAGATATTTTGGGTATAGCTATTAAGTGCGCTTTGTTTTGACATTGCACGGTTCATTTGACCTGCAAGGAATTCGTTATACTCACGATGAATACGACTAACATTAACACCATTACCGATATAACCATTACCGGTCATTGTGCCGCTGTTTTCATTAAAAACAGTCATTTGGCGGTTGTACCATTTTACATTTTGGTTAGCGATATTATTACTCACAGTGCTCATCGCAGCTTGTGCCGCATTAAGTCCGCTCATCGCTGTATTAATTAAACTGTTGGACATTTGTCTATCCTTTTACGTTTAGTCATCACCCGTATGCACGGAGCATAGCTGGCAAGTTGAATGGATGCTCTGGTCTTTATTATCGGTACTTCCCCTCTAAACTTGAGGGGAAAATAATTAAAATAGGTCGCTTAAATCGTGAGTATAAGTTTTAGCAACTTGCTCACCACTTCCTTTTAATTGACCAATAATTGAAACCAGTTTTTTCGCATAACCTGGATCAGTGGCATAACCCGCTTCTTGAATACGGTAAGCCGCTTGTTCAGGGGTTTGAGCTTGAGGTACTTTGGCGTAACGAGGGCTTTCAGTGATAAGTCTGAGGTAATCTTGAATAGCTTCAACATAAGAGCCGTAAACACGGAAATTATCACGCATTTTAATCGAATTACCATCAATCACTTCGGTTGTCATGATATTCGTGACAGGCCCTTTCCAGCTACTTCCTGCTTTGATACCAAACAGGTTATAACTTGGTTTACCGTCACCGGTTAGAATTTCACGCTTACCCCAACCTGATTCAAGCGCGGCTTGAGCAACAACTAAAAGATGGTGTACACCAGTACCTTCTGTGGCTTGTTTCGCAGGTCCTAACAGTTTTGATGCAAAAGAAGCACTACTTTCAGATAAGCCTTTAAGCTTACCAATCGTACTTTCAACTGCATTTTGATAAGGCTGCATAGCACGATAAATTTGCCCCAAGGCTTGTGTTGGCATGGATTGAAAAATATCACTACCATCTAATGGCATCGGTGTTTTACCCGCCATTTCGCTAGGGTCCATCGTGACTTTGGCAGAAAGTTGTTTTTCTATCATGTCAGCAAAGCCCAAGCCTTTTTGTGATAAGTCTTGAGCGATTTGTTGATCATAAAGAGAGGTGTACATCTTGGTACTTTCTGAGTTGAACATGCTTTCTTGAGGAATAGCATCACGCATGCTTTTTAACATCATTTGAACGAAAACACCTTCAAGTTGCTGCGCCACTTGGCGCAGCCCTTGCTGATCAGCATTTTGTCCAACCTGATATTTAAGTTTATTCAATGCATTACTGTCATATGCCGGCGCTGACATCGTCGGCATCGAAGAAAGCAGAGATAAATCTTTCATCAGATAATCTCCAATCTCGCACGTAAGCAACCCGCGCTTTCCATTGCTTGCAAAATTGACATTAAATCTGTTGGTGTTGCACCCAGTGCATTTAATGTGCGGATCACTTCGTTTAAGCTTGCGCTCGCATTCACTTGCTGTAATGAGCCACCTTGTTCACTCATATTTACGCTGGTATTACGCGTTACAACAGTACTACCACCCGCAAATGGAGTATTAGGTTGGCTTACATTCACTTGGCTATCAACCGTAACGGAAAGGTTACCTTGAGCAATCGCACAGCTTCCTAATGTCACATCACGATTCATAACAACAGAACCCGTTCTTGCATTGATGATCACTTTCGCATCTGCAACAACACGTTTAATTTCAAGATTCTGTACTTCAGCCAAGAAACGTACTTGTTCACTTTTACCAATAGGAACACGTAATTGAACTGTACGTGCATCTAAAGGAATAGCGGTACCCACACCTCGTAATTTATTAACAGTGTCAGAGATGTGTTGTGCCAACGTGAAGTTTTCTTCATTCAGTTGTAGGTTTAGCAGACCTGTTTGGCCAAATTGCGAAGGCAGTTCACGTTCAATAATAGCACCATTACTAATGCGCCCACCTGCTAGCTGGTTAACTTTAACGCTATTACCACCCGCAGATGCACCTGCTCCCCCGACAATAATATTGCCTTGTGCTAAAGCATAAACCTGATTATCAACACCTTTTAATGGTGTCATCAGCAACGTACCACCACGTAAGCTTTTTGCATTACCTAAGGATGAAACAACGATATCGATTGATTGCCCTGTACGACCAAAAGGCGGTAATTTGGCAGTTACCATTACCGCAGCAACGTTTTTCAACTGCATATTGGTGCCGGGTGGTACTGTGATCCCCAATTGTGAGAGCATGTTATTCAGACTTTGCGTGGTAAACGGGGTTTGCATTGTTTGGTCACCCGTTCCATCTAATCCCACGACCAAACCATAACCAATCAGCGCATTTTCTCTTACCCCTTCAACAGAGGTGAGATCTCTGATCCGTTCGGCATGAGCGGAAAAACCGACACATGTCATCACGATAAAGAAAAGGCTCATCGCTATTTTTTTCATCTGGACCCTACTCATTAAAAAGGTGATACATTTAAGAAGAAGCGTTGTAGCCATCCCATAGACTGTGCTTCATTGATATAACCGTCTCCGATATATTCAATACGAGCATCAGCAACTTGGGTTGAATTTACGGTATTAGTACCACTGATGGTTCTTGGGTTCACAACACCTGAAAAACGGATAAATTCAGTACCTTGATTGATAGCAATTTGCTTTTCACCAATAACGTGCAGGTTTCCATTGGCAAGAAGCTGATCGACGGTAACAGTAATGGTGCCTTTAAAGGTATTGTTCGCATTTGCGCCACCTTTACCGCCAAAGTCACTATTTCCTTCCATACTCATATCGGTACGTTTATTACCAAACACCCCTTCCAAGAATCCCGGTGTAATCGCAGCAAGGAATCCTGCTTTACCATTACGGCTGGCATTTGCAGATGAGTTTTTGCTTGCACTGACATTCTCTTGCAATGTAATAGTCAGCGTATCGCCTATATTTCGAGGACGTCTATCTTCAAATAAAGGTTGATAGCCAAAATAAACAGGCTGAGTTGCCTGAAAAATAGAGCCATTGGGTGCCGGTGCAGTCGGTGCCGTTGGAACCGCCGTTGTGTTACCTTCTACTAACGGTTTTTTGGGTATATATGCGCATCCCGACAGTGTCAGTACCAACAGGGCGGTACCTAAACGTTGATGACGACGCCATCTGACACTAAGCTTTCTTGCCCCAGAATTGTCAGTAATGACCTTTGTATCCATCTTCGATACTCTTTTAGTAATACGCCTGACAGGAAACCCTGTCAGGCTAATGAACAAACGAAATTAGAGTTGCGTTAGTTTCTGTAACATCTGATCAGATGTTGAAATCGCTTTACTGTTAATTTCATAAGCACGTTGAGTCTGGATCATATTGACCAGCTCTTCAGCTACGTTAACGTTAGAGGTTTCAACATATCCCTGATACAACAAGCCTGCGCCGTTGATACCTGGGGCATTTTCAGTTGGTGCGCCAGAACTTGCGGTTTCTAAGTACAAGTTTTCACCAACACTTTCTAATCCGCTGTCATTAATAAAGGTTGTTAGTGTCAATTGACCCACTTGTTGAGGAGCAGGATCACCTTCAATCTCAACACTGACAGTACCATCACGACCAATCATGACCTTTTTCGCAGTTTCAGGCAGAATAATTGCCGGCACAACTTGGAAACCACTGGTTGTCACTAATTGTCCATTTTGGTCCATTTGGAATGCACCATCACGGGTATAAGCGTCTGTACCATCGGGTAACTGAACATGGAAGAAACCCTGTCCTTTAATCGCCACATCACGTGTTCCGTTTGTTGGCGATAAGTTACCTTGGCTGTGTAAACGCTCAGTCGCAACAGGACGAACACCTGTACCAATTTGTAAACCTGACGGCGCATTCGTCTGTTCTGATGTCATTGCACCCGGTTGACGAATTGTTTGATACAGTAAATCTTCGAAAACTGCACGTTGGCGTTTAAAACCATTGGTGCTGACGTTTGCGAGGTTGTTGGAAATCACATCCATGTTTGTCTGTTGTGCATCCAACCCAGTTTTAGCAATCCATAAAGAACGGATCATGGTTTTCCCCTTACACTATTTAACTCAGTGATAGCAATTGGTTAGCTCGTTGCGCATTATCATCAGCGCTATGAATAACCTTCATTTGCATTTCGAAACGTCTTGCGTTTGCTATCATATCGACCATGGCTTCTGCTGGATTAACATTACTGCCTTCTAACACACCAGCTAACACCTTCACGCTATCATCAGCAGGTAATTGTTCACCCGCTCGCACTGTTCCTTGCTGAGATAAATGGAATAAACCATCATCGCCACGAACTAAATCGTTTTGCTCTGGTTTTACCATTTTCAGACGACCAATTTGACCCAGCATTTTGGGTGGATCAGTCGGTACATGCGCAGTCACAATACCGTTATTGGCAATACTGACATTTGCTTGAGCTGGTACTTCAATTGCACCGTTATCGCCCATTAACAAACGCCCTTGTACCATCAACATGCCGTCAGCGTTACGTTGGATATTCCCGTTTCGGGTATAGGCTTCTGTGCCATCTTCAAGTTGAACCGCTAAATAGCCGTTATCACTTAAAGCAACGTCCATTGACCTGCCGGTATAGTTCATCGTTCCTTGACTCTGATCGCTACCTGGCGTTGATGCTACCGTTAATGTACGAGTCGGTAAGGTATCGCCATTGACAGGTACGGCTCGCATTGCACTAAGCTGCGCTTTGAATCCCGGCGTTGATGCGTTTGCTAAGTTGTTCGCCACGACAGCTTGATTTTCCATCGAATGTCTGGCGCCGCCCATCGCGGTATAAATCACATGATCCATAACAGATTATTTCCGGCGTTATTAGCGCAAGCTAACCAGAGTCTGCAGGATCTGATCCTGAGTCTTGATGGTTTGTGCGTTTGATTGATAGTTACGTTGAGCAACGATCATGTTGACTAACTCTTGGCTCATATCAACGTTAGACGCTTCTAATGCGTTATTCGTTAATTTGCCGAACACACCAGAGCCTGCAACACCGACAATTGGTGAACCTGAACCGTTAGTTTCAGACCACATGTTGTCGCCTTGAGAGCTTAAACCGCCCGCGTTTGCAAAGTTAGCTAATGCGATTTGACCAACAACTTGGCTTTGTTGGTTTGAGTAGGTCGCCATGATTGAGCCATCTTGCTCAATACGGAAGTTGGTGAATTCACCCGCTTGGTAACCGTTTTGCGCTAATTTAGATACGCTTGATTCAGAAACTTTTTGCTGAGTACTGCCGGTGAAGTCCAGTTCAATAGTACCTGCCGCAGAGCCATTTAAAGAGGCAATATTCATATCGGTCTTTGTATAACTCTCTAGCACCCCTGCATTGGTATATTTTAAAGTGCCTAAATCTTGATGAGGCGTTGGCGCACCACCTGCTGTTTTAGTTGAGGTATCTTGCCCATAAACTTTCCATTCATTGTCATTAGTTTTTACAAAGAATAAGTTCAGGTTATGTTCATTACCTAAGCTATCGTAAGTGGTAACGTTAGTACTGAAGTTATAAGTATCACCATCTTTAGAATCAAATGGCGCTTTAGCGGGTTTCTCTTCACCTGAATTCAGGTTAACCGCCATATTGATTTTGTCTGTTGCACTGGCGTTCATCATATCGGTAGGAATAACGATAGGTGTTGGTGTTGCCCCTTTTTGAACAACATTTTTACCATCAACAACTTGTACTGGATAACCTGTTACACGCATACCTTGCATATTAGTCAGGAAACCATTTTTATCTTTACCGAATTCACCGTTACGTGAATAGAAAACGCCACCGTTTTGATCTTCAATACGGAAAAAACCACCGCCAGAAATCGCTACGTCTGTTGGGCGGTTAGTGGTAGTGATACTACCGTCTTTAAAGTTTTGGCTAATACCTGCAACTTTAACACCCAGACCTGCACCTGAACCGGCAAAAACGTCAGCAAAAGAAACGTTTGCACCTTTAAAACCGTAGGTTGCGGAGTTAGAAATATTGTTACCGATAGTATCTAAGTTAGCGGCTGCTGCGTTTAAACCACTTACTGCTTGTGAAAAGGACATGCGCCCTCCAAGTTGAATATGTGTTAGTTAAAGAACCTGACGAATTTCATCCAATGAAACGGTATTACCTAAGCCAACATCAAGGCGGGCACCACCATCCACCATGGACACACTATTCACCAGCGCATAATTCAGTGTCTTAACAGGGACCTGAGCATCATTAAGCGTGGCGTTAACGGTAAATTTATAACTTCCCGGTGGAACAGGATTGTCATCTTCATCAGTACAATCCCAAGAGAAGTTATAAACATCCGGTAGCATCTTTTTGTCCATATTGATTGTACGAACGGTCACACCACTCGCATTGGTGATGTTTATCGTAAGAGAATCGGTTGGACTGAGTAATTCAAAACCAAAAGGTGTTGAAAAAAGGTGTTCACTGTCAGGTGTATTTGGGTCCGTATCATCTGCTTTATACGATCCCATTTGCTGACGTGTTTTTTCATTTTGAGTGTCAGGTGTTGGAATTGTGTCATCCCCATCACCGGGTTTTTCAGTCTCACCTTTACCGTCGGTTGGCTGAAAGACAACAATTTTATTCCCAGAGACCATAACACCTCGTCCCACCAGTGAAGAGGCTTTTAACGCCTGACTTTGGTCAATCTGCCCAACAATGTTATTCACTGTTTTATTCAGTGTTTCAATGCCTTCAACAGTTGAAATCTGAGCTAACTGGGAAGTTAACTCATTATTTTGCATTGGGTTTGTTGGGTCTTGATTTTTCATCTGGGTGATGAGAAGTGTCAGGAAATTCCCTTTAATATCATCACTACCACTTTTTTTCGTATGGTATGAAGAAGGAGCATCCCCGATAATGGTATTATCATAAGGTTCATTCATTGAGGAGGAAATACCCACAATTTATTCTCCCTATTGACCTATCATCAGTGTTTTTTGCATCAGCGATTTTGCCGTGTTCATCACTTCGACGTTAGCTTGGTAGCTTCTTGATGCAGAGATGGTGTTAATCATTTCACCCACAACATCAACATTCGGCATACGTACATACCCTTTTTCATCGGCAAAGGGATGTCCCGGCTGATATTCCATACGAAATGGCGCAGGATCATCCACCACTTCAGTGACACGAACACCACCAACTTCTTGACCAGCAGGTGCGTTCACCTGAAAAACAACCTGTTTTGCACGATAAGGGTCGCCATCTGGACCCGCAACACTGTCAGCGTTTGCCATATTGCTGGCACTCACGTTTAAACGCTGTGATTGCGCTGAAAGTGCTGAACTTGAAATATCGAAAATACTAAATAAAGACATGCTCTTTACCCTACTGTTGCAATACAGCCATCATGCTTTTAACTTGCGAGTTAATAAATGTCACATCAGCCTGATACTTAAGGCTATTGTCAGCAAAATTACTACGTTCCATGTCCATATCCACGGTATTACCATCCATCGCAGTTTGATGAGGCACGCGATAAAGTAAGTCCGCTTCTAAGCGATAACCGGGTTTGATTGGGATATGGCGTTCAGATGTCATAGCTAATTGCATGCCATGAGTACCTGTACGTCCATTTTCAATGGTTTTCTTCAATTCAGAAGCAAAATCAATATCACGAGCCTGAAAGCCTGGGGTATCTGCGTTAGCGATATTCGCAGCGAGAATTTCTTGGCGTTTATTGCGTATTGAGAGCGCTTCTTGTTGAAAATGAAACGTATTTTCTAATTTATCGAGCATCTTCTATCCTTGGTGGCTAAGCCACTTACCTCAGCTGATAAAACAATTTCAGTTGACAGAATAAACGCTCAAAAAAAAGATGATTGGAGGAATAGGCGTAAATTGGATTGCTATTTATGCGTTTAAGGCGTGCAAAGTCGATGTACACTGTTATTGCTAAATAATGACAAACGCACAATTAGCATCAACTCTGTAAGGTGATACAAATTATGTTAGTTAGAACTCTTATCGGTCTATTTTCTTTTTTCTTTATGATGAATGTGAGTGTCGCAAAATCACTCCCTGAAGAACTACAAGATTTCTTTGTCGCACTTCATCAACAAGGCGATAAAGTGACTGTGACAGTTTTAACACCAGAAGATAAATGGCCTGTCTGCCAAACACAAGAGATCCAACGTCATGCTGGCGCTCGTAATTGGGGACGTCTTTCAATCCCAATTCAGTGTGATAAACAACGTCGGTTTATTCAAATTGATGTTAGCGTTAATGGTGAATACTTAATCGCGAAAAAAGACATTAATCGTGATGACATTATTGAAACTTCTGCCGTTAGCATGGCAACGGGTGAGTTAGAAAAATTACCTTATGATGTATTACGTGATCCAGCATTAATTAAAAATGCGATTGCAATGCGACAAATATCCGCAGGAAAACCTTTAACTTCCACAATGGTTCGTCGCCCTTGGGCTATTTTGGCGGGACAAACAGTCACTGTATTTGCACAGGGACCTCACTTTCAGATCCGTTATGAAGGTAAAGCCGTAAACAATGCTGTCGCCAATGAAACGATTCGAGTCAGAGTTAAATCAGGTCAAATCGTCACCGGCGAAGCACTTGGAGATGGCTCTGTACGCATCCCTCTTTAATAGATTAAAAAGCTGATAAGCAGAATAAGCCTATATTGAATTGCTTGTTACCCGTTTCAGTTATGGCAAGCCAAGGTAAACTCTCTTGTATTACATTTATCAATGTCGCATTTTGAATAAAACTTTAGATTTGTTTGCATACTTTTTACTCTAAGCTTTTTTACTCTAAATAATTCAAGATGTATTAAAAATACAACCATATACATACTCTAAATAATTCAAGTTGTAGCTAGGCGACAAATGAACGAATCGCTAGGAGCATACATAAGTATGTGACTAGTGTGAGTGAATGCAGTCAACAACGCTACGGCTTGAAGTATGACGAGTAATACTCTAAATAATTTAAGATGTAGCTAGGCGACAAATGAACGAATCACTAGGAGCATACAATAGTATGTGACTAGTGCGAATGAACGTAGCCAACAACGCTACAACTTAAAGTATGACGAGTAATGGGACTAGTGTGAGTGAATGCAGTCAACAACGCTATGGCTTGAAGTATGACGAGTAATGGGACTAGCGCGAGTGAATGTGGCCAACAACGCTACAACTTAAAGTATGACGAGTATGACGACTAAGATTAAAGTTTTTGATTTCATAGCCGATATAAAGAAACAAGATGATAGGCGAAAACACATAGGTTGTTTTACAATGGCTTCATCTGACTACTAATTGATGCCTAACAAAGGATTTTCCTATGAGTATTGAACGCGCGAATCCACTGCTTCCGATTAACGCAATTGCACAACGTAACCCGGGTGAAATCACTCAAGGCTCACGTAAATCGGGAACAACTGAACAAAAAACTGCAACAGGCGACACTTCTGTAAAACTAAGTGAAGCGCAGAAAAAACTTGTTCAACCTGGAAATAAAGACATTGACGTTGAGAAAGTTGCTCGCTTAAAAGAAGCAATTGCCAACGGCACATTAACCATGGACAGCGGTAAAATTGCGGACGCTCTTTTCCGTGAAGCTGCTGAAAGCATAACTCAATAATATTTTAATGATTATGATGGAAGAACTCCGCCAGACTTTAGATCTTCAATTATCACAGCTTAATACCATTGCGGGTATTTTACGTGCTGAACAACAGTTATTATGCGCAGGTAATATTGATATCAATGCCCTACACGAAGTAACTGAACAGAAGAATTTTGTCTTGTCGGCTTTAGGTCATACAGACCAACAGCGTCATACGCTAAGCCTACAAGCCGGTGTAGAAAAACCTTATTCAGGGTTGCCGTTCTTATCTGATTTATGGACACAGATAATAGACATCACGGCGGAGTTAAAATATCTGAATCAACATAACGGATTACTACTCGATCAACATATCACTCGTAATAGTGATGCTATCCGTTTTTTGCAGAAGAACCACAGCCCAACCCTTTATGGTTCTGATGGGCAAGCACAGCGTTCAACACTGGCTGGGCGTAAAATTCAGGTTTAGGTTTTCTCGATAATTATCAGAATTCACACGATACGCCATCAATATTGATGGCGTTTTGCTTTGCCGATAAAACACGACTCACTTTAAACCAGCAACAACAGATAACACTCCGCTGTTATCTATCATCTTCTTGTGGCACTTCTCTTATCTAAAACCTTAACTCTTGCTTGGATCTTGATTATCACCACATCATGACCATACTTTTTCATAACGCTAAAATAAATATCACTAAGCTATCCATTTATTGATGCACTGGCTTCTCTCTTTGTTGTGAGTAAAAAGCTAACGCATCTCCTGCTCTCTAACCACCATATCTTTCTATTTTATAAATATAAAAAAGGCCACTTATTACAGTGACCTTTTAGACTTAGATATCCCTTATAGCCAATTAATGAGGTTGTCCACCAATCATCGACGTCATTCTAATGCGACGACCTTCACTGACTTCCATATTCGACAATACGGCTAATTGCGGTAGGCTGCGACGTAAGAAACGTGACAATAATGAACGCAACGCATGATTTACTAACAATACTGGAGCTCCACCGGACATCTCTTGATGACGCACGGCATCCGCTGCTTGTTGTTCAATATTCTCAGCCAACCCTGGCTCTAAACCACCGCCACTTTGCATAGCTTGAACAAGAATACGCTCTAAACTTGCATCTAAACCAATGACTTGGATTTCATCCTGATCGCCAAACCAGTGTTGTGTGATCGCGCGGCGAAGTGCAACACGAACAACGGCTGTTAATTCGGCTGGATCTTTCTGCTCTGGCGCGTGCTCTGCTAAAGCTTCTAATATGGTTCTCATATCACGAATAGGCACTTGCTCAGACAGCAGGTTTTGCAATACTTTGTGCAATACAGTAAGCGAAAGCATATCTGGGATCATATTTTCTGTCATTTTAGGGAGCTCTTTACTCACCCTATCAAACAACATTTGTGCTTCTTGACGACCAAATAATTCTGATGCGTATTTCGCTAATGCATGGTTAAAGTGCGTTGCAATAACGGTACTTGCAGCCACAACGGTATAACCTTGAACCTGTGCTTGCTCTCTTAAGCTGTCATCAATCCAAACTGCGGGTAAACCAAATGCTGGCTCTTGAGTAATATCGCCATCTAAAGAACCAACTGCATTACCCGGATTGATTGCTAACCAACGACCCGGATGCGCTTCACCGTGACCAATTTCAACCCCTTTCATTAAAATACGATAAGAGGAAGGTCTTAATTCCATATTGTCTCGAATATGAACGACGGGAGGAAGATATCCCGTTTCCTGAGCAAACTTTTTACGAATACCACTAATTCTGCCTAACAACTCACCATTTTGGCGATTATCAACCATTGGAATTAAGCGATACCCTACTTCCATAGCTAATGGATCTTCAAGCTGTACATCTTCCCATGAAGCTTCAACAACACGGTTTTGTTTTTCAACTTCTTCCATCTCTTTTTGTTGTTGTACTTCAGGATTGGCGTTGCGGCGTAAGATATACCAACCTAATCCACCTAATGCTGCAGTGAAGAAAAGGAAAACAAAGTTAGGCATTCCTGGTACTAAACCTAACAGACCTAGCACACCAGCAGTTAACAGTAGAACACGAGGATTATCAAACAGTTGGGTAACCATCTGTTGACCAACGTCTTCATCTGTTGCAACACGAGTAACGATAACACCCGCTGCCGTTGAGATAATCAATGCAGGAATTTGAGCAACCAGACCATCACCGATGGTTAAAAGGGTATAAGTCGTTGCTGCATCGTTTAATGCCATTCCGTGTTGAGCAACACCGACGATAAGACCACCCACCACGTTAATCACAAGGATCATTAAGCCGGCAATGGCGTCACCACGAACGAACTTACTCGCACCATCCATTGAGCCGTAAAAGTCGGATTCTAATGAAACTTCTTTACGGCGTTTCTTTGCTTCGTCTTCGTTGATAATACCAGCATTCAGGTCAGCATCGATTGCCATCTGTTTACCCGGCATTCCATCTAACACAAAACGCGCACCTACTTCAGCAATACGCCCCGCACCCTTAGTGATAACCATAAAGTTAATCAGAATAAGGATGATAAAGACCACAATACCGATAGCAAAGTTACCGCCAACAAGGAAATGGCCAAACGCCTCAACAACGCGCCCTGCCGCTTCTGGTCCTGTATGTCCTTCCATTAAGATGATACGTGTTGAAGCCACGTTTAATGATAAACGTAACAACGTGGTAAACAGCAAAATAGTAGGGAAAGCAGCAAAGTCCAAAGTACGTCGAGTGAACATTGCAACCAACAGCACCATGATGGAGAGTGCGATATTGAAGGTAAATAATAAATCCAATAGAAAAGGTGGCAATGGCAATACCATCATTGACAGTATCAACAAGATAAGCACTGGCCCTGCCAGTATCTGCCACTGAGAACTTTTCCAATTTCCCGGCAAGCGGAGTAATGAGGCCAAATTAGCCATGACGATTATCTTCTCCAGCAAAGTCCAGTGCGGGAGGCACTGGCAAGTTCATAGGTTGTTTAGGTTTTAAACCACCTTCGGTTTTCCATCGTTTCAGCTGATAAACCCATGCAAGTACCTCTGCAACCGCAGCATAGAGGGTTGAAGGTATTGCATGGCCTATTTCACTGTGACGATATAACGCCCTAGCAAGCGGTGGCGCTTCTAGAAGCGGAATTCGATTTTCTGCACCAATCTCTTTAATTTTTAACGCAATAGCCCCTGCGCCTTTTGCTAAAACTTTAGGTGCAGTCATTTTGTCGTTATATTGCAGTGCAACAGCATAGTGCGTTGGGTTCGTAACAATAACGTCAGCTTTAGGTACATCCGCCATCATTCGACGGCGAGACATTGCGTGTTGTTGCTGACGGATACGCGCTTTAAGTTGCGGATCACCCTCTTGCTGTTTAAATTCATCTTTAATTTCTTGACGCGTCATACGTAGCTTTTTCAAATGGCTACGAATTTGGAAAATAATGTCGAATGCCACCATCGGGATCAGCATAAACACTGTGATATAGACTGCGAAAATCAGCAGTTGCATCGCATTCGCTAGCGCACTTAGTGGTGGAAGCGTGATCAGATGAAGAATATCGTTCCAGTTGTGCCATAAAAAAACGGTTGCAGCGATCCCCACAAAGGTTGATTTCAGTATCGCTTTAAATAACTCAGCTAACGCATTCATTGAAAAAATGCGCTTTAACCCGGAAATAGGGTTCCATTTTTTCGGATCAAACTTAATGGATTTACTACTAAAGTTAATTCCGCCTAATAAGGCAGAGCCACCAATTGCCACAAGTACTAAACCCAAAAATACCGGTGATAGCGCAAATACAGCTTGTTTAATCAAGCTACCAAATCGAGGGATCAGCAAATTCTCATTACCGATAAGGTGATGATTAAACGTAAACCCTTCTGTTAACATGGCATATAGCCCACGAGTGATAAACCCACCACTCATCCACAGCAAACTCACGCCACCCAAGATCATTAATACGGACGATAGCTCTTTAGAACGAACAATTTGTCCATCCTTTTTGGCTTTTTCCCGTTTATGGGGTGTGGGGTCCTCTGTTTTTTCGAGATCGCTATCTTCAGCCACAGTCTGTCCGATTTAGATATTGAGATTAAAAGCATGAATGAAATGACTCTAAGCATGACAAATTCAGAGGAAATTGATGGGCTGAACAATCGCAAATTTACGGGGCTTTTTGGGCTATGACAGCATGTACTTAAAAAATAACCCAATGATAAAAGTGGAGATATAGGCAATATTGACGCTGATTATAAGGAAATCAGCAAAATTCACAGCAAAATTGAGTAATTTTACTTTTGATGTTTATTTCGACAACTTCAAAAGCCGCTTAAAAAAAGCGGCTTACATTTTCTTCAATAGCGTGTGCTATTAAAGCATTGTTACGTAATTTTTTATCCATAAAATACACCATCCTAAAAGAGCAGAGCATAGAGCGAATGCGTCCTGCATATCTCAACGTCCTTATCGCCCTAAAACTCATTAGAAGGTTAGAAACCTAAACTTTCCAGTAAATCATCAACTTGATCTTGATTTTTGATCACGCCAGCGTTGTTTTTATTAACCTGTGGACCATTTAATAAAGAGTCGGTCTCTTTCTTCACATTAGACTTTTCAAGTTGCTCTGGTGGCAGGTTTTCCATTAATACCATCACGAGTTGTTTTTCAATTTCTTGAACAACACTCATCATGCGTTTAATTACCTGACCGGTCAGATCTTGGAAATCCTGTGCCATCATAATTTCCAATAACTGACTGTTAGTAAAAGCCGTACTCTCAGGGATATCCCGCAAATAATTGCGGGTATCGGTTACAAGAGAGCGTACATCTTTCAGCTCTTCTGGCTGTTCAAACCATTGGTCCCAACGCTCAGTAAGCTTAGTCGCATCGGCACTTAACGCATCCTGTTTAGGCTGCGCAGCTTCGACACAGTTCAATGTACGCTCAGCTGCCTGAGCGGTCATTTGAGCAACATAGTCCAGTCGTTCCCTAGCGTCAGGGATGGCTTCTGCTGCTTCGGCTATTGCTTTATCCAATCCTAATTCTCGCAAACTGTCGCGTAACATCCGCGTCAATTGTCCGATCCGGCTGATAATATCAGATGTCATTTCAATATTATCTTTCGGCATAATTGGATTCCCACTCATTGCGACTCCTTAGATGCCCAGTTTTTCAAAAATTTTATTTAGTTTTTCTTCAAGAATTGCTGCTGTAAAAGGTTTAACAACATATCCACTTGCACCCGCTTGCGCTGCTGCAATGATATTTTCTTTTTTAGCTTCAGCGGTAACCATAAGTACTGGTGTTGCTGCAAGTCCCGCGTCACTACGAATATTTTTAAGAAGCTCTAGACCATCCATGTTTGGCATGTTCCAGTCTGTGATCACAAAATCAATTGCCGAATTGCGTAATTTAGCTAACGCGTCAGCACCATCTTCTGCTTCTTCTACATTCGTAAATCCTAATTCCTTTAGCAAATTACGAACTATGCGGCGCATTGTTGAAAAATCATCAACCACTAAAAATTTCAGATCCTTACTTGCCATTGAAAACTCCTTCAAAATATATCGGCAAATTACTGTGTTGCTTTTTAAACTGAACTTAATCAGATACGCAATGATTGTGTGCTGCTGATTTTCATCAACACCGCTTTACTCATTGCGCTTATGCTTTTCACTTCGTCTACTGCGCCTAATTCAACCGCAGCGCGTGGCATACCAAAGACGACACAACTCGCTTCATCTTGTGCAAAGGTATAACTACCAGCACGACGCATTTCTAATAAACCCGCAGCACCGTCACTTCCCATTCCGGTTAAAATCACACCGATAGCATTACGTCCCGCATATTTTGCGACAGACCTAAATAGCACATCGACAGAAGGACGATGACGATTTACTGCTGGCTCTTTATTAATGTGGATCTGGTAGTTAGCACCATTGCGACGAAGCTCCATGTGATAATCACCTGGCGCAATATAAGCATGCCCAGGTAATACACGTTCGCCGTCTTCTGCTTCTTTTACACTAATTTGGCATAAACGATTTAATCGTTCTGCAAATGAGTGTGTAAACCCTGCGGGCATATGTTGCGTAATTAATATCGCAGGGCTGGTAACGGGTAATGGTTCTAGAAAATTACGAATAGCCTCTGTGCCACCAGTTGATGCACCTACAGCAATCAACTTTTCACTCGAAATCATCGGTGTAAATGACAATGATTTAGAAGGCGCTGCTTGTACTTCTCGTCGATTAATCCGTGCCAGTGCCGCAGCACGAATTTTCTCAGCAATCAGTTCACTATAAGCCATCATACCTTCACGCAAACCAAGCTGTGGTTTAGTCACAAAATCAACCGCACCCAGCTCTAACGCTTTTAGCGTCACTTCTGAGCCTTTAGCTGTTAATGATGAGACCATAACGACAGGCATTGGTCTTAATCGCATCAGTTTTTCCAAGAAATCAATACCATCCATACGTGGCATTTCAACGTCTAACGTTAATACCTGTGGGTTGTACTTTTTTATTAAGTCACGAGCCACTATAGGATCTGGTGCACAATCAACAACTTCCATATCGCTATGACTGTTGATGATTTCTCGCATGATTTGACGCATTAACGCCGAATCATCAACACAGAGTACCGTTATTTTATTCATAACCTCTCCTTGCTGGTGTCAGCCCGTAAACGGTATGCCCATGCAAGTAGAAATCCTTGCTAAGCTGGCTTACATTCTCAGAATGTCCAACAAACAGCATTCCGTCTGGCTTAAGTAATGAGGTAAAGCGGTTAAGTAAGGTTTGTTGTGTCGCTTTGTCAAAATAAATCATGACATTACGACAAAAAATCGCATCAAAACTGCCTTCTAAATCCCATTGCTTGTCGAGTAAATTCAAATACTGAAAAGAGACCATCTCGCTGATTTGTTGTCTAATTTTCACGTATCCTTCAAAATCGCCGACACCTTTGAGAAAATATTTTTTCAAATATTCATCATTTAAAGTTTTAAGCTCTTCCTGTCGGTAAACACCTTTTCGTGCTTTATCCAACACATTAGTATCGATATCGCTGGCAATAATTTTGGTTTTATAAGGGTTATTCCCAAAAACATCGCGTAAAGTCATCGCAATTGAATAAGGTTCTTCTCCAGTAGATGCGGCTGCACACCATACTCGGTAGACGCCTCCTGCTCTTTTTCTGGCATGTTTAGCCAGAATAGGAAAATGATGCGCTTCCCTGAAAAATGCGGTGAGATTGGTTGTTAATGCATTTACAAACTCTTGCCATTCAGGGTTGCGTATATCACTTTTAAGAAACGCAAGATAGTCACCAAAGTTATTCATCCGTAATTCACGTAACCTCCTAGTGAGACGGTTATAAACCATCTCCCTTTTGTTGTTAGTCAGCACAATACCTGCCTTTTGATAAATCAATTGGCATATAGATTGGAACTGATCATCGGACAACATGAACCGTTGGGTAAAAATATCCAACGGTTGAGCAGCGATATCTGATAAGACTTCAGTAACATTACGTTTCATTGTTTTTTAATGGGTCTTTTTAAAAAATGATTTTTTATCTGCTTTTTTCAACCCATTACCTTCTAGGGATGAAGAATTATTACTCTCATCCGTGTCAGGCAACTCGAATGCCGATACAGCATCAACAAGATTATTAGCCTGATCTTCCAATGCTGCGGCAGCAGATGCTGATTGCTCCACCAAAGCAGCGTTTTGCTGTGTCACCTGATCCATCTGACTGACTGCATCAGCGACTTGGTGAATACCTCGACTTTGTTCATCAGAAGCTGAGGCGATTTCTGCCATTAACTCAGTGACTTTATTTACTGATGTGACGAGTTCCTCCATTGTCTGCCCTGCATTATTAACGAGTTGAGAACCTTGAGAGACTCGTAAAACAGATTCATCAATCAATAATTTGATCTCTTTTGCAGCATCAGCACTACGTTGAGCAAGGTTACGAACTTCTCCAGCAACAACAGAGAATCCACGCCCTTGTTCACCTGCGCGCGCAGCTTCAACCGCGGCGTTAAGTGCTAATATATTGGTTTGGAACGCAATACCATCAATCACACTGATAATAGCCCCTATCTTTTGAGAACTTTGTGTAATCGCATCCATGGTTTCAACAACACTATGCGTGATTTTTCCACCACGTATGGCTGTTTCAGAAGCAGACTCTGCTAGCTTGCTCGCTTGCAAGGCGTTATCAGCATTTTGTTTTACCGTTGCTGTTAACTCTTCCATACTTGCCGCAGTTTCTTCTAACGAAGCAGCTTGTTGTTCAGTTCTTGAGGATAAATCCGTATTTCCTTTGGAAATTTCTTGAATACCAGAATACATAGCATGGCTGTTATCACGAACGATACGAATAGAACGCGCGAGCTCACCACGCATATCTCGTAGTCGTCTAAACACATCCCCTATTTCATCATCGGTGAAGACAAGAATTTCACGATTTAATTTACCGGTGGCAACATCATTAAAATAACGGCTTAAACTTGCGAAAGGTTTAATGATATTAAAACTTAGCCAACGATGAGCGGCGATTGATACCACAATAACCATCGCTATTGCACCGATAAACATCAAGATAGCAATAGTATAAGAGCGGTGTCCTTGCTCTATAGATTCAGTAATTTCTGTCTGAACATAATTCATATAAGTGTTAAATGAATTTTCCATCGCTGTTTGATAACGTTCTGTTGGTTGATCTAAAAAACCTTGGAAGTTATCGTTTTTTAACATGCTATGTAATTCAGTTAATGCACCATATAAAACGTGGTAATCGTTTTTTACTGCTTCAACGATTTCTTTTTCTTCTGTTGGGATTGCCTCTTTATTAATATCAGCAAGGAAATTTTGAAAATGAGTATTCGCCGTTTCCAAACGTGAAAGTGCAATTGATTCAATAGATTGAATATAATCCGTTGACTGTTCAGTTTTCACTGCAATAGCTACACGATTAATCGCATTACGTGTTTGTATTAAAGATGCCCAACTTAATCCTAATTCATCTCGCTTAGATGTATCTATATCTACTCTGGTGATCTGTTCGTTATTCAAATGAACGATCCCTAGCGAAATACCACTAGAAATCACCTGCATAACGCAAAACATCATCAGCAATAAATAGAGACTGGTGGATATCTTTAATTTGCGAAACCTAAACATGCCTTCACCTCGTTTAAAGCGGTGGTTAAAAGCCACCGCTTGTCAGCCACTTGTTGTTGTTAGAAAGTTTCCCAGTTAGCGGGATCTTCAACACTGCTGCTCTTTTTCTTTTCTGAGGTTCCTGGTTTTATAAGTGGAGCAGCGGCTTTAACTACAGGGGTTGCATCCGATTCCTTTCTTTCTAGCGTTTTTTCTTCCTGACCCGGTAATTTGAAGATTGAAACTAAGCGGGTTAATGCAACTGCTTGATCTTCAAGACCAGCAGCAGCGGCTGCAGATTGTTCTACTAAAGAGGCGTTTTGCTGAGTGACGCGATCCATTTCAGAAACCGCAAGGCCAACTTGTGAAATACCTCGGCTTTGCTCATCTGATGCAGAAGCGATTTCGCCCATGATGTCAGTAACACGTGTTACTGAATCCACGATACGCGTCATCGTCTCACCCGCACTTTCAACGAGTACAGAACCCGTTTCAGTACGACTTACAGAATCTTCAATCAGTGTTTTTATTTCTTTAGCAGCTTCTGCACTTCTCTGTGCAAGGTTACGAACTTCTCCGGCAACTACCGCAAATCCGCGACCATGCTCACCGGCTCTTGCTGCTTCAACAGCCGCATTCAGTGCCAAAATATTGGTCTGGAATGCAATGCCATCGATAACAGCTGTGATATCGGTGATTTTCTGAGAACTTCCGGCTATGTCGTGCATCGTTTGCACCACATTAGCAACAACTTTTCCGCCTTGGCGGGCAATATCTGAGGCGTCATTAGCAAGGTTACTTGCTTGGCGAGCATTGTCTGCGTTCTGTTTTACGGTCGCCGTTAACTGTTCCATACTTGCAGCAGTTTCTTCTAACGAAGCCACTTGCTCTTCTGTACGAGCAGATAAGTCATTATTCCCAGCGGCAATTTCACTTGTGCTGTTATAAATGTTTTCCGTACTTTGATAGACACCACGAACGGTTTGAATAAGCTCTTGTTGCATATGTTTTAAACCATTTGCTAACAAGCTCATTTCATTGCGGCCATTCACTTCGATATTTGGACGTAAATCACCTTCAGAGAAAGTTTTAATACTTAATAGAAGTGAATTTAATGGTCTAATTAAGGCATTACGTAATGCAAACCAGCATAGAATTAATGCCGAGATCACGATAATGGCTAACACAACCATAGTAATGACAGTACGTTGGTGAGAGGCTTCTAGTGCTACATTTAACTCATCGTTAAATTTCTCATTACGCATGACATATGCAAGATATTCTTTATAAAAAGCGTCTTGATAACCTGTAGTTGGTTGCTCAAAAAAGTCTTTTAAGTTCTTATCTTGAAGTAAAATTTCCAGTTGGTTTAATGCAGAAAAATATTCGATAAAACGCCCTTTTAGGCTACGAACATCATCTTCTGAGTGAACTTGATAAGCCGTAATATTCTTTTCAAATTCTTTAAATTTCTCATCTGCACGGGACATATTTTTACGAGCAAGACCTGTCAGATAGTCAACAGATAGAGAATCATCTACATTAAGATTTTTATCTTGTAATAAAAAACTAATCGCGGCGCGGTTAATGTTATTACGAGCTTGCAGTAAGTTAGCCCAGCTTTCATCTAGGCGCTCACGTTGATCTTGTATTGTCAGTGTTTTATTAAGGTCGTTTCTTGTCTCAACGATATTTGAGTAAAAAACTCCCCCTGAGACAAATTGCAAAACACCAAACAACAGAAGAATGGATAATAATCCAGTCACTATTTTCATTCGGCTAAACATAGTTTCCCTTTTTATAATAAACGGTAATGAGCAAGTTATCGGCAGACTTAAGAGAAACTTTATAGGTTTCATTTCGTCTTAGTCACGTTTTTGCCCCATTAGAAAGCGGTGGTAATACTGTTTTTAATTAAAATTATAAGTATAAAAAACTTTAAAGTTATTTCCGTCAGTAGAAAAATATTACAGCTAGGTGATAGCTACTTATAAGCTAATAAATAATAAAATAGAACTTAACTAAAATTATTAGTTCTTTTTATCTTTTAATTTTACTTAAAGTTAATTTGATGCTTTAGCACTCGCTAATAAAATAAAAAAGATAGAAATAGCTATTCCGGCAAAATTACCGGAACAGTATTTAGATTATTTTTTAAAAAATAAAAACTTATTTAGCTTGAATTGTTGCGCTATCGACTAATTCCATTTCTTCACTGTTGAGTAATTTTTCAATATCAACAAGAATAAGCATTCTTTCATCTAAAGTACCTAAACCTGTTAAATACTCAGTAGACATTGTGACTGCAAAATCTGGCGCAGGGCAGATTTGCTCTGGCTTTAACGTAAGAACATCAGAAACGCCATCAACAACAATTCCCACAATTCGATTTAATAAGTTAACCACAATAACAACAGTATTGTCATTATAAGTTACACTTTCTTGTGAAAATTTAATACGCAGATCAACTATCGGAACAATAACGCCCCGTAAATTAGTTACACCTTTAATAAAGCTAGGTGAATTAGCAATACGTGTAACTTGATCATATCCACGAATTTCTTGAACCTTTAAAATATCAATTCCATATTCTTCATCGCCCAGCGTAAAAATTAGAAATCCTTGTCCAACAGTTTCACCGGATAATTTCTCGAAATGTTCCGAAGCCATAATCTTATTTTATCCTCACTATTAAATGACTGCGCTTGCAGTTGTATTCTTTTTCTTATTTGTCATTTGTGTATGACTTAAACGTTGCAATTCTGGTACATCAAGAATTAAAGCCACACTACCATCGCCCATAATTGTTGCAGCAGATATTCCAGGTACTTTTCGGTAATTGCTTTCTATATTTTTAACAACAACTTGATGCTGACCAACTAATTGATCTACCAATAAAGCATAACGACGTCCGGCACTTTGAACAATTACCGCAATGGCTTGGGTAATATCAGTTTGAGCACCTTCAATATTAAAAGTACGATGCAGTTCAATCAGTGGTAAATATTCCCCTCTGACCTGCAATAATTTCTCATCGCCAGCCAATGGATAAATATCATCTTCTTCCGGTTGTAAAGAACTGACTACCGTTCCTAATGGTAAAATAAAGACTTCGTCATGAACTTTAACAGACATACCATCTAAAATTGCTAATGTCAGTGGAAGTAAAATACGAATACGCGTTCCTTTACCCACTTCAAAACTGATTTGAATTTGACCACCCATCTCTTGGATATTTCGTTTTACAACATCCATACCCACACCACGACCAGAAACATCCGTGACGACTTCAGCAGTAGAGAAACCCGGTGCAAAAATCAGCATGGCAACTTCTTCGTTGCTCATATTTTCAGAAACTGCAAGCCCAGAGGAAATCGCTTTTTTCAAAATACGTTCGCGGTTTAATCCAGCACCATCATCAGTTACTTCAATACAAATATTACCGCCTTGATGTTCCGCAGACAGGGTTAATTGCCCCGCTTCCGGTTTACCAGCCGCAACACGATCAGCTGGCATTTCAATACCATGATCAAGACTGTTACGAACTAAGTGAGTTAAAGGATCGATAATTTTTTCAATTAAGCTTTTATCAAGTTCTGTTGAGCTACCGATCATGTTTAGCTCAACTTTCTTATTCATTTTACCTGCAACATCACGCACAACTCGAGGGAAGCGGCTGAAAACATATTCCATTGGCATCATACGAATTGACATAACAGATTCTTGTAAATCACGAGAATTACGCTGTAACTGAGCAATACAACTTAGTAAATCACTATATATTGCAGGCTCAAGGGTACCACTATGCTGTGCCAACATTGACTGTGTGATAACCAGTTCACCAACTAAGTTGATTAATTGATCAACTTTTTCAACTGCAACACGAATACTGCTTGATTCTGTTTTTGGCGTAGCAGCGGCAACAGGTCTTTTCGCTGGTGCTGCCGATGCCACCGGTGCTTTAGTCGGTTCTGCTGATGGTGTTACTTTTTCAGCAACTGATTTTTGTACAGATACCGCTTGCTCTACTTGGCTTTCAACATGAACATCATCAACAGATGTTGTACTTTCTTCTGTAACTGTGTTTTTTTCTGCAACAGCCACTTTTTTAAACGAGATTTGTTCAGGTTCAATCACAAAACAAAGTACAGCGCTGATATCTTCTTCTGTTGCAGTGGTTTTCAATATTGCTTCAAGACCATGATGCTGTTTTTCAACTTGGCTAACTTCACCAAGATGCTTTAATTCATCAAGCATTAGATCAATATCTGTCTCTTTAAGATCAGACAAAATAATATGGTGGTAATAATGTCCATCAGCCGCCATTGTCGATGCTACTTCGACCATGGTTTCTATAGTTTCACTTTGCACATTTTCAATGTCAGATGACAAAACAGGAGTTTCAGTCATTGCGGCCTGTGAGTCTGAAGTTTCAGATCCAGCAACAACCTCAACTTGAGGAGCGGATTGTTCTTCTTTTACATCGAGAGCCAGCTGACGCAACTTCTCACAAATATAGTTAAATGTTTCCTCATCAGGTTCTTGTGAGTTTTTATGTGCATCCAATTGCTGTTGCATAATATCTTTCGCTTCCAGAAACAGGTTAATAATGTCGTCGGTGAGCGCCATCTCATGACGTCTTGCACTATCGAGCAAGTTTTCAAGCACATGAGTGGTCTGTTGAAGTTTAACGAAGCCAAATGTTGCAGCCCCTCCTTTTATGGAGTGCGCACTACGGAAAATCGCATTCATCTGTTCTTGATCTGGATTTGCAGGATCAAGTAACAGCAAATGCTGTTCCATATCAGCTAACAACTCATCTGCTTCATCAAAAAATGTTTGATAAAACTCAGTAATATCCATCGTTACTCATTCACCTTTACGCGATTACCAACAAATTAGGGGGCTGTTCCCTGCTTTGTAGTAATATTTGTCGATTGTGATGGCAAACTTTCCCCAGAAACTCCTGTTTCAACATTTTCCTTTTTTGATTCGGGAAGCTCAGATGCAGAAGACACAGACGAACCCGTCTGTGTATTTTCTGCTTTTTCTTGTGGGGTTTCTTGCCCTGAAAGTAGAGGTTCAATTTCTGAAGCCTCTGTTACTGTCGGTGCAACCCGCTCATTTTCTTGTACAATTTTTTGTTCTGCTTGCTTCGTTAAGACCAGAATACTGATCCGTCGGTTAGCAGGTGCAAAACCATCTTCTTTGACCAAGTGAACTGTTGATGCCATACCTACAACACGCAACACTTTCCATTCACCTAAGCCAGCACCAATTAACTCTCGACGAGAGGCATTCGCGCGATCCGTTGATAGTTCCCAGTTACTATATTTAAAAGCGCCACTTGCATAAGGAATATCATCGGTATGACCCGATAAACTGATTTTATATGGCGTGTCATTTAAAATAGGTGCAATTGCCGTCAAAATATCCTTCATATAAGGTTCAACGGTAGCACTACCGACTCTAAACATAGGTCGATTTGCTTTATCGATAATTTGGATGCGTAAACCTTCATCCATCATGTCGATTAATAAATGAGGCTTCAGATCTTTTAATCTAGGATCATTTAAAATGACTTGTTCTAAATTCTCTTTTAATCGGCGGAATTGTTGCTTTTCATTAAGCTGTTTATCTTCCTGACCTTTTGGCAAAATATCACCTTCGTTATAAACAGGATCACGCCCTCCTCCAGGAATAGGATTGGTTGCATCCCCACTAAATCGCCCTTTTTCAATAGCGACTTTTAATGGCGTGCGAAAATATTCTGCTACACGAGTTAATTCTTGTGGACTAGAGATTGAAAGTAACCACATCACCAGAAAGAAAGCCATCATTGCAGTCATAAAGTCAGCATAAGCTATCTTCCATGCACCACCGTGAGCGTGATGTTGCTTTCTCCCTCGCTTTTTAACTCGAATGATTTGTGAATTACTCTTCATAATTACTCTTCTTTCATTGCATCAGGATTTGCCTGCATTGGTGTCCGTACCTGACGTACATGTTCTTCCAACTCAATAAAAGAAGGTCTGTCTGCCAGAAAGAGGGTTTTACGTCCAAATTCAACAGCTATCTGTGGCGCATATCCATTCATGCTAGATAACAATGTTGTTTTGATGCACTCCATCATTTTCATTTGCTGACTAGAGCGCTGTCTGAGTCTAGAAGCTAATGGTGAAATAAAACCATAAGCTAATAAAATACCTAAGAAAGTACCAACCATTGCGTGTCCAATTAATACGCCCATTTCGCCAGCGGGTCTATCCGCGGCACCTAACGCATTAACAACACCCATAACCGCAGCAACGATACCGAACGCTGGTAATGAATCACCCATCGCCGATAAACCTGTTGCAGGCACTTCGCTTTCTTCCTCAAAAGTTGCAATCTCTTCATCCATCAGAGATTCAATTTCATAAGGATTCATATTCCCTGTCACCATCAGACGCATATAGTCAGTAATAAAACTGAGCATATAAACATCTTTCATAATGCGAGGATATTGGGAAAAAATGTCACTTTGTTGTGGGTTTTCGATATCTCTCTCTAATGCCAACATCCCGTTTTGACGAGCTTTTGACAATAAACGAAACATGAGTGCCATTAAATCCATGTACATCGCTTTATTGTAATTTGTACTACGAAGTAATTTCGGTAGGATCTTCATTGTCGATACAATTGCTCTACCATTATTACCTACAATAAAAGCACCGATACCGGCACCAAAGATGATTATAAATTCGGCTGGCTGGTACAAGGCGCCTAAACTACCACCGACGAGAAGATATCCCCCGATGACGGCGCTCATAACCACGATATATCCTAAGAGTACTAACACGCGATATCCCTTTAGCTAATTTCGTTATAGAGAGAATGGCGAACATAGCAGCAAGAGATAGGAGGGGGAGAGGAAACGGCTCAGGTTATAGATAACTAAGCTCTATAACCTGATATTTAACTTTCAATCTCGAATCACATTGCAAACTGTTCAAGACCATCCAACAGTTGTAAGTTAATATCGGCAGGATTGGCGGAAAGTTTACGTTTTTTTATTGCGCGAGAAGGTGGCTGGCAAAGACTACAAACATAATTGCTAGCTGGCTGGTGTGCGTGTGTAATAAATGAACCATTACATTTGGTACAAACGGAAAGTTGCAACATGCCACTTTCAACAAAGCGTACTAATGTCCATGCTCTTGTTAGTGCTAAAATAGGTTCTTGATCTTTAACAGGCGGACATTGCTCTAAGTATAAACGATAAGCTTTAACAACAGCCTCAACGCCAACACAACCACCATTTTTTAATAAAAAGCGATAAGCGTTATAGAACATTGAGGAATGGATATTTTGTTCCCATGTCATAAACCAATCCGTTGAAAATGGCAGCATTCCTTTTGGAGGGGGGCTCCCTCTTAATTCTTTGTATAATTTAATTAAACGCCCCCGACTTAATTGAGTTTCACTTTCAAGCATTTGTAAGCGGGCACCCAAGGTGATTAATTCCATTGCTAAGCGAATATCCTTCGCTTCTCGGACGATACTTTTCTCACTCATTGTTATGCCCGTTTCTTTGTCGCAGTAGTATCTTGTTCCGATAACTGACGAAACAAGTTAGAAGAAAGAAGAATGCCAGTATGAATTTGTTGTAAATCATCCACTCTAGATTCTTTAGTGAGTTGTTCTATTGTTTCGCTGTCTTCAAACCGGAAATTACAGATTAGTTGGTTTGTTTCAGCCAACTTAACCAATTGAGGCAATGTAAGCTCTGCTAGTGCATCCGCCATGGCGTCACTAATCCCAAGCCGAAACATTGCGGAAGCCTTTTCTTGGTTAATTAACCTTTGCGCCAAAAGCAAATACGATAAATTTATGTCATAAATATGCTTAAGCAATTCAACCGTACTCATCTCTTTACATCCCGTCCGATTATATTGAACAAAGAGGATCTTCCTAATGAAAGATCCCGAGGAAATTAATATAAATGTAATATTAAATTTCCAGGCCCCATTTTATGAACATGACACGTAGTAACACTACCTTGTATTACTTAGTTACGGTCATTTTCAAAAGTAGCGAAAAAAACATTTAAATTAAAAGTAAACTTTAAATGCTCGCCAATATAGCTCGTTAAGAATAATCCTAACGCGACAACTTTACTCCTTAACGATTAAGTTATTCAACGGATAAAGTAGTCTAATTTAAATACTATGTGAGTCACATCACAAAAAGATAATCATTATTATGGAATTAGTTCATTAACTATTCAAGTGATAAAAGTAATAAAACTTGGTGTAAATTAATAAGCTAATCTACCCAAATTAAAATATTAATGATAATTTTTTATTTTATACGATCTATTAAACTTATAAACCTAAAAATACAGCATAAAAATTTGACAAATCCACAATTGGAGATTTTTTTGATCACAGTAACATATATTGATATATCTCCTCCTCATCTTTATCTAAACAAGCTTCCCAGTTTTAATAAATATTTCTATAGATATTATTTTTTTCATCATTTACGTAAACCTTCAGAAATGATCACTTTTTATTTACAATTTGTTTGAAAAATAACCTATTCTAATTATTTATAGTTATCCTAAATTTTTTTATTATTTCACCATTAAAATTACCCTTTAAAATCAATGCCATATCGTGATGAATTTATTAAACAGAACGATAAGTCATATAAAATTAAATTCTTAGTTATGCATCTTCACCCTTAAATCATTGAATATTTATTTCCACATTATTAAAGTTTCAATTGTAACAATACAATTTAACTAATGATTATTAAGTACTATTTAACACTTAAATTACAGAACTCTTAATAAGGGTTTTATTGACTGTAAATTAGTCACAGAGAAATAATATCCACATACAAATAAGTTTTATTTATGAATTGCAGTATATATTATGAGCAGTTAAAATTTAAAACTGTCACAGGTTTAATATAAAAATAAAAGAATGATTTTTATTTAATTAAATAAATAACACCTGTAATTTAATTATCAATTTAAAACGGAATATAAAAATAATACAATATTTAACTTAAGTTAAATTTAAAAAAACAATCATTTTTTTATAAAATAAAGCCCAACTTTATTAAAATAAAAAATGAAATAAAAATCATCTTATTTTTCACTGTATATAGATATATATTTATCAAACAATCTACAATTAATTAAAAATATAACATCCCGTAAAAAAGCATAAAGAAAAAAAGAAGATTTATAAATTATGTTTTATATAACCACACCTCTTTTATTATAAAAAAGACATTTTTTTGAAATATAAATTTCAATTTGATAAAAAAAGCTTCCAAGATCTCCAATGCAAAGTAATTAATTCATAAAATAATAAGGCAAAATATAAATTCTATTTTTCCTGTTATCAGTATTACCTCTACACAATAAATGGCGGTAATGACAAATATGACGTTCTAGAGTTAACACTTGTACACATCGACTTTTTCAATGTAAAGACAGAAAAACAAATATGATCAAAATATCATCTTATTGATTATTCCATTGGCATTACCTCGAACTAAAAAATATCAAATGTTACTTTTTGCCCCAAAACATCTCTTAACAGCAATTTGTTTTACTCTTACAAATGATGAGTATTGTTTCACTTTTCCTCTTATCATGCGGTTAGCCTCTTTTTTTCAACCTAGCTAGCACAAGTCTCAAGACATTACAGAACCAAAAGTGCTGACTTCGTAACAACACCATTACTTAACAAAAGTTGATGTTGACGGGCTTAGGAGAGTATAAAGATTTAAATATCGATATATCTTTACTTAAACCACTAAAATATATCTCTAAATATTCCCCTATTCTAACCACTAATTTGACTCATTTTATTACCCTTTTTATGAGTAATTCCGAGTTTAAAAAGACTTTTCCTCTCTATCAAAGCCTAATAAAAATATTGATGTATCTAAATAATCAAGACCTATATCTCATTTATTAGATTAATCTTAAAAACCAATAACAGTGCTTAGTATTCTATACCCCAAAAGTGTTCTAAATTTTTGGAAAAGGAAGCTTTTGAAAAATATTGTAACCGTATTTTTCAAAAGTAATAATTGAGATTATTCATGCCGTGAATGCAAATACTTTGTGTATTGCTTTCAGTTCTATTGAAATGAGTTACATCGTTTTTTAGTAAGCAAACATGAAATGATTACTCCCCCTTTTATACCGGCAATTTTTTAAATTAGCATCCCTCTTATACTTGTTTTTATCTTTTTTGGTAAATCGAAAAAGGTCAGTAGCACAATTATCCTTTATATATATTTTCACAGTAAATACTAATGACACATCTATTTCATACTAAGATAATTCTCCTTCTGTAATAAGTAAGATTTACATCCTTGACAAAGTTATAAACAATATAATCTTGAAATTATTATTTTATCGAATGAAAAGAGTGGTGTGGTTTTTCTACGCTTATTATAAGATTACTTATTGGTATCATTTCCTCTACATCGTTTTTACAAAAAATCCTATAATTTTTCAAAAGATTTTCATTCATCATTGATTAGTAATTACAAACATCATGCCACAGCAATTCATCAGCTTTACTTTAGCGGTTTAAACTCACCATTTTCCTGAATTTACCCCCATTTTTTGAGAGTCTAATTTGATTAAATTAAAAACATTACTCAAAAAATCAAACTTAAATTAAATACTATAGAAAATATTGATAAAATTTTCGCCAAATACATTGAAATAATTTGAGAGTATAATTTAGGTATTAAAAAAAAATCCAATATAATCAATGGAAAACATCGTTTTTCACCCCAGATTCTATACTGCGCTAAGCCCCTTAATAACGACTTTTTGTCCTACAATACGCCTAAGTGCCTCATTTAATAAGTAAACCATGGGTAGCAACCGCTTACTTGATTTTAGTTTTTCCTGTTTATTAAAAACAAAATAAACAGAGATAAATCAAATCAACCTAAAACGCGAGATTAATAAAGATGAGAAATCACGCCAAATATACTCGAACGCTGTTAAACATTTTTCATTCATAACTCATTATATACGGGTTAACCACAATACAAATAATTGTACATTAATCAATTTAGGCAAAAATGTTTGTTTTTATTAAAACGAAAATGAATATATTCCATCCTATTGCGTATTTAAATTAGCTTTTTTTGAATACATTTTTCTATTTTTTATTCCATAAAGTAATAGTTACAAAAATAATAATTACACAAACAAAATACTTTATTTCTATATATTAGTAATAATACGTAATACATGACTAAGATCTCATTATTCTCATCGGAGGAGTTAAATCTTAAATTAAGTATTATGTTGATGTTCTGAATAATTTGAGGTTTGGATAGGCAAAAATAAATGATTTACTAAGAGCATACAAAAGTATGTGGCTGATGCGAATAATCGTAATCGCCCACACAACAGCTAGAAATATGACAGAACTCTTACTTACAAATTACAACGTTATATTCTTTATAACTTTTATAAATATTCATATTCCTTTTTGGAATAACCTTGTAAGTTGATATCTATCTAGTATCCAAATGGCAAAAAAGCTCCCTATATTCAATACAGGGAGCCTTGATTAGAAAGACATTATTTTCAAAAGATCTGTTAAGCAGGATGCTCTGCCGCTATCTTCCAATTAATTGCACTCACACTCTTTTCTAAACTTACTCTACAAACAATCGCTTCTATCTCTTTTTGCTCAACAGGTGTTGCAAGTAATTCAGCACAAACTTCCAACTGACTAGGCATCAATGTATCAGCACTACTTAAAGACTGTAATCGAACATGTAGTCCATTTATTGCTTGTAAAATGAGTGTTCTAACTAAAACTTCATCTTCTTCGTGACAAATAATTCGTATTGAGTAGCGTTGTTCAATATCTATTGCTTGATGTTGTGGCTGAGCGTTTATCCGTTGAGCAGCTTCTCGTAGTAAAATATTCGCACAAAGAATAAGAAGTGTTGCTATGGTCGCCAGTTGATATAAACCTAAGCCGCATAACACGCCAATTCCTGCTGAACACCAAAGCGTTGCTGCCGTATTAAGTCCACGTATATTCATTCCTTCACGCATGATCACACCTGCACCAAGAAATCCAATACCCGAAACAACTTGAGCTGCGATACGACCAGGGCTATCTGGCGAAGTTTCTATTGAACTTAAAATAAAAACAGCCGCACCCGTTGCAACTAAAGCGTTTGTTCTTAAACCAGCCATTCTTTGTCGCCATTGACGTTCGGCACCAATCAAAGCACCAAGGCACATTGCAATTATGAGATTTAAAATATAAGGCGTCATCGTCATGTTTATTTCCTCTACATGATGATTGAAATAGAAATGAAAATTTTGCTCTGATAGTTCAGAGTGTTGAAATTAATTCATCGCCTTAGGTGGAGGAAATAAAGAGAAAAAAATGTAGCACATGGAGTTACCCTTCGTATTTTAGCTGCATAAGGGAAATCATTTGGGTAAGTGCTGAATAGGAATATATAAGAAAGAAATATTACAATGCACTGCCCACCAAAATGGTAAGCAGTTTTAGTGAAGAAAACAGCCTACCTATTATTTTGAATAAAATTATTCTCAGTTAATGGGTTTATCATTAACCTACAACTTTGTGTATCCAAGGTATTTTCTCCTAACTAAAATTTGGCAAAAGTATAAGTAGATGATTTAAAAATGTAAATGAACCATACCTAAACGTAAGTCACTTTTGCTGTATTGGTCTAACAAATGTGCCTTCACCACCCTCTTTTTCATTAAAAAACCAAATTCCTTTTGGATATTCAGGGAGTGATACTAAATACATTATACCTTCATTAAATTCTTCAATAAGTAGGATAGTCCCTTCACGATCGTCAATACCATCTGTTTTCACAACAACGCTATCATTAACCTGCATTTGTTCTCCTGATAAATATTATCATTCTCTTTTTCTTTATTTTACCCATAAAGAAAAAGCCTGCCACCATAAGGTGACAGGCTTGAAGAAAATTTTTAAAAGGCTTTAAATTACAGAGCTGTTACGTTAGCAGCTGCTGGACCTTTTGCACCGTTTTCAATTGTGAATTCTACGTTCTGACCTTCAGCCAGAGTTTTGAAACCGTTACCTTGAATGGCAGAAAAGTGAACGAATACGTCTTTGCTTCCGTCTGCTGGAGTAATAAAACCAAAGCCTTTAGACTCGTTGAACCACTTAACTTGACCTTTCATTTTGTCAGACATGTGACTTTCCTATATATCAATAAAACGTTGCCTTCTCGGCATCTACTGGCCTGAACTACCTATAACTTATGGGCACACATGAAGAAAACGGTCAAAAAGCGATGCTGTTTAAAACTCATTAACTTAGAATGTCAATCATAAATCAGGTCTGTATTGAGGCCTTACTCATTAACGCATGAGACAAGTTTAATAGCAATAGTTTTATGCGTCTAAAGATTAAAAAAATGCGAATTGCACATTAAAAATACAATTCTTCCTCTATTTTTATCACTGTGCATAAAATTTATTTGATATTTTATCTCTATTATTAACAACAACTAAGAATATTCTTAATGGTTTGACAATAACAGTTAATGCCATAATTTAAAAAAACTGTTCTACCCGCTTATCTTGTCCCCGTGATAATCTAATAATAAGAAACAAGTTTGCAACATTCATCTCTTAAGGTGTTTACAATGAATGTATTAAAAGAAATCTTAGAGCGTGATTTAGACCGGATCAATAAAGCAGAGAAAAGAGACGGGAAACCACATTTTAATAGTCAGTTTTTAAAAAACCATATCTGGTTATGTATCAGCATGGTTCTCTCTTATGTATTACTCGCTGCGTTATTAATTTATTCACCTTACTTTGGGGTTATCTCACTCGTTCTTTTTACTGTGATGTTCTTAGTTATGGCTGGTATCTTGTTATTTGATATTAAACCTATCTATAAATTTGAGGATATTGGTGTTCTCGATTTGAGAGTTTGCTATAACGGTGAATGGTATACCTTTGAAAAACTCTCTGATGAAGCCATAAATGAAATCCACCAGCACCCAGCGATATCTCAACAAATAAAAGAAGACATTCGTGAGATTATTAGTAAAAAACAAGAAATTCATTTTTACGATGTGTACTTGATGGCATTTGATCCCGTTCAACAATCAATTTCAGCATCACAATTATCCCCTCAAGCCTAATTGATTCTCCGTGTTACACGTAAAACACGGAGAATAACTTCTATTATTTAACCACTTTGTCGATAAACCAACCAAACAGATATTTAATCCACTTTTAACGTTGACACTCTGATATATCATCGTTATTATGCGCCTCGTTCTCAAGAGAACTCGCTTCCTCCATAGTTCAGTCGGTAGAACGGCGGACTGTTAATCCGTATGTCACTGGTTCAAGTCCAGTTGGAGGAGCCAAATTTAGAAAAGCCCGCGCTATTACAGTGCGGGCTTTTTGCTTTGTAAATCCATATCGTCAAAATCAGCTACCTAAATCCAATCTGTATCGTTATCTTGATTGATTATCAGATAGCTAATTTATATCTAGCAAGATAAATATCTAATCAGCGATCCCAACGATTTCTTGTTCTAAATGTTTTTTATACGCTTCAATATCTTGTTCAATTTGTGGTTGTTTCACTACATCAAACATTCCAAAGGTTTTTAATCCTTCCATACCTAAAAATTGATTCGCTTTATGGAATGGGAAATAGACAGCATCAATCCCTTTTCCTTCAAAGAACTGTTCTTGCTCTTCAAATGATTCAAAAGGCGCATTCCAAGTTACAGAAAGAAGATATTTTTTGCCTTGTAATAACCCACCAGAACCATATTTTTTCGAAGGATCTTTTCGTGTACGGCCATCATCAATATACATTTTGCCGTACCCCGCACTAAACACATCATCAATATATTTTTTTAAGATCCAAGGACCTTCCATCCACCATGCTGGCATTTGATAAATGATGACATCTGCCCATAAATATTTATCAACTTCTTCATCATTATCATAACCATCATCAATGCGTGTTGATTGCACATTTATCTGATGTGAAGATAATAATTCTGTGGCAATTTGCGTCAAATGGTCATTGAGCTTCCCTTCAGACCCATCAAACTCTTTTGCCGCATTAATAATAAAAACATTCGTCACGTCTAAACCCCTTTACATACACATAGTTAATAAACTGACTGTAACGCAATTATCTATTACTGCCTTAACTCATTTCTCCATTATTCTTGCCTAATAATCCAAATATACACTTTCAGATCCAGAGGCTTTTAATCGTTGAATATCTTTTAGAGGTGATAACCCAAATAATCGCTGATATTCGCGACTAAACTGTGATGGGCTTTCATAACCCACAATAAATGCCGCCTCAGAGACATCACTCATTTCAATCAACATGATCCTTCTCGCTTCATTCAGTCGTAACCATTTTTGATATTGCAATGGTGTCATGCCTGTTCGATTTTTAAAGTGAAAATGAAATGAAGAGGTACTCATACCCACTAACATTGTAAGATCTTCTATCCGGATTGTTTCGCGGTAGTGTTGTTTAATCCAATCAAGAGCATGATTAATTTGCCGACACTGGGGATGTTGCGAAGCGAGTAGTTGCTGACGCGCACCATCGTTTGATCGTAATAAGTAATAAAGGATCTCTTTTTGGATCAAAGGTGCAATAAACGGTGCGTCTTCGGGTGTATCTATTAGTTTTATAAGCCTGGTTACTGCTTGTAGGATTGGTGCAGTTGCTTGAACAACTTGTTGAGCTCGGATCTCTTTATTTTCTTGTAGTAACTCAAATTTGTTTTCTGTTAGCAACTCAGGTAATAGAGAGAGATCCAATTTTAGTAATATCGCTAAAAAAGGTGTCTCTTTTGAAGCCTCACAAACTTTAGCAAAGGTCGGTATTTCTGATGATGTTAAAAGCATATTCATAGGACGATAGCAATTTGTCTCTAGCCCTATTGTTATCTGCTTTGCACCTTGCGCAGCAATAGCCAAACTTGGTTCATACATCCAACCTTCTGGCTCTGTAATAGAACTATACCGACATAATGCTAAACCAGAGACAACCGTATCCCATCCCCCTTCTTTATCTCTTGTATATAGAAGAAGTGTTTTTTTAAAATGTTCAAACTCTAATACTATTGGTGCTGATAGATTCGCAGTATCCATAGCCTCTGATTCTTCAATTTAGTCTGTGAATTCGTCAGATTGTATTACTAAATAGTTTGAAAAACTTTTTTTTAAAAAAGCACCTTACCTTTTCTTACCACGGTAAGACATATTTCATCTAGTAGAAATGTAATTTCGAGTATTATTTCTACTGATAACCATTTATTTTTTATACATTTTTATCAAAAAAGAAACAATCTGATGCACTCTTGAGCAAACAGTTATTTTTTTCATTTTTTTACTTTACAAGGTGACCGAGGATAGCTATTATTCGCCTCGTTCTCACGAGAACTCGCTTCCTCCATAGTTCAGTCGGTAGAACGGCGGACTGTTAATCCGTATGTCACTGGTTCAAGTCCAGTTGGAGGAGCCAAATTTAGAGAAGCCCGCGCTATTACAGTGCGGGCTTTTTGCTTTCTGCTCATCCATTATTTTTATTCCTCGATTTTCTTAATTTATTTTCTTTGTGCTCTTATTATATCCACCGATGTATCCATGATTTCAATTTTATCTCCACTCAAAATCATCAATAAAAGAGTGCGTTCTAATAGGATAATTTAAATTAACACTATGCCACTGACTATTTTTTAAACTCAAAACCACCTTATTTAATTTAAAAACCATAAATTAGTTATTTTTTAACCACTTAAACTATTATTTCACTTTTTTTACTTTACAAACTTCATCGCCCTCGCTATTATCCGTCTCGTTCTCACGAGAACTCGCTTCCTCCATAGTTCAGTCGGTAGAACGGCGGACTGTTAATCCGTATGTCACTGGTTCAAGTCCAGTTGGAGGAGCCAAATTTAGAAAAGCCCGCGCTATCACAGTGCGGGCTTTTTGCTTTCTACCTTCTCTATTATCAATACCATTCCTATTCTTCTCCTCTTTTATTTTTTAGATCTCTGTGTCGTCTCAAATACGTTATCTCTTTATTTTTTATCTTTGTTTTCAATCTTCAATGTAGAGAAAATAGCCATTTAAAAATGTTTATCGCCTCATTATTAGATTATCCGTTTTAGAAATACACAATATGTTGTTTATCTACGCACTTAAACAAATATCGTTGATTGTCCTTTGACATATCAAATCACTCACTATATGATACACGCCACTTAATGTTGTTCCTCCATAGTTCAGTCGGTAGAACGGCGGACTGTTAATCCGTATGTCACTGGTTCGAGTCCAGTTGGAGGAGCCATTTCTCTTTGTGTCACCCTCGTAACCTTTTGATTTTATTCTCTGTTTCACCTTACATAATTCCAAAAAGATAATAAAAAAATGCGATTAAATGGTAGCTATTTAATCGTTTTCGTATTAGCATTCGTTTCCGGCTTGACTATCTAGTCCAATCCAATCCTTGATCTTTCGATTTTCCTAAGACACACGGAGCCGGTATATGACCACTGCACAACCTATCACCCTCACTATTCGCCGTCCTGATGATTGGCATGTTCACTTTCGTGATGATGACATGCTAAAAACTGTTGTTCCTTATACCAGTCGCTATTTTGGCAGAGCTATTGTTATGCCAAACCTTGTCCCACCAGTTACAACGATTGAAGCTGCTCGCACTTATCGTGATCGCATCAAAGCGGCTATTCCTGCGGGAGATAACTTCGAACCGTTAATGACCTGCTATTTAACAGATAGCACACTGCCTTCAGAAGTCGAACAAGGTTTCTTACAAGGTGTTTTTACTGCTTGTAAGCTTTATCCTGCGAATGCAACAACTAACTCAAGTCATGGCGTATCAGATATCACAAAGATTTACCCAATCTTAAGTGTGATGGAAAAAATTGGCATGCCATTACTTATCCATGGCGAAGTAACCGCTTCAAATATTGATATTTTTGATAGAGAAGCGCGTTTTATTGATAGCGTTATGTCTCCTGTACGTAAGCAATTTCCTGAGCTAAAAATTGTTTTTGAACACATTACAACTAAAGAAGCAGCTCAGTATGTGTTAGAAGGAAATGAATTTCTCGGAGCCACCATCACTCCGCAACATCTAATGTTTAACCGCAACCATATGTTGGTTGGTGGCGTTAAACCTCATCTATATTGCTTGCCTATTCTTAAACGCAATGTTCACCAAGAAGCACTCAGAGAAGCTGTTGCATCAGGAAATTCTCGCTTTTTCTTAGGTACAGATTCTGCACCTCACTTACAACACCGCAAAGAATCATCTTGTGGTTGTGCGGGAGTATTTAACGCACCAACCGCACTAGCCGCTTACGCAACCGTATTTAAAGAACTTAATGCATTACAACACTTTGAAGCTTTCTGCTCTTTGAATGGCCCTCGTTTCTATGGTTTACCTGTTAATGAAGGAACAATCACATTAACAGAAAAAACGGTTGAGGCTCCAGCACAAATCCTTTGTGGCAATGAAGCGCTTATTCCTTTCTTAGCAAATGAAAATATTCATTGGGATATCACTGTCGATTAATCCTTCCCCTTGATATTTATCTAAAATGCACCATATAACATTTGTTCGACTGTTAATGGTGCATTACTCTTTTATCTGAGCTAGCACACATTTTTTTGTTATAACAAAAATTTATCTTTTTAATCACGATAAATCTCGTATACTGAAAAGTAACCACTTTGTGTGGGAGCTTCTCTCTTAGTCAAAACCGGTTGTATGATTAGGAGGTATTATGAGTAGAAAAAATGAAGTTATTCAGACACATCCTGTTGTAGGCTGGGACATCAGTACCGTTGACATCTACGATGCCATGATGTTGCGTTTACATTATCTTCCTGAAAACGAACATCATCCAGAAAACGCAGTTGTAGATAAGACACTTTGGCTCACAACAGACATAGCTAAACAGTTGATTCATATTCTTCAAGCAGGTATTGATAAAATTGAATCATCTGAAGATTCTGTTTCAGACAACACCAAGCATTAATAAAAAGATCTAGAAAAGATAGCGAACGCAAAGCAGGAGTACTTGGTACTCCTGTTCTCATTTTTACCTCTCTATAACCCACCATCGCATATTGATTATATCAATATATAAACCAACTCTTTCGGTATAAAAATAATTAGTTATATTAATAAATCAACCTCCATTTAATGGAAAAATAATCATAACCTTTTTATTCGATATATCTTCAAAAAAAGAACATATAAGCCGAATTGACATAAAATGATGTTGTCTTTATTTTAATAAATTAAAACGGCTACAAACAAGGAAGTTATTTGTGAAAGTATTAATTATTGATGAATGTTTTTTTACTCGCAATGGTATAAAACATTATTTTTCGAAGAGAAATGTAAGACATGAAATAATTGACATATCATCTATACAAGAAGCAAATAATTATATTAATCACTCAATGCCAGATATTATATTTATTGATCTTACAAGATATTGTCGGGAAATAGCACATTGTCCACATTTGCAGTTCTTTTTTATTTCAACAAGAAGTTGCCGTCTTTATCTTTATATTGATGCAAATTACCCAGACAAAGAAAGACCTATCGCGTTGACAAATAACTGTTTTATCCTTCCTAAAAAGATCCTTCCTTGGGTGCTTGAAAAGACATCTTTATTCACTTCTCGGTGCCAAGTTTTCTTTCCAACCTATAAACATTCATTATGCTCTATTTTTAGTTTACAAGAGCAAAAAATAATTAATTACTGGATGAGTGAAATACCTAATCATCAAATAGCAAAAAAGCTGTCTATTAGTAGTAGCACTGTATATTCACATAAAAGGCATATTACTGAGAAGATTAATGTAAAAAATAGAATTGAGTTATTTTTCATATATAACATTTTAAAATACATATATGAGAAATAATCCGATTATATTTTAATAGAAAAAATAAGCAGAAGAAAAAAGGAGTCCAATTCCCGTTATTACTCACTGTAAGTGAGGTGGCTAATATGCGTGTTGGCCACCTTAAATTTATTATAATATTATGTATGTAGGGTACATGTGATATTAAAATAATTAAACTGATATAGTTCTATCTTATAAAAGATAAAGTAAAACTGATTTGTAGTGCGATCACTTCACTCTTGTTTTTAATAAAGAGTGAAGTGATTATTTAAAAGACTAAACTAATAATTAAGCTATACGCTCAATCTTAGCAGGCAAGCCTTGACGAACAGATGCACCAGATACCCAATCTAACCATGTATTAGTGATTTGACGTGTTGGATCGGCAAACCCTAAATCATTAAGGTTGATACCGTTACCAATACCTTTATCCATTGGTAATGGTTGTTCATCTAAGTAATGCTGACGAGAGCCTAACTCTTGATGCCCATATCCATGTTCAATCGCTAAAACACCGGGCATTACGCCGTCTAGTAAGCTGATTTCTGCTTCAACTTGCCCACCAGGTGTAACAATGCGAACTTTATCACCATGATTAACACCCCATTTTTTGCCATCTTGAGGGTTAATTGCGACTAAGTTACTCGGTTTCACCATTCTTAAACGTTGGATCATGCCTGTCGAACTACTTACCACATGAGATTTAAAGGACATTAATTTTAATGGCCATTGATCTTCAGGATAGTGCTGATGAATATCACTACCATCTGATAAACGCGGTGGATAATAAGTCGGGCAGCCACTATAACGTTCACCGGTTATTGCATGATGGTTTTTAGCAACTTCTTCATTCCAAATCTGCAATGGTTTTTTCCACTGTGGCCCAGTTTCATCGCCATTCCATGCTTTTTCATAAGGAGCAAAACGACCGCCACGTGTATAGATATACGCAACTTGAAGAACTTCTTCATTTTTTAACGTTGACGTTATCGCAGGTAAAATACGGTCTACACCACTCAATAGAATATCTTCATTGGTTGCTGGTGCGACAGGTTTCTCACCCATAAATGCCATATTAGCTGCAACACGTAAATAGTAGTCTTCTGCACTATTGATTGGATAGAAATTGCCATCCATATCTTCAATTGCTTTCTCACCAAAGCCCGGTAAATCTAAAGCTTTTGCCACAGCAATACAGAATGTTTCCATTGAAATTGGCTGACCATCTGCTGTTTTTGCAACACGCGGTTCAATAATCGGCCAACGCGCTGTACTTGCTTTAGTTTGAACGCCAGACCAAGGTGCACTAAAACCCCAGCTTTCAAAGTTATGCGTATCAGGAACAATATAATCGGCTAGCGCTGTTGTTTCATTCATAAAGGCATCAATACCAATAATTAAAGGTAGATGCTTCGGATCTTTCAGACGCTCTTCCATCACTTGGCGAATACCTGCAATCCCATAAATAGGGTTGGTCATATTCGTTATCCATGCTTTCAATGAATAAGGATAACCTGCTAATGCAGAGCCTAGCTGCTCAGTTAATTGTCCAGCCGCAAACGGATACCAAGGTGCTTTTGCAGGATATGGAGATTCCCCTTTCTCTACGCGCTCACGGTACTCATCAGATTTTTCATAGGCTGCTTTACTGCGTGATAACACCATGCCTTTTGGTTTAACTTTACCTTTAAAGCTATCCATTTTGTAACATGGGCCATCAGTCGCACCATTAAACTTACCGCCACCAACAGATACTCCACCTTTAAGGTTTAAGTTACCTATTAGCGCATTAAGCATAATTACGCTCCACGCTGTATAGAAACCATTACCACCCATCATGCCACCATGAGAGATAACTGCGGCTTTTCGACCATATGCCGTAAATTCACGCCCTAATGCAGCAATGGTTGTTTCTGGTACTTTACAACGCTCACTGTATTCTGCCAGTGTCATACGTTTAGCGGCTTCATCAAGTAATTGGAAACTTGATTTAACCGTAACAGTAGCGCCAGTTTTTAATGTCACTGTATGCGTAGCAAACAATTGGGCTTTATCAACTTGGGTTGATGGAACTAATTCACCTTCAAGTGATAAAACTAAGGTTTGCTCTTCCCCTTCTGCAACATCATTAAAATGTGCAGTTGTCAGCATTTGCCCTGACAGAGGGTGTTTTTCATCACTGATCACAAGGTGAGTCGCATTTGTCCAGCTTTTCTCACCCACATTTTTCATTGAAACTTCGCTTGGCACTGACAGATATTCTGCATTGTAGCGATTATTTTCAATGATCCAGCGGATCATCCCCATGACTAAAGCCGCATCTGTTCCCGGTTGAACAGGAACCCAATGTCCATGATCGTTAGCTAATGTCGTTGTTAACGGTAATGCCGGCGCAACAACTACATAATTGAACGAATCACGAATACGAGCATTAGCTAATTGACGACCTTGACGCTTAAATGGGTTACCTGATTGTGCCGGTGATGTTCCTAAGAACAGCGCAAATTCAACGTAATCCCAGTCAGGTTTAACGTGGGCATTTTTATCTAAATCATTCATCAACGCACCAGAACCCGCTCGGTACGCTAATCCACAATAAGAGCCATGAGCACCAAAGTTTTTACTACCAAATGAGTTTTGAGCAAAGCGACGAATAAACGTATCACGTCCATCATCACCCGCATTTGTCATTAATAATTGGTTAGCTTTAGGGCCTAAAGCAGGTTGCTTTGGATCGATTAATGTATCTAAATCACGAATAGCACGTAAACCATCAACATGACCTTCACCAAAGAGATCGCCACCTTCTACAATTTCTTGGATCAACTGCTCAAAACTGATGCGTTTCCATTTACCTTCACCGCGTTTACCCACACGTTTCATCGGTTCAAGAATACGAGTTGGGCTATCTAAGCTTTCCATCATGGTTGCACCACGAGCACAAGCTGTAGAACGGTTTTCTAAACCACTTTCACCCCCCATTTTTTCAAATGCTTCTTTAATTGGCATGTTATAGCCAAAGTGGTGATCATGAGAAAGTGGGTGGTAAGGGTTACCTGCAATACGTAAAACTTTATTGTTTGCTCTATCAACACGGGCACGAACACCACATTGTGTCCAACAACCAAAACATTGTGTCATACAAACAGATTGATCTGTATTCGCTTGCCATTTTGCGTCTTTTACGACTTTACCTTCAGGTAATAAAGAGTTTCCGTTGATCCTATCAAGTGTCACTTTGCCCGATGTGCCATCAACTAAACCATCTATGGCACGTTTAGCAACATCACGGTAGCTGGCAGCAAATGCGGCAATACCACCGATAACTAACCCACCTTTAAGCCATTGACGTCTTGTAAACTTAGCCATGCTGCACTCTCCTGACAACCCAACGAATACTTTCTCTAAATAAAATGGTTAACGCTATCCATAATCCAAATGTACCAACAATTGCCATCAGTCCATCATTACCTAGCGTAAACTCATAAGGGTTTGTAATTATGTTATATTTTGGAATGTATTGAGCACCCATCAACATCAACCAGCGTAATACCCACGCAAGTCCCATTGATACAAATGCCATGATGGTAATAAATGCAACCGAACGTGCTTGTTTTGCCATCAAAAGTCCCATCGCGACAGAGATAACCCATAGTGTGATAACACCCATGGCACTCCACCAGCCAAGACTTCCCATTGCTAATTGTTCTCTGATTGCTTGACCTGAAATCGTATCGCCAGCAACCCAAAAGCCTGTACATACTGCTAATAACATCAGTGAACTGACAAACCACATCGCTAATTCACGCTGATGAACTGGTTCACGACGTGTGCCTAATGCCAGTAATGTCGGTAGTACTTGCATTGCACTAAAGAACAGCAGTATTGGTAACCAATAGGTATACAATACAGGCCTTGCTTTTAAGATAGACGCTTCACGACCTGTATATAACAGCAAACCAATCGCTGTTAATGAGCAAGCTAATGCAACCCAACGCGTCAATTTGTATTCACGCTTCCATACTAAGCGAACAACCATCGCTGCAAAGTAAAGCATGCTAAACGCTGAGAATAACGGTAGTAACAGTGAGCCCCATGCCATCCACGACCACGGTGTTGGATAAGCATAGAAATGCCACACACGAGCTGTTTGGTGTAAATCTGCCGTTAACGCAAGAGGTGCCGTAATACCAGCGGTTACTGCAATGAATACAGCAACTGCTTCTAAACGTTGATTACCTGCACTGCCTTTCCAGCACTGCCAGCACGCATAAAGCGTTGCACTACAAGCAATACCAATAAAAAAGAAATATTGCACAGCCCAAGGTAACCAAAAATATTCTTGAGGGATCGCGATGACTTCTTGAATTTGAGAAACTTGCGGGATCATGAGTGAACCTCCTGCTGCCATAATGCGGGTTGTCCTTGACCTGCTAACGGTTGTACAAATGCATCATCGAGGCCGAGATAGAAAACTTGTGGCAATGTGCCGCTTTCTGGTTTTAATACTTTCAGCTCTTTTTCATGTGTACGCAGCATTTTGCTGATAGTGCTATTAGGATCTTTCATATCGCCGATAATACGAGCACCGCCGACACAAGATTCAACGCACGCTGGCAGTAATCCAACTTCGAGGCGATGTGCACAGAAAGTACATTTATCTGCTGTTTGTGTTGAGTGATTAATAAAACGTGCATCGTAAGGACATGCTTGAACACAATAAGCACAGCCAACACAACGTTCATTATCAACGACGACGATGCCATCTTTACGTTGGAAAGTCGCTTGAACAGGGCAAACCGGCACACAAGGTGGTTCATCACAGTGGTTACACAATCTAGGCAATAAGACGTTGGTTATCCCCTCTTGCCCCTTGATAGCAACCTGATATTGGTTTACTGTCGTCCTAAATTGTCCTTGAGGAGTCTGATTCTCAATATTGCAGCTTACTGTACAGGACTGGCATCCTACACAACGGCGTAAATCAATCAGCATTCCGTAGCGTTTATCCTCCGAGCCCTCACGACGCTCAGGTGATAATTTAATGCCGGCTTCAGCTAAAGGAACCAGTGAAGCACCCGCAGTAAGGACCCCTAATTGTTGTAGAAATTTTCGTTTTCCAAGATCCATATTTGTCTCCAGCATCACTCAATAACGCAATCTCACAATGAGTGAAGGAAATAGAAATTTAAAAGTATGTGTTTTGTTATAAGTGCATTGTAAAAATTACTGAAGACAACACCTATTGTGGTTTACCACATACCAAGTGCGAACTTGATCCAAAACAATATTTAACATTAGATATTTATGACGATAAAACAGACAATTGGGATAAGAAACGCAGTAAACATCGGGTTATTACTGCTCTTTTTTGTACTTCCTCTACAAGCCACTGCAAAAGAGTGGACAATCGGTGTTTTAGCATTACGTGGTGATGCATCAACTCAAAGACACTGGCATCCGCTTGTTGACACCTTAAATGAACAATTTCCGTCAGAAAAGTTTGTATTAGTGCCGTTAAATCTGGAAGAGATGAAATTAGCGGTTGCAAAGAAAAATGTTGATTTTTTACTCACAAATCCGGCGCAATTTGTTCAATTAGATAATGCATTTCCATTACGTTGGCTGCTCTCTTTGCGTTCTGGCTATGAGCCTGATAACACCACACGAAATGTCATTGGCAGCCTAATTCTCGTCCGTAACGATAGCCCGATTACTTCTGCGCATGAATTAATTGGAAAACGCGTTGGTGCCATCGCACCTGATGCCTTTGGCGGTTATCTTCTGGGTTACAAAGCGCTACGAGAAGAAGGTATTGATCCTGATAAAGACTTCACATTGCGTTTCACGGGTTTTCCAGCCGACGCGTTGCTTTATCTCTTACGAGATGAAGATATTAACGCAGCAATTATCCCCGTCTGTTTACTAGAAAATATGGATAATGAAGGGCTTATTCGTAAAAGCGATTACCGCCCCGTGATTTCCTATCAAACCAATACCCCTTGTTTAACCAGTACACCGCTCTACCCTAATTGGTCATTTGCAGCGCTAGATACTGTTCCTGATGAGCTTGTTGATAAAGTCACTCGCGTTTTACTCACCGATGACAGTAAACCGATGAAATGGGGAGCACCAGCTTCACATACTCAAGTTGAAAATCTATTAAGAGAAGTCAATCAACACCCTCGACAAAGACAGCTTTGGCAAGATGCACAAAGTTGGGCTATTCAGCACCAATTTATTATTGGCCTTTCATTGGCAGCCATTCTTTTTCTCATCCTAAACCAAGTCTGGATCAGCTATTTAGTTAGGCGTCGTAGTCGCCAACTAGAACATGCCCACAATCGATTAAGACAACAGAAGGAAGAGTTAGAACACGCTCAGCGCTTAAATATATTGGGAGAAATGGCATCGGGATTTGCTCATGAACTTAATCAGCCTCTTTCTGCTATTAAAAGCTATGCACAAGGGAGTGTTATTCGCCTTAAAAAAGAGAGTGAATCGCACCCATTGCTACCTGCATTGCAACAAATAGATAAGCAGGCACAGCGCGGTGCTGATATCATTAGAAATCTACGTTTATGGGTTGGAAAACAAACACCTAACACCGATACAATTTTGCTTTCTCATCAAAATATTGCGGAGTGTATTCAACATATCTGGAAGCTCTTACGCGTAGAAGATAAATATCCACAGGTTTCATTGATCACCCATGTTGATGAACATGATACCCTGTGTTTACCCGAAACATTATTAGAGCAAATTTTATCGAATTTAATCACCAATAGTCTCCAAGCTGGCGCTAAGGTACTAAAAATTAGTACTCATAAGGCTCCTGATAGGTTGCTTATTGTCATTGAAGATGATGCGGGTGGAATGAGCCATAGCCAACTTGAACAACCCTTTTCCCCATTCCAAACAACAAAAACGGAAGGACTTGGATTAGGTTTGGTGATTTGCCAACGTTTATTACTTTCTCAAGGTGCTGATATTCATATTGAAAACCAAAAGAATGAACAAAATAAAGTTGGAATAAAAATTACACTTATTTTCCCTAACAAAAATAAATAACGGAGAAAAAATGCCAACAATTCATCTTGTTGATGATGATCTTGCTGTCACTGATGCTTGTCAGTTTTTATTAGAAAGCTTAGGTTATTCAGCCCATGTTTGGAATGATAGCGAGTTCTTTATCAACAATGTCAATCTCTATCAGCAAGGTGTTGTCTTGTTAGATATGAGAATGCCAAAACCCGACGGCAGACAAGTCCACCAGCATTTAATTGATAAACACAGTACACTTTCTGTGATTTTTTTAACTGGTCATGGCGATATTCCTATGGCAGTTGAAGAGATCAAAAAAGGAGCTATCGACTTCCTGCAAAAACCCGTTGATAGCAATGCATTGTTATCTGCATTAGATGCAGCATTTCTTGAAACCAATACACGTTTTACCGCACATGATATTCGCCGCCGTTATGCTTCATTAACCCCAAGAGAAAAAGATATTGCTTATTATGTTATTCAAGGATTAATGAACCGAGAAATAGCAGAAGTTGCTTGTGTTTCAATAAGAACCGTCGAAGTTCATCGAGCAAAAGTGATGGACAAAATGGCAGCTAAAAATATTGCTGAATTGGTGACTGCACTACAAGGCATCGAAATAATTTCACCTAATTTATGACAAAATTTCTTATCTGCGCTAAAAAGTGTCACAATATAAGATATTCATTGGAAAAATAGTAAATAGATAGGCTTATGATAAAGTCACCTCCATTTAAAAAATCATTTTTGCAGCCTAAATATTGGCTGACTTGGTTCGGGATCGGATTACTTTATATTCTGGTTCTCCTTCCTTATCCTGTCATTTATTGGCTAGGGACACGCCTAGGTCGTTTTTCAAAAGTTTTTTTGAAGAAACGCGTCCAAATAGCGGAACGCAATCTTGAGCTCTGTTTTCCACAGATGCCAAAAAGTGAGCGAGAAGCCTTAGTTAATAAAAATTTTGAATCCGTTGGTATGGGATTATTCGAAACTGGCATGGCATGGTTTTGGCCTGAATGGCGCGTCAAACGTTGGTTTAAAGTCAGTGGACTTGAAAATATCTCAATGGTTCAAGAAAAAGGACAAGGCATTTTGCTTATTGGCATCCATTTTCTGACTCTTGAACTTGGTGCTCGAATTTTTGGTATCTATAACCCTGGAGTCGGTGTTTATCGCCCTAACGATAATCCCGTTATGGACTGGCTACAAACATGGGGTCGATTACGTTCTAATAAATTTATGATCGACAGAAAGGATGTCAAAGGCATGATCCGCGGTTTAAAAACAGGTGAAATTATTTGGTATGCACCTGATCATGATTATGGCCCTCGTAAAAGTGTTTTTGTGCCTTTATTTGCAGTTGATAAAGCGGCAACAACAACGGGAACTTATATTCTGGCAAGAACCAGCAAACCTGCACTCATTCCATTTACCCCAAAACGCTTACCTGAAGGCAAGGGTTATGAGTTAATTATCTCTCCTCCTGTTGCTGATTTTCCTGTTGATAATGAGGAAAATGCCGCTAGAGCGATGAATAAAGTGGTTGAACAAGAGATTTTACGCGCGCCAGACCAATATATGTGGTTGCATCGTCGCTTTAAAACTCGCCCAGAAGGTGACGCTTCTTTATATAACGAAATAAAGAAAGTACACTAATCACAAAGTGGCTGTTCTATTCCAAAACAGCCACTTTGTAATATTACGATATACTGAAATAACAATAATAAAATCAATAACAGCACAAGCTGTAAACTCCTGCAAAAACACATTATAAGAGCAAGACCTATCGCACTTATTCTGTATCATGGCTATATTCTTATTCATCATAAAATAAGAAAACCGACTCGCTGTTGCCACGCTCAACATCGCTACGGTTATTTTCAGCCTATTCTCTTGGTTTGCTCTCTCGTTCTCGGCTAAAGGAGTAACATGGATCTCAAGCCCCGAAATAATTCTTGGAAACGTAATCTCTATATTGTCTGGTTTGGCTGTTTTCTAACCGGCGCTGGTTTTAGTCTGATCATGCCTTTTCTTCCTCTCTATGTAGAAGAACTGGGTATAACCGACCATGAAGAGCTTAATCTTTGGACGGGTGTTGCATTTAGTATAACCTTCCTTTTTTCTGCTATCGCAGCGCCTTTTTGGGGAAAATTATCAGATAGAAAAGGTCGAAAATTAATGCTGTTGCGTTCAGCTCTTGGTATGGCGATCGTGATGGTATTAATTGGATTTGCACAAAATATATGGCAATTACTGGTATTACGTGCCTTGCTAGGTGTATTAGGTGGCTTTGTTCCGAATGCAAATGCGTTAATTGCCACTCAAGTCCCCGTTAAAAAAAGCGGCTGGGCATTAGGTACACTTTCAACTGGTGCAGTGAGTGGTGCGTTAATAGGTCCTTTAATTGGCGGTATGCTTGCCGATCTCTATGGTTTACGTCCTGTCTTCTTTATTACTTCAGCCGTTTTATTTATTTGCTTTTTAGTCACCCTCTTTTTCGTCAGCGAGAACTTTACGCCTGTTTCTAAAAAAGACGCACTAACCACAAAACAGGTCTTTTCATCGCTTAAGAACAAAAGACTCGTGGTATGCCTATTTTTCACCACAATGATCATTCAAGTGGCAACGGGCTCTGTTACGCCTATTTTGACGCTTTATATCCGAGAATTAACAGGATCAGTCAACAATCTTGCCTTTATCAGTGGTGTTATCGCCTCTGTACCCGGTATCGCTGCACTTATTAGCGCCCCTCGTTTTGGTAAATTAGGTGACCGAATTGGCCCTGATAAAGTCCTTATTTTTACCCTAGGGCTCTCTATTTTTATGTTAATTCCAATGGCGCTGGTCAGTAGTTATTGGGAGCTTGGTGCACTACGTTTTTTACTTGGTGCAGTCAATGCCGCTATGTTACCTGCAGTGCAAACACTTATCCTCTATAACATTACGCCTGCGATTGCAGGTCGAATTTTCAGCTACAACCAAGCACTAAGAGATGTTGGAAATGTTACAGGACCGTTAATGGGCGCTTTTGTTGCTGCAAGCTATGGATTTAGAGCTGTTTTTTATTTCACCGCAGCCGTTGTCTTTTTTAATCTAATTTACTCTTGGTTAAGCTTTAGAAGACCACAAGAAAAGTAGTCAAAAAATCTACAAATAAGATCAGTTAATAGTTTTTTTTCTTCAAAAAATTACACTTTTACATTTAAATGCCCAATTGTTACTTTTTTTATTCTGTTTTTTGTAATTTATTGTTTATTAAGAATATTCTCACCCCCTATTTGTTAAGACCTCTAAAATTTTCTTGTCCTCTTTTTTCAAAAAATTGCAAGGTTAACTATTGCAAAATGAGATTTTTATCGACTTTTGCACCAAAAAATGGTTTATAAAGTATTAAATATACTTTTAGTCGCTGAATTCTGACAAAAGTATGTTAAAAATATATTAATTAAATGCAGTGGATATTGATAACAGAATGAAATAATTTTGTTTCACCACTTGCTGCTATTTTGTTCTTTTTACTTGCAAACGACCTGTAGAGGTTTTTTTTGGGAATTTAAGATGCAATCTACTCACTCAAAATCTAGCCGAACTTTCTTTGGCCACCCATATCCATTAAGCTCCCTTTTCTTCACCGAAATGTGGGAACGCTTTTCTTTCTATGGTATTCGCCCATTATTAATCCTATTTATGGCGGCAACCGTTTATGAGGGTGGCATGGAAATCCCCAGAGAGCAGGCATCTGCTATTGTGGGTATTTTCGCAGGCGGTGTTTATTTAACATCACTGCCTGGAGGTTGGCTCGCTGATAACTGGTTAGGTCAACGCCTAGCCGTATGGTATGGCTCTATCTTTATCGCTTTAGGGCACCTATCCATCGCACTTTCTGCGTTTTGGTCACAAGACCTATTCTTTATCGGTTTATTACTGATTGTATTGGGTACGGGGCTATTTAAAACCTGCGTAACTGTGATGGTAGGAACCTTATATAAAAGGGATGATACTCGCCGTGATGGTGGATTCTCCTTATTTTATATGGGTATCAATATGGGCTCATTTATTGCACCACTCATCACGGGTTTCTTAGTACGTGATTATGGCTGGCATTGGGGCTTTGGTATTGGTGGGATTGGTATGCTTGTTGCCTTACTGATTTTCCGCTTTTACGCAGTACCTACCATGCGTCGCTTTGATAGCGAAGTCGGTTTAGATTCAAGTTGGGATCGCCCAACTGTTGTTCGTCGTAATGTCGGTCAATGGATCTTAGCGTTATCTGTTGTTCTTATGGCAATTGTTGGTCTTATTATTTCTGGCGTTATTCCTTTTAACCCAGTTGTTGTGGCCAACTTTATGGTCTATGTAATTTCCGGTAGTGTTATTGCCTATTTTATCTATTTATTCCTATTTGCTGGATTAAGTAGTAGTGACCGCTCTCGCTTATTTGTTTGTTTCCTCTTATTGGTTTCAGCAGCCCTTTTCTGGTCTGCATTCGAACAAAAGCCGACATCATTTAACTTATTTGCTAACGACTATACTGACTTAAACTTTATGGGATTTGAGATCCCTGCGGTTTGGTTCCAGTCTGTTAACGCCCTGTTTATTATTATTCTTGCGCCAGTATTTAGCTGGTTATGGCCAATGATGGCACGTAAGAATATGAATTTAAGTAGCATGAGTAAGTTTGTAATTGGTATTTTATTTGCAGCGGGTGGCTTTACCGTCATGATGTTTGCATCTGAAAGCGTTATTGCAACAGGACAAGGTGTTTCACCGCTTTGGTTAATTGGCAGTATCTTATTACTGACATTAGGTGAATTATGCTTAAGCCCAATTGGGCTTGCCACAATGACTATTTTAGCGCCTGCTAAAATGCGTGGTCAGGTTATGGGATTATGGTTCTGTGCAAGCGCATTAGGTAATTTGGCAGCAGGTCTAATGGGTGGAAATATCCGTCCAGACAAACTCGATGTCATGCCTGATTTCTTCTCTCATGTTTCTATCGCTCTGGTTATTTGTGCTGTTGTTCTTGCTGCACTGATTATTCCAGTTCGTAAGCTTTTACAAAGCGCAGATAACAAAGAGAAAGCACAAGCTTAATTTAATGCGTTAATTATTAAAGCCATGTCTAATTACTTAGGCATGGCTTTTGCTTTTATATCCTACAATTTAAACGCTGTTTTTAAGTATTGCGCCCAATATTTAAAACACTTAATCTCATTACCTTCTATTTATTGATTGTTTATTACTAAGGTAATGCGATGACTGTTCTTCCTATTTATTATGTTAATGCTTTTTCCTCTATGCCTTTTTCAGGAAATCCCGCAGCTGTCGTTTTGTTAGAAGAATGGTTGCCTGATGACACCTTAATTACACTTGCTAGTGAGATTAATTTACCTGAAACCGCTTTTTTAGTTGGCGACCATATTCGTTGGTTTACACCTAAAATTGAAGTTCCTCTTTGTGGACATGCAACATTAGCCACTGCTTTTGTACTAAAAACTATAAAACAGTCCCCTTATGATCGCTTTAAATTCCAGTCTCTTTCAGGTGAGCTAACGGTTTCTAGCCAAGACTCTCTCTTTACACTTAATTTCCCAGCGATACCTGCGACATTAAATAACGATATAAAGTCAATCCTTGAAAAAAAATTAGCATTACAAATCGATGAAGTTTGGCAAGCGCGTGATCGCTATGTTTGCTTTTTATCTGATCCAGAAACAGTCACTAACTACCAACCTGATTTCACTCAAATTGCACAGTTGCCTTTACCCGGCGTTATTATCACAGCTAAAGGTCACGCTCCTTTTGATTTTATTTCTCGCTTCTTCGCCCCCGTAAAAGGCGTGAATGAAGATCCTGTTACAGGTACATCACATTGTGTATTAGCGCCAATTTGGGCTAATAAACTCAATAAAACACAGTTACAAGCAAGACAAGTTTCAAAACGCGGTGGAAATATTGACTGTGTGCTAAAAGATAATCGCGTTTTACTGACAGGAGATGCTGCACTCTTTTTAACTGGCGAAATAACCTTTTAATTACAGACGGCATAATCAGTCATTCATCTACTTTGCTTTCAATTTACTCTATTTTATACTGTGGGGAATTTCTCCCTACAGTATCAAAGAAGAAGGCTTTATTGTTATGTCCATCTCTGACTTATCTCCTGAACTACAAGATAAAATTAAAAATTCAGTCACCCGTGTTTCTAAAGTCATATTTCCTACCACCACCAATCACCACTCAACACTCTTTGGCGGCACAGCATTAGCTTGGATGGACGAAGTTTCATTTATCACCGCCACTCGCTTTAGCCGTAAACGTCTAGTAACAGTTTCAACTGAGAAAATAAATTTTAATCACCCTATTCCATCAGGTACGATTATTGAATTGGTAGGTGAAGTTATTCGTGTTGGACGTACAAGTTTAACGGTAAATGTTTCTATTTTTCTTGAAGATATGTACGCAGAAGGCCGTGAAGAAGTGATCCACGGTCAGTTTAATTTTGTTGCGGTTGATAGTGACGGAAAACCAACGCCATTATTCGATAAATAGTATTTATAGAGAGATTTGTCATACTTTTTATCTCTCTGAGTTAAAAACATCATTATTTTATTATGTTCTTTATTATTTTGAATAATAACAAAGTATTAAGATCATTAATTTAAATGGATGTTTTTCAAACAATACAAAATACCTAATAAAATCAATGAATAATACGATTACTAACATGTAAGACAAGAGTTATCCACAGTTAATGTGGATAACTGAATAAGTCCAAAAATTAGAGAACACAGATTTTTGTTACTGCAAATTCAATCTGACAAATGGTCAATTTCTTTCCCGCCGTTGCACTTTCAGCAATAACAATATCCGTTAATTGTGAATACTGTCGCCCTACTTCAAGCGCTAATTCAATGGTGGGCTCAATCAGTAAGATCACCCCAATCTTTTCAAGTTCAACAGGAAAGTCTGCAAGTGATCTAAATTGCACCACTTGTTTTATCTTATTTTTAGCAATTTCTTGTGCTTTTTCCGTTGCGACTTGATTAACTCTTGCTTGTTTTTCAAAAGCACCACCACCTGAATGAAGATAAATCATATTTTACTCACATAGAAAACAAAGGCTGTTACCTTTATTATTCAAATCAAAGGCATAAAAGCCAGCAGAATGATAAAAAAGCAACAACCTTATCTCTACTTTTTATCCTATTAAACACAATACAAAAGTGCTTTACCAACCATAAGAAACACCGCCGCCAACAACACCGCGATCTTCTGTATTCCATGAAGCTGAAACACGAATAATGGCGCTTTCTGTTATTTGATACTGAGCACCCGTTGCAAATGCATTAGCATCGCGATAATTACCCACTCCGACACCTAAACTAAATGTGTGATTAGTCACGTAAGGAATATTAGCCATCGCTGCGACAGAAGCAATCCCAGCACTTGCTCTTTTATCTGCTTTATCGATTTTATTATCCATATTCTTAAGTGCAATATCATTATCAATAAAGATATTCTTAAACTTATTATTGGTATATTCATTTGCAATAGAGATAGAATCATGTTTTGATTTTTCAATATATTCCTTCAACGATTCATCTCTCTCATTAATTATCGTGTTGGTCATATTTATATACTCATTCCCTTTTTGAGTAATATACTTCTCACGCTCCTTTATTATTTTTTCATTATTTTTGCCAATAAGCCCTTCCATACCCGATGCTATTTTACTAATCTCAATATCGGTATAACTATTGGCATTTTTTTCTGATGCGTTAACCTTTCGCTCTGTTGAAAAAATAACTTCATCTTTAATATTATTAACATGTTCAACTATTTTCTTATCATGTTCATTCACTTTAAAGTCAGTGTATTCTTTACCTTTATTTTCAACTTCAATAAATTGATTGTTTGTGTATTCTTTGATCTGTTTTTCAGACTCATTGATCCTATTATTTGTGTTTTTCTCTATTACTTCCTTCATATTATTTATTTTATTATCAGTATAATTTTCCGCACCTTTTTTTATTTCATCTGCTTTTTTATTTGTATAATTTTCAGCATCTACTTTTAGATCAGATAATTTTCCTTCATTATAAAGATACATTTCATTTTTAACTTCATTGATATAATTAACAGTATTAGCCTGATGTTCATTGATTTTACTATCAGTATATTGATTTGAGTTTTTTTCTACATTTTCCGCATATGTTTTTGCCTTAAACTCGCTCTCTTTTAAGACTGCTTCATTTGCCTTTATGATATCTCCTTGTATTATTTTATTATTTTCATTCATTTGTTTTGTTGTTGCTTCAACAACCGTATTTTTCTCTTGCTCAATTTTATTATAAATAGTGGTATTATTGTCATTAATGCGCTTATCAGCCTCAATAAGAATATTATCTTTTTCTTTTTTTAATTGGGAAACATTGACGGCGTCTGTATTTTCTGTACCTGCTGCAACATTAATAATTTGCCGCTGGTTTTTATCACTACCGATTGATAATGTATTATTACGATTATTACTGCTATTATCACCTAATATAATCGCATTACTTGCTGATCCTGAAGACTTACTACCAATAATCACTGAATTATCGGCATTGTCAGAAAGGCGACTACCACTACCTAAAATAACACCATTTTCAGCATTATTTATTGCCCCTTTCCCTATACTAATTGAATCTTTATTTTCACTATAAGCCTGAGAACCAATAGAAAGAGAACCCTCACCAATTGCCATTGCACCACTTCCCAATGACATCGCATTATCACCAATTGCTGTACTTTTATGACCTATTGCGGTTGCATTTTCACCCTCAGCTCCTGCATTAGCACCTATCGCCGTTGATTGATCAGAATGCGCCCACGTATTATATCCAACTGCCGTAGATTCATTACCATCTGCTTTACTATTACCACCCAATAAGGTTGTATTATTTGCATAAGATAAAGGTGATGATAATAATGAAATCACTAAAAACTTTACCTGCAAATCTTTATTTTTAATCATATCCACATCACTCCATAATTAATAAAGTCATATATAGAATAATATGTATTTTATTTTTTACACATTAGATATCTTATAAAATAAACTAATAATAAATTGAAACTCTATTAATTAAAGATAATAACAACCTCATATAATTAACTTTATCATAAATAAATATTGTGATTTAATTTATATTTAAATAATAATCAACAACTAAAGAAAACAGATAAAAAATAAAAAAACGAAACTCAAATTTAAAAAATAAAATTATTAATTATCTATAAAAATAAAATATTTTTACTTTTGAGATAATGATCAAATAATAGGAAGCACTACTTTATAAATATGAATACTCTTTTTTAAGATGTATTAAAAGAAACACTAAGTAAAACCCCTAAGCCTATCACCGCTTAGGGGGCAGTATTATTCAATAAATTGTGCTTCTGCAATTAATAATTTATCAATTGATGATTGGCATAAAAGAGGCCTGAGTGCTTCAAATTTCCTTTCTGACCATTGGTAAATCTTTAAAGATAATAGTTGCTCAATAACTTTAGGCTCAAAACGATATTTAAGATGTTGTGCGGGTGTTCCTCCCACAATACTATAAGGTTCAACATTTTTGGAAACAACGCTATTAGCCGCAACAATAGCACCTTCACCAATTGTCACACCTGGCATTATCATTGCACGCATTCCTATCCATGCACCATCATGAATATGGGTATCACCTTTACCAATATAGGCTTCCTCAATCTTATCCATAAAAGGATAAAGTGAGAACCAATCCATTCGATGAGTATGATTGCCGCCCATTAATATCACCGCTTGCGCACCAATACAGACATAATCGCCAATATATAATTTATCTATTTCCCACAATGGTTCCCATTGTAGGCTAACCTCGTCACCATATAGATAACGTACAACTGAAGTTTCAAACCCATCATCCCAACAATCACTGTAATAACTGTGTTGTCCTTTAATGATAATGTTTTTATTTTTAACTGTTTCGTGCAGATATTCTACACGCGACCAATGTTTATTTTTCATAATATGACTCGCTATAAATTAATGAGTCATCAAAGAATGCTTAATTCTCTGATGATGTGTTCGCATTCAAAACACATCGTCTTAAGCAATCCTTGGTTGAAGTAATAAGGGATTTTTTTTCATCTTGTTTACGGACAACTTTTCCAACGCAGTGCGCTTATGCTTGCAGTTTATCTGCACCATGATAAAGATTATCAAAGAAAAAGCTACGGGTAATAACGATTGGTTATTACCCGTAGCTTGATAATATTATTTAAAAAAGTCTTTGCTACCATGAGGCGCACAACGTAAATATTGAGGCGCTACTTTTATGGTTTGTTTGAGTTTTTCTGCTGCATGCCAAGGCCAACGAGGATCATAAAGAATACCTCTGCCTAAAGCGATAAAATCAGCCTGCTCTGTAAGTAAAATGGCTTCTGCTTGTTCTGGCTCGGTAATAAGACCAACTGTAATAACCGGCAGTTGTGTTTCATTATAAATAGCTTGAGCAAATGGTACTTGGTAATTAGGGCCTAGCTTAATTTCTTGCTTTTCTGATAATCCACCAGAAGAAACATGAATATAATGGCAACCTAACTCTTCAAGATGTTGAGTTAAAGCAATCGTACTTTCTAAGTCCCAACCACCTTCAACCCAATCTGTTGCGGAAATTCTGACACCAACACAGACATTATCAGAAACTGCATTTTTCACTGCAACAAATACATCCACTAATAACCGACTACGATTATTAAAATCACCACCGTATTGATCCGTTCTGTGATTAGATAATGGAGATAGGAATTCGTGCAATAAATATCCATGAGCACCATGGATCTCAATAACATCAAATCCTGCTGACTCAGCCCTTTTAGCAGCATCAACAAAAGCTTGTTTTATTTCTTCAATTTCATCGATAGTCAGCGCATGAGGTTGATGGTTCTTTCCAAAAGGCATTTCTGAAGGTGCGACTTTTTGCCACCCATTAGGAGAATCAGGCGCTAATGATGCTCCGCCATTCCAAGGTAAATCAGTCGATGCCTTACGCCCGGCATGTGCGATCTGTATACCGATTTTTGCAGATGAATACAGCTTAACATTATCAACCAGCTTTTTTAGTTCATTACTATGTTGGTCAGACCAAATACCTAAATCTTTATAGCTAATACGACCTCTAGGCTCAACCGCTGTTGCTTCAACAATCACTAACGAAGCACCAGATAGTGCTAACTGCCCGTAATGTATAGTGTGCCATGCGGTTGGGTAACCTTCTTGTGCTGAATATTGGCACATAGGTGCAACAATAATACGGTTATCTAACTGATGGGGGCCTAATTTTTTAGGGGAGAACAACAAATTCATTTAAAGCCTCCTGCTATCAATAAGAATTTATGCAAAGAAAATGTCTTCGCTTTTTGGATATACCTTTTAAATATACAGGTTTAAGGCTATCGGATCTTATTCATTTAGGCGATGTTTCACTTCACATTGTAAAAAACAAAGAGATCCGCATCAATTGCGGATCTCTTTGTTGATTAATCATTAGATTTGGCAGGTTTCACCAATAACAGTGAAAAACGTCTTGCGATTGGCAAGACAAATAAAACAGTGGGAAAAGCAATCATCCAAGAGATCCCCCAAGAAGTTAACCATGGGGGGATTATATGCATTCCCATTCCTAACGATTTGACGGTACTAATAAACGCAACAATACCTGACATAATAAAAGAAAGGAAAAAGGGAACAAGAAAAATCATTACTCGAGTAGGAAGTTTAGGAATACCTAAAAAGTAATTTTCGTCCTGAAAAGACATAAATAAAGACTCCAATAATACGATTGTACAACAGCACATAACTGCCAATACAACAGGCTAAAAAAGTTATATGCGTTGATTAACGTAAACGCTTACGAGTCTTTTTGACCAAACTGAGAACTAGTTTATTAATAAATATTTCTTTGTCAAATAAATTATTCTCATTATCATTTAGATGATCATCGATAAAATTAAAAATCATCTAAATGAGAAAACACAAAATGGTTTTCTCATCTTGTTTCTACCAATCTCGTGTTGCAATTAATTCTTCTATATCTGCATCTTCAAAGCCATATTCATCAGCGATAACGCCAAAATCTTCAGCAATACACTCTCTTGCTACTGTTTCGATCTCACTATCTTCTTTATAAAACTCTTCGGCTAACTCATTAAATTGATCAGTTGTTTCTTGCGTGAGAATATAAAGCTCTGCCAAATTTTTAGGCGAAGTTGCTTCTATTTTTAAACAAAGCGCTTTTAATAACTCTTGACCTTTCTTCACAAGATGTGTTGGATAATAATTATCATTGTCCATTTCTTTTAAAAAATAATGCTCTGCTAGTACTTTATTTTTAATCATTACAAAAATCCTTATCTAAGTATTTATCTTAAGGTCATTAAAGTGTACTTATTATCTCAATTTCGGAAAAGTATATTACGTTTCTTAATTAAATGTCTCGCTTTTATTTATCCGAATTTATAGAATTCTGTCCAGCAAGCGGAAAATAGGCAATTAATTAAAATGGCTAAAAAAATACGATTTATATTTCTTTTTTTGACTATTGCACTGATTTCTTTTTTGACTATTAATAAATTTTTTAAAAGCTCACCATTGGCGACCTGGCACTTCTATGGCAATAATGGTGAATATATTACAGGTCATTACTACCCACCAGAAGAAGATGATGTAACAGATGCGGTGATTTCCATTCCAGAAAAACTAGCTAAAGAAGGTTTAACAATAACACATTGGGATACTTGCAGTATTGAACTGAATATTGATAATAAAACGCTTTATATTTCTTATTTTACTAATGGCCTTATTCAAGCTTCTTTATCAACAAAAAATACATCTTACGTTGCATCAACTGAGCTGTATTTTTATCACCCTGATGATATGCATTGGTCGATAAATCGATTAGAAGATGGAACATACAAAGGTTGGATTTGGGATAATGTTGCAAACCAGCTTATTCCTGTTCGTTATCAGGAAGATAAAACAACAATTATTGACGGTACAAAATATACTTTGATGCCAGAAAGTTATTGGCTATTTCAACGCTGGGCTAATGGCGTTTTAGTGGAAGAGTACATATTAGATGATTTACCTGCGAAAGATGGTTTTATTCCTGATATAGATAAACAACGACTGGCTCAAGCAAAAGCTGAGCTTCAAACTACCGTAAATGAATGGGTGAAACCGTTAAATTTACCATTTAAATTAATGTTGTGGGATAACTCACTTTGCAAGTGATAATAATATGTGAAATGCTCCCAGAGGGTTGGGAGCATTTCTGACACAGAATGATTTAATTTATACTAAATAACACCATCTAATTTCATGTAAATTCCTTTTATTGAAAATTTAATTCCTTTCAAGTAGTTAACTTTTACTGCAAGAGTATAGATGAATAGAGTAAATAATTTAAATCTGATAAAAATGTTGCACAACAGGTATATATTAAAACAGTTATTTGTTTTCAATAAAAGAATAAGACATCAATTTAATAGTTATATTATTCAATAAAATTGATATTTTATATTTATATTGTTTTAAATATAAAAACTTATTTATTAAATCTTGATTTTTAATAGGCTTAACTTTTAAATCCAAAACATCTCAAATAAAGTATTTAAGTTACCTTAGCATAATAGTGTGCGATATTTATTATTCACATTAGGTTAATTATGCTAATTCTATCTAAAATAAATCTTTAAAATTAACATTAAATGCCTTAACGTGATAAAAATGAAATAAATAGCATATTTATCTCAATCTGCTCCTAAAAATTCTAGTCATTTATTTTTAGTAAAACATATTAAATAGAAATTTATCTTACATTAAGAGTTCATTAATCAAATCTTGCTTTACACTTTATTATATTGCTCAATTTTTATTTGGCTCTTATACTTTCTTAAGGCAATTTTAGGTAGGTATTATTATGAATATTTTATTAGTTGAAGACGACTTACAACTTGGCAAAGCGCTTTGTCGCGGGCTTGAAATTGCAGGTTTTCAGCCATGTTGGGTCAGATTACTTGCGGATGCTCGTGTTCAATTAAACCAGCGCCCTTTTGATTTAATGTTATTAGATTTAGGTCTACCTGATGGTGATGGGCAAGACGAACTGATTGCACTTAGAAAAAGTGGCGAGAAAATTCCAATTATCATTTTAACTGCTCGCACTCAAATTGATAATTTAGTACAAACATTAGATTCAGGTGCAGATGATTTTTTACCAAAGCCTTTTGCTATGCCTGAGCTAATTTCTCGCGTAAAAGCGGTTAGTCGTAGAATGGCTGGTTTTTCTTCACAAATATGGTCTATTGGCGATTTACAACTTAATCCAGCAAACCATCAAGTCACTTTAAATAACGAACTGCTTTTGTTATCAGGTAAAGAATACCAACTATTATATGAATTAATGCGTAATACTGACAATGTGGTACGTAAATCAGAGTTAGAACAGCGTTTATTTGGCTTAGACGATAAAATCGAAAGTAATTCCCTTGAAGTGCATATGCATAATTTACGAAGAAAAATAGGTAAAGAGCGCATTATCACGGTTCGTGGCGTAGGTTATTTATTAAAAAAAGAAGCTAATTAAATGAAGATCCGCTCCTTCTTTATTTACACCATTGTCCTTCAGATTATCTCCATAATTATGCTTTGGGGCGTTTGGTTAGCTTGGATACAATTTGATTATCTTGCTGAGTTCGAAAATATTTATGATAAACAGCAAGAAATTATCGCTGAGGGTTTTGCTAATGCCTTAGAGAATGTTGCTGACCAACCGGAAGTGCTCAAAGAAATTGCACATAACTTACAAGGTATGTATATAGACGCTATGCTTAATGGTGAAGATGATGAATTACAATATTTACCTTGGTTTGTTGTCTTAGATGAAAATAGCAACCTAATTTATACTAATCGCCCTGAACTTCCCATCCCCACAAGAGTACTTTCATTAGCATCAGAAAGAGTTTCTATCGCAGGTGAAAAATGGATAATCTCTTTTAGCTGGGGAGAAAAACACAAAATAAAAGTGTTTATTGGTGAATCTGTTGAAGATAGGGGCCATGTTATAGGTAACCCTATTGAAGGCACCTTTGTGCCCTTTCTGTTTATTCTAGCAACGGTTATTGTTGCTATTTTAATTACGGCTTATTTTAGTTTACGTCCGTTAAGACAAGCTGCAGAACTTATTTCTAATCGTAAACCTCGTAACTTAACTCCCATTAATGTCGGTCAACAATTTAAAGAGATACGCCCAATCTTTAAAGAATTAAACCAGTTAATGGCAAGAATTGACGCGGCCAATATTCGTGAAAAACAATTTATGGCAGATGCTGCCCATGAATTGAGAACACCAATAGCCGCTGTTATTGCTCAATTACACCTGCTCTCTTTAGTCGATGATCAAAAAGAGCGTGAAGAAATTATTGATGATATGAAACAATCTCTTGATAGAGCAGCGGCTCTTTCTCATCAATTGATTGATTTGGCACGATTAGAATGTGACGATTTTCCATTAAAAATAGAATCTCTTGATATCTATAACGTCATTGGTAATGCAATAGCACAACATGTTCCTTATGCAATTACTAAAAATATTGAGCTATCACTTAATGAAGGCCATGCTTTAACGCTTAAAACAGATAAACAGGCTTTACTCTCTATATTTAATAATCTGCTTGATAATGCCATCAAATATTGTCCCAAAGGTAGTCAAGTTGAGGTAACTATTGAGAATCGATACGCGGAAGGGATCCATGTTATCGTGCGTGATAATGGCCCTGGTGTCGCAAAAGAACATATCAATGTTCTATTTTCACGTTTTTACCGCGTTCCTGGCTCTAACGAAACAGGAAGTGGATTAGGTCTATCTATTGCACAAAATCTCGCTAATAAAATTCAAGCATCGTTAATTGTGACTGAAGGACTAAATAATAAAGGAATTGGGTTTATTATTGTTCTGCCTTTAGAGGTTACATCATCAGACAGCGATTAATAGATAGCTAACTGATATTCCATAATAAAGGAGGATATTGTACCTCCTTTTTATTTTATTACGGTAATACCCTAAAGGGAGATTATCCCCAAAGATTAATTAACCAACGTAAACCTGCTGTTACTATTGCGGCACTCAGTACAATCATAATAAAAGGCTTTTTCTGCCAAGTAAGTACGCCTGCTACACCCACACCAATAACTTTTGAGATATCAGCAAGTTGGTCACCATCAAAAAATGTCGATGTCATCGCCACTGAAAACAGAATAACAATCGCCGACAATGAGAGGATCTCTTTAACTCTCTCTGACACCCCCGCTTTATTGTTGAGTAATATGCCGGAAAGACGCATGGCGTATGTACCGACAGCAAGAATAATAATTCCTGTAATAATAGGTGCCGTGGACATTATATTTTCCTTATCACGAACAATACGCCAAATAGTGATAATAAAACGGGGAGCCCAACAGGGAGGAATAATGTGGTTGCAAGTGCAATGATGCTTCCTATTATTGCTGCATGGCGTGTTAGTTTATTTTTTAATGCCGGTAAACTTAATGCGAGAATGATGGCTGGGAACATTGCATCTAGCCCTAACATCTTTATATCTACAATAAATGACCCTAAGTAAACACCAAGCATAGTTCCTAAAGGCCAAACCAGTAAAATACCCAACCCACAAGCCCAAAATGCTAATTTATTTTGTTCAGCAGTACGTTGAGATAAACCAAATACAACACTTTCATCATTTAATATATGAAAACCTAATAATGATTTAAGCCCTTTTCCCGGTAAATCTTTTACGGCCATACTAAAGGGAATATGTCGTGCATTGACCATTAATCCAGCAAGAGCTGCATATATTGCACTTCCTCCCATCGCCACAACGCCAATAAAAAGAAATTCGGAAGCACCCGCTAAAACAAAAATGGATAACACCAACGGTACCCAAAAATCAAAACCTTGGGTATGTGCTAATGCACCATAAGAGATACCGACGATACCATCTGCTAATGAAACAAGCACAATATCTCTAAGTACGTTATTATCAAGACGACTGTTAATTTCCATAGAATGTAGTATTTTTTATCGAACCATTCGTTCATTATGTTGAACGACTTATTTTTTTGCAAGATGATTTTTGAAGGAATCTATGATGTCATCGCCTTGTGCGCCTATTGAAATTATTTCTCAAGCACTGGCTAGAGAAAGAAAAAAAGCGGGCCTTTCACTTGCTGAAATAGCAAGACGAGCCAGTGTTGCAAAATCAACATTATCTCAATTAGAAGCAGGACAGGGAAACCCAAGTATTGAAACACTTTGGGCAATTTGTGTTGCGTTAAACATCCCTTTTTCTCAACTTATTTCAGCGCCACAGCCTGAAGTGAAGGTAATACGTAAAGGTGATGGCTTTAAAATTAGCGCAGAGAAAGCCTATTACCATGCTTTTTTACTTTCATCCTGTCCAATGGGTGCTAAACGAGATATATACACGGTAATTGCACAGCCGGGAAAAGATAGAGTTTCAGATCCCCACAGTAAGAATGTCACTGAACATATTATTATTATCAGTGGCAGTGCAATGGTAGGCACTTTAGATGATCAACAAGAATTACAACCTGGTGATTATATTTGCTATCCTGGTGATGTCACTCATGTATTACGAGCTTTAGAACCTGACACAACCGCCGTCATGATTATTGAACATCATAATTAACATAATAAAATTATGAATTTACCGCACTGCTACACTACCATCGACATCCCAAAAGCAGTGCGATAAATTTGATAAAGAATATCTGCTTATTCAATTACTTCTTAAGTGCTTTATCAAGGTAGATCTCTCGTAGCCGTTGAGATAAATGCCCAACCTTTCCCTGATTTATATCTTCATTATCGATTGAAACAACTGGCCAAATTAATGTGGTTGCTGAACTAATAAAAACTTCTTTTGCTTTTTTCGCTTCATCAAGCGTAAATAGACGTTCTGTTATTTTAAGCCCTTCTTCTTGCGCTAACTGAATAATCGCTTGGCGGGTAATACCGGGTAAAATATTCTGACTCAATGGCCGTGTAATAATTTCATTATCGTGATTAACAATAAAGAAGTTACTTGAACTCCCTTCTGTTATATAGCCATCTTTAATTAAAATAGCATCATCAGCACCTTGTTGATGTGCATGGTGTTTTGCTAAACATGCCGCTAATAATGCCACTGTTTTAATATCACAACGTTGCCAGCGAATATCTTCAACGCTCACTACCGAAATACCTTTTTTTGCATTGGGATGGTTAATGACTGTGGAGTGCTGAACAAAAGCAACTATTGTAGAAGGAACAGATGAAGCCGGAAAATCAAAAAAACGAGAGGAATCAGTACCTCGTGTTATTTGTAAATAGATAAGCCCTTCATGGAGGTTATTTTTTTCGATAAGTTGATGATGAACATCAATTAGTTGCTCTTTAGTAATAGAAAGCGATAGAGCTAATTCTTTGCATGAACGCTGTAAGCGTTGAAAATGCCCATTAAAGTCAATGAGCTGACCATCAATAACGGCAGTAACTTCATAAACGGCATCTGCAAATAAAAAACCACGGTCAAAAACAGATATTCTAGCCTGCTCTTTAGGTACAAAGTGACTGTTTAAATACACGATATCAGACATTTTACCTCCGTTATAAATTTTATTAACAATTTATCTCAATCCACTACCTTACTCTTTCAGTTTTCTATTTTAAAGACAATCTTCCACACCCCTACCCCTTTTTAATTATAGTTTTATGTAACTAAGCCATGTTATATAAGCAGAAATTGCTATAATTTAACTTATGTACCAAATATAAGGATAAGAGGTGGCTATGTTAGATATTAATAAAAATAATTTATCTCAGCTAACAGAGAAACTGGTTAAAAAACAATGTACTTTAATGACTGTTATTGCCACATTGGGTTTCATTGCAGGTTTTATCTGTATTATTAACCCACTTTCTTCTGGCATTGTTATCAGCGTATTACTCGGTATTGTATTTTTTGCCTGTGCAATATCCAGCATTATTGGTGGTTTTAATGCTCAAATCTCTTCTGGTTGGTCAATGTTGATCACATTATTGGCGGGTTTTATTTATCTCCTGCTTGGCTATATTTTTGTCACCGACCCACTAAAAGGTATGCTTAGCCTCGCCTTTTTTATCGGCTTTTTATTTATTTTTGCAGGAATATTACGTTTAAATATAGGTTTTAAACAGATCAAAGATAATTTTTATGGCTGGTTTAATATCTTGGTGGGATTTTTAGATTTAGTGATTGCCTATTTCTTGCTTGCTTTCGGCCCTGAAACCTCTGTGGCATTAGTTATGGCATTGATTGGTATACAACTCATTTTAAGTTCTATCACAATATTATCGATAATCAGTGCAATAAAAAGAATGACCCATTAATTGACTATTCAGTAATAATAATCTCATCCATTTTATATAGACTAAGAGCCACATAAGTGGCTCTTAATTTATGGAAAACGAAGCAGAGACATCAAGCACAAGGTAAGCGCAGAGATACCGTATACATATTTTCTCCGCAAAGGTAGCAATTGCCTGTATTTTCAAAAACCATCACTTGAATACCTAATTGTCCGACTTCAATATTTGGCAACGCATCTGACAAAATACTTTCTAAAGCTGGCTCAAGTAATTCGACAATATTAACAGGATCATTATTTGCCGTTGTATCATACAAGAAATTCCCTAAACGAGGATCATCAGCATAAATTTCCAGTGTAGAACGATACACTAACGTTCTTTCACTACTATTTACTTTAGAGTAGCCATTAAAGATGATAACCATTTTTTGGATATTCATTTTAGCAACTCGGTTCTTAATCTGTAAACATAGTGAAGGTACAAGCCTGATATTTACAGAGTTAAAATAGCGATCACAAATTTGTGGAATAGTGACACTTACACAAGGTTTTGGTGCAATATTTTTAATTTGCTTACTGCACTCCCCCGTTAAAGAGTTATCGACAATAATACGCTCACGGCGAGAGAAACAAATATTATCAAAGATATCAACCGTAAAGAAAGAGATGTAATGAATACCATTAGTTAGCATTTGATTTTCCAGCCTTACCGAAACTGCTGACTTATCAGTACAAGGCAACATTTTTAATTGGTCATTAAAATAAAAACCAACCTGTGTGCTTTCGCTAATATCACGTCCTAAAATTAGGTTTGCATTCACACAATAATTTTCGCTGTGATAGCTTAAAATACCATTAAGTGTTGCTGGAACTTTTGGCGATGGTAATTTTTCCGTTGTCATTTCAACATAGTAATCTCTTGATTTAAGAGATTTAGTTGGGTCTTCGCTATTTTCAGATTCAGCATAAAAAATAGCAATTTGTTTAGGTTCACTCTTTTTAAATTTCACTTTAAAGTTCGCGATACCATATTTATTGGTTTTCCCAACATTAATTTTTTCACCATCAGCGTTATAAACTTCTGGCTCAACCCCTAAGGTACTATTATCAGCATTATAGACGAGCCTTACCTCTTTATTTGAAACATCTTCTCCTTCTTTATCCTGTAAATGCACTACAAAACTTTTAGACACACTTTCCCATTTACTCGGCCATTGCATAGATTCCGAACGTATTGTCAGTAAGTCATCAAACTTCTCACAGTTAGTCGCAATGCAATCAGTATTAGGATTAGGCTTTGTAGGCGTAACTCGAATTTGAATCGGCGTTGCATAATACACAATGCTTTCATCATCTTCATCTTTTAATATCAATTGCAATGACGCCACACCATTACGATTTCCCGTTAAAGAAATCTCTGTTTTATTATTATCCACTATCGTAATGTAGACATCTTTATTATTAGGTAAAACTAAAATCCCTTTAGGGCTTGTACGCCATTCGGCTAAACGCAGATTAATCCCCGTTACAATAACCTCATATTTGATGACTCTATTTATTTTGACTTCGTTATCAGCTTCATCGGGTGATAATTTGATTTGATTAAATTCAATTTCCACATCATCATCAACAACTTGTGATTGTGCATTATAAATAGGGGGCTGAAAAGCCAGAGTGTCCTTCTCACCTTGTATAATTTTTTGTAAGCGTTCTTCTTTTGTTTCGATATTCATTGAGTGATTTCCTTTCTTTTTCCGATTCCATTTTTAGCTTAAAGCAAAAACTTTGAGTGAAAATCACAATAGAAAAAAGTCAACTAAGTATTGTTGTTAGATGGAAGAAATAAATACTTAATAAACAATAAGATAAAAAATACCCCTAATAAAACCATCCCTAATTGAGCGCTAAAAAATGCCTTTAATATAAAAATAATTTAAATTTTAAAATATTTTTGTATAAAGCTATTGACTGTTATGGAAATGTGATTAAAATCAATCTTAGAAAATATTTGTGACGTGAATCACATTTTATTAATAGGATACTTAACATGAAATCAATGACTTCTTTTATTACTCACCTGCACCAAGTTGTTGTACAATTATCATCAACTCGTTTACTGTAATTATTTGATTTAAAAATAAAATGCAGCATAAAGCCAGAAATAGCACCCTCATCGCACAAAAGACTATTTCTGGCTTTTCCCCCTCTCTTTACACTTATTCATTACCTCGTGTACTCTCGCATTTTTCGTAACAAAAAATTCACCTTCTTGAACTAAGCTCTCTTTTCTGTACTCTTAATAAACAGCCCACATTAACTATGAGGATATTTTATGCAGCAGCAACTGCTTACATGGATACGTCAATTCAATGAGGAGTATGCCCAAATCGCTTCTCTCCTACTCGTTTTAGCCATTATTTTTATTGTTGCAATTATTCTCCATTTTATTTTGCACAAGTTAGTCTTACCTAAAATTTCCAAAGCAATAACTCAATACGATCAGAAATGGCAACTTTCTCTAGAAATAAATAAACTATTCAGTCGTTTTGCTTTTTTAATCCAAGGTATTGTTGTTAATATCCAAGCGCTGGTGTGGATGGGATCAGGTAAAACACAAGAAATTCTCACCACCAGCGCTCAAGCATGGTGTTTAATTTTCGGCTTGTTGATGCTTTTCTCTATTATGGATCTCTGTATGCAGATCATGAGAAATTCATCCTCATTTGGTCGATTACCCTTAAAAGGTATTTTTCAAAGCTTAAAACTCGCAGCCTCTGTGCTAATTGGGATAATGATTATTTCCCTACTTATTGGCAAATCACCACTTATTTTACTCAGTGGTTTAGGTGCCATGACGGCTGTATTAATGTTGGTGTTTAAAGATCCTATTATGGGATTAGTTGCCGGTATTCAACTATCTGCAAACAATATGATAAGCCTTGGTGACTGGCTAGAGATGCCTAAATATGGAGCTGATGGCGCCGTTATTGATATTAGTTTAACGACCGTTAAGGTGCGTAATTGGGATAATACTGTCACCACTATTCCAACTTATTCTCTGATTTCAGATTCCTTTAAAAATTGGCAAGCAATGACAAAATCAGGTGGACGTCGTATTAAACGAAGTCTTGCTCTTGATATTAATAGCATCCACTTTTTAGATAAAAAACAACTTGATGATCTAGAAAAGGCTCACTTATTAGAACCTTATATCAAAAATAAGGAAAGCGAAATTAATCAATTCAATGCAACTTTGAGCAATGAATGTCAAACACCATTAAACCAACGTGGCATGACCAATATTGGAACCTTCCGTGCGTATGTTGAAGCCTATTTAAAAAACCATCCTAACATTCATAAGCAAATGACGATTATGGTAAGACAATTAGCACCCACCTCGGATGGGCTTCCCATTGAAATTTATGCTTTCACTAACACCACAGTTTGGGTTCAATACGAGGCTATTCAATCAGATATATTTGATCATATCTTTGCTATTTTGCCTCAATTTGGCTTAAGAGTTCATCAATCACCAACTGGAAATGATGTAAGAGCACTCAGATTTCCTGCCGAAAATAATCCACAATAAATTATTTTCATATTAAGTAAAAAAGAAGAATTATTCTTCTTTTTTACTTTTCTTATTAACAAATATTTTTAATCTTTTATTTTGTTATCATGTTAACAATCTTGTTTTTCTATATATTAACAAAAAACGATATGTTATATTTTACATATCGATCGATTGTCAATTTCTATTTATTTGATATTTTATTTACCACTAAAGTGGTATTAACCCGAAAATGTAACCATTTGTTTAATAATTATTTTTTATATAACGTTATTAACATTTTTTATATTGATATAAATCATTATAGGTAGAAGGGTTATAACTTAACATATATATACAACTTTACTTGTTGTGAAAAATGTTAGGGTAATGTCAATGTCAAAAATTAAAAATAATACTTCTATTACTGAAATGAGTCGGCGTGGATTCATTCAGTCTGCAGCAGTTATTTCTGGTGCTGCCGCTGTTGCAGGAACGGTTTCATTACCATTCGCTGCTAATGCTCAAACTCCCCAGGGTATTCGTCCTGATGAGACTTCTGAAACTATCAAGTACAGTGCATGTTTAGTGAACTGTGGTAGCCGTTGTCCATTAAAAGTTCATGTGAAAGATGGTGTTATTCGCCGTATTTCTAATGAAACTATGTATGACGATTCAACATTTGGTCTTCACCAAATTCGTCCGTGTCTTCGTGGTCGTTCTGTACGCTGGAAAACGTATAATCCAGATCGTTTAAAATACCCAATGAAACGTGTTGGTAAGCGTGGTGAAGGTAAATTTGAGCGTATTTCTTGGGATGAAGCGACTTCAATCATCGCGGAAAAATTAAAATATACCATCGAAAAATATGGTAATGAGTCCATTTATTACCAATATGGTACAGGCTCTACTGGTGCAAACTTACACGGTAGAACTGCATGTAAACGTTTATTAAGTACTGTCGGTGGTTTTTTAAGTGACTATGGTACTTATTCATACTCTCAATTAACTGGTATTGTGCCTTATGTTTATGGCGATATGCTGGAATCACTGTTAACAGAAATTGAGAATTCAGACTTAGTGGTGATGTTTGGTCATAACCTTGCTGAAACACGTATGTCTGGTGGTGGTCAGTTCTATGAAACGTTAAATGCGTTAGATAAGAGCAAAAGTAAAGTTATCATCATCGACCCTCGTCGTACCGACAGTGTGACAACATTAGGTGCCGAATGGATCCCTATTTATCCGGGTACTGATGCTGCATTAGTGGCTGCATTAGGCTATGTGATGATCCAAGAAGGTATCACCGATGAAGACTTCTTACGTGAATATTGTGTCGGTTGGGATAAACAAACATTACCTGCATCAGCACCTGAAAATGGCTCTTATAAAGATTACATTTTAGGTAATGGTCCTGATGGCATTGCAAAAACACCTGAGTGGGCAAGTAAATTAACCGGTATTTCTGTTGCACGTATTATCCAATTAGCGCGTGAAATTGGCGGTGCAAGAGCGGCGTGGATCTCTCAAGGTTGGGGCATCCAGCGTACTTCAAATGGTGAGCAAGCATGTCGTGCGATTATGATGCTACCATTAATGTCAGGTCATATCGGTCGCCCTGGTACAAATACAGGCTGTTGGGGTGGTAACGTTGCTTATCCAGTTGCAAGCTTTGCTTTACCTAACCCAGTTAAGACATTAATCCCAACATTTATGTGGTCTGAAGCAATTGCTCGTGGTGATCAGCTTACCAGCAAAAATGCAGGTGTCAGAAATAAAGATAAACTCGATACGGGCATTAAATTTATGTGGTGTTATTCCAGTAACGTGATTGGTAACCAACACGCTGACTTGAATAAAACACATGATTTACTGCAAGATGAATCAAAATGTGAGTTTATTTTAGTGTGGGATAACCACATGACACCATCTGCAAAATACGCTGATATTTTACTGCCAGATGTGACAACGGTTGAGACAAACGATCTTATCAATAACTCTTACGCAAGTGGTGCTTACCACTATGTCGTCCGTTTACAAAATGCAATTAAACCACTTTGGGAAAACCGCCCTTGCTATGATGTCTTAACTGACATTGCAGAAAAGATGGGTACCAAAGAACAATTCACTGAAGGTCGTACTTACGAAGAGTGGATTGAATATTGCTATAACCAAATGCGTGAGAAAAACCCAGCGCTGCCTACATTTGCAGAAACTAATGATGTAGGAATTATCGATCGTAAATTACCTAACCGTAATCAATACGTTGCACTTGAAGCATTCCGTCAAGATCCTATCGCTAATCCATTAAAAACAGCGTCAGGTAAGATTGAAATTTATTCTGAAAAACTAATGCAAGATACTGATGGCTGGGTGTTACCAGAAGGCGATCGTATCCCTGCAATTCCAGAATATTGTAAGAATGAAGAAGGTGTCGAAAACGTTAAGCTTAAAGAGAAATTCCCTCTGCAAATGACTGGTTTCCACGATAAAGGCCACGTTCACTCAAGTTACTATAACGTTGCTATGTTACGTGAAGCTATTCCTCATCAATTCTGGCTAAACCCAATTGATGCGGCTGAACGCGGATTAAAATCTGGCGATATCGCTGAAATTTATAATGCCCGTGGTCGTTTAAATATTCTCGTCAAAGTTACAGATCGTGTATTACCTGGTGTGATTGCAGTACCGCAAGGTGCATGGCGTTCACTTGATACAACAGGTGTAGATACAGGTGGATGTATTAATACATTAACAAGCTGGCACCCATCGCCGTTTGCTAAAGGAAATCCACAACATACAAACCTTGTTGAAGTGAAACGTGCATAAGGAGTTAACTCATGAAGCAATATGGTTTTTATTTTGACTCCACTAAATGCACTGGCTGTAAAACATGTCAAGTCAGTTGCAAGGATGAAAAAGATTTAGATTTAGGCCCTAAATTCCGTCGTGTTTATGAATACGGTGGTGGTAGCTGGGCAAAACAAGACGGGATCTGGACACAAAATATCTATAGTTATTATTTATCCATTTCTTGTAACCACTGTTCAAACCCTACTTGCGTTGCAGGTTGCCCAACTGGCGCTATGCATAAACGTGAAGAAGATGGTTTAGTGGTTGTTAACCAAGATATTTGTGTTGGTTGCCGTTATTGCGAATTGCGTTGCCCTTATGGTGCGCCACAATTCGATGAGAAGAAAAAACTCATGTCTAAGTGTGATGGTTGCTACGAACGTGTAGCACAAGGCATGAAACCGGTTTGTGTTGAGTCTTGTCCTCAACGTGCGCTTGATTTTGATGATATTGAAGTGATCAGAGCAAAACACGGTACTGAATGTGGTATCGCGCCAATGCCTGATCCTAGTTTGACCAATCCAAATATCGTGATCAAAGCACACAAAGAAGCTAAACCTTCTGGTGATAAAACCGGCTCAGTTCAAAATGCGGCGGAGGTATAAACCATGCATGAACTTCCTCTAGTCTTTTTTACTGTTTTAGGTTCTTCAGCAGCAGGCTTGTTTCTTATTGCTTATATCAGTAAAAAATTAGGTCAAATTGATGAAAACCAACTGCGTAATGCCAATATTTTAGCCCTGATCTTAACATTAGTTGGCTTAGGCATTGGTGGATTACACGTTGGTCAACCTCTACGTTTTTTCAATATGCTATTAGGCGTTGGTCGCTCTCCAATGAGTAACGAAGCCTTCTTAAGTGGTGTATTTACAGGTTTTGCTTTTGCAACTGTTGCACTCACTATCATGAAAAAATGGAAGGGTTTACGTGAAATTTGTAACCTATTTACCGTTGTTTTTGGTCTAGCATTTGTTTGGTCAATTCCTCAAGTCTATCATATTCCTACAATTGCTAACTGGAATACAGACTACACCACATTGCAATTCTGGATGACGCTATTAGTTGGCGGCGGTGTTTTAGCAATGGCAACAGGTGCAAGACGCTTAGGTGCATTGTCCTTTATTATCGGTGCCATTATTACTTTTGCTACACGCTCTGGTTATGTTAGCTTCCTTGGCTTTACAGGCCCAGAACTTAGCGCTGACCAATCTCTATTTTGGGGATTCCAGTTAGCTGTATTAGCATTAGGTGTGGTTATCGTAGGATTTACTGCAGTAAAAGCGCAAGCATCAAAAATGACGCTAGCAACTTGTGCAGCAGCAGTCATTATTGCTGAATTATCAGGCCGTATCGCCTTTTATAATTTATGGCATATTACCATGTGATCTTGATGTTATGACTGATTAATCAGTCATAAAAAAGAGACAAAAATGCATACCCGAAAAGGTATGCATTTTTTTTAGAATGAAGAGCCAGGTTGCTGTAAAAAATCTAATTCTTCTGGCGTAGATGTTCGACCTAAGATGTCATTACGATGAGGATAACGACCATATTTATCAATAATTTCTTTGTGTCTTAGTTCATATTGATAAGTATTTTCATCATTAAGTTGAGAAAACAATATAACCGCATCTTGATGAATTTTAGGTGATTCTGAATGCATAAATGGCATTATCATAAACTTGCGTTTAACGGGGGTTAATGTCAGATATTCAGGTAACCGGATAGCTTCTTGCGCTAAGATTAACGCCATATTATCTTGGGCAAAGGCTTTTGGTGTATCACGCCAAATATTACGCGAGAACTGATCAAGAATAATAATCTCAGCTAAGCGCCCTTCTATCGTTTCTCTCCACGATGCCAGTTCACCACGACTTGCACTTAAACATAATTCACCAAATCTACGGCTAATTTCTTTATCAAACTGGCTATCTTTTTTAAACCATTGCTCTGGTGTGCATTCTTCAAACCAAAACGTCAAAGTTGATTGATAAGGGATCATAAAAACTACCACGCTAGTTATTTATTAATCAAAATAGCGTTTATTTTCATCAAAATAAACGTCATTGGCGAGTTACTACTTTGGTAAATTACCATTTTAATATAGCAACAGCTATTAATCCCTATCCGAAAAGGACATAAAAATAAATCCCCTCTTTAATCTTTAAAGGGGATTTAAAATGCTTCCTAGCTAACGCTTAAATCCATTAAGTCGCGCCATCCATAAGCCAATTTATCTACAAGTCTGTATAAAGTGGTATTCATTCCATTTATTACATTCTGTCGATATTATGATGCAATTTAATTAGTCCGCACATTTTACAAACATCAAATTTATCTCTGTATCACTACCTTGCCTTAAAAATCAGCAGTTGAATATTTTAATTTTTATAGTGAAACCACTAAAAAAGATCTATACCGTCTTATTTTATTTTAAAAAAAACAGCATTTTATGACAATAAAGATTGTTATAAATAACCAGTTAAATCAATGCACTATATTTCAACTTTTAATTTTTTCGGCTTTAATCTTGTTATTATCTTGTGTGATTACCCCAAAAGAAACCAGAGATCAAAAGTGAGATGAATGTTTAAAATTTACACATTAGTGATGACATTTATTGAAAAGTTTGCTCTATTCCTCTGTTTCTTTAACAATTTTGGAGTACAATTGTTGCAGTCTATTTACTGAATGATCTGTTATGTCTGCTATCTCTATTATTGGAATAAGCTACCTTATTGGGGCTCTAATATCGTTTATTATTACTTTCTTTTTAACCAAAGATCCTAGTCTTGCCATGCGCCTTTTAAGCGCATTATTAATTGCCTTAACTTGGCCTCTTAGCTTTCCTATGGCACTTATCTTCTCTATTTTTAGTTAATTTTTTAATTTAATCTTAATAACAGTAGTTATATTCTATTAAATTAGAATAATGGCTATTTACTGTTTTAAATTATAATTTTATTAAGTAATATCAATATATTATGATATCATATTTATTTTATAAAATAGAGAATTGTTTTTATAACTATCGCTAAAATATATTTATTGAAAATGTCATTGCTGATATTATCTATTAGACCAAAAAAGAATTTAATGAAGGAGGTTAATGACTATATCCCCATGAAAATTGAGAGTGGTAATAAAATAAGATAAAGCAATTTCGTTAAAAACCCTCTATTCCTAGAAGGTTTTTGTTTAATATACTATAAGAAGTTCTTTTTATTTAATAAAACAATAAATCATTTCAGGATCATTTTCATCAAGGTTTTCAATACAACCACTTTCAATAAACCCTAACTGAATTAGCATATTTCGCATTGCATGATTAGATTTATTGGTTGATGTAAATAGCTTATCTCCTTGTGTATTTTCTTGAAAATAAGTAATCAAGCGTTTTCCATAGCCTTTTTGGCGATACTTCTTATCTATCATCACAAGTTCAATAAAGGGCTGGTTAAAAAAGTGATGATGAATAACACCATAACCCACAATCTGTGCATCCACTTCAAGAAGATAAACAGCTTGGCTAGATAGCCAAGCTTTAATTTCTTCAATACGCGAAGCATCCTGTTGAGCATAGGTATCTAACTCAATAAGCGCAGAAAGATGATGGTATGTGGCTGGGATGATTTTCATGGTGTTTTTTTGTTAAACAGCCTCTAATATTTAGAAGGTTATATTATATAACTACATAAAAAACTATTGAGTTCGATACCATCCCATTAACATTATATATGCATTAACTACAGAAATACCCGAGCCATTTCCTATTTTCGCCGTAGTACCAGAATAGGTATGAGCATGAGCACCTAATGTAACAGTATGAGAGTGCTCTCCTGATGGATTCGTTTTTTGAGGTTCAGAGCCAAATAAAACATCATGCAAAGAAATTTTCCATGGTTTTTTCCCTTGAGCCCATTCATTATAAATATGTGTATGGGATCCAGCAACATTTGTGTTTTTCGTACCATAATCAAAACTTGATGTAGTTCCAGAAAAATTATGTTGATGTGGGGGTAAATTAGCAGTTGTCAATATAACTGAATCATTACCACCACTACGCAATACATTATTACCATTACTATTGGCTAAACGTACTGTTTTATTTTCTCCAATATATACCCATTTAGTTCCAGGAAATAATGTATTAGGATTTTTGTTTTGAGCAAACCAAACAACAATACCGACAGGATAAAGACTGTTAATTGTAGCGTAATTACCTTTCAGCTGATATTTATTGTCACTCTCTGATTTTGAATAACTATTCCCAGTTATAGCATAATTCCCCTTGAGCTGATATTTCCCATCAGTTTCAATTTTAGTATAACTTTCGCCTTTAGTCGCATAATTTCCCGCTACTTGGTAATTCCCTTTCCCCTGATATTTACTATCAGATTCTGCTTTAGTATAACTTTCACCTTTAGTCGCATAATTTCCCACAGGCTGATAACTTCCTTTGGGCTGATATTTACCATCCGATTCTACTTTGGTATAGCTTTCCCCTTTATTAGCATAATTTCCAGCTGGGGCATAATTCCCTTTAGGTTGATATTTGGTATCAGATTCCACTTTTGAATAACCATAGCCTTCAGCTTGATATTTACCTACGGGTTGAAAACGTTTATCTGCATCAACTTTAGAATAAGCACCAACATCATTTGCATTAATATCAGCTTTTAATTCAATCCATGCATTACCTGCGGCTGGCTCAACATTATTATTTTCAATTTTAGACTGCCAAGCTTTATTTTGATGATAAACCACACTACGAATAGGGTAAGGTTTCCCCGCTTCCGACCACTTAGCAAAACCCTGCAATTGCATTTCACCAATAGACTCGGTGATATCGTGAAATAAACTATTCATTTTTTCACGTTCAATATCTTTTGCAGCCGGATCAGTCACTTGGTCACGTTCATAATCATAACCATAGCCTTGTGTATAAGAGACAGAACCATCAGATTGTATTTCAACAGGTACAACTGTTTTATCCCCTTGTGTTGCAAAGGGGGTTTTAAATATTTTAGTCATAGGGATTATTCTCCGAAATTACTCTTCAGAAAGTTTTTACGATATTGACCATAACCAAAAGCTTTTTTGGTTATGATGCGATATTTGACACCTACACCTGAAGGGCGAGGCATTAAATCGAAGTTTTCTAATAAAAGGCGTAAACGTTCATCTGGATTAAAATTAAAAACGTAATACATATACGTCATATCAAAAGGATCGAGCACAAAAACCTTGCTATCCTCACACCAGAAAAAACGTTTAAGAAATTCATTAATATTGGTTACTGTAGGGCTTTGAGTGAGATTGAAATAACGCATTCTCACTAGCATTCTTTTTTGATCTAAAGTCAGCGATAAAGTGTAATCAGCATTTCGTCGAAAATTTGCTTTAAAATTGGTTTTCTTTTTACCAAAACCAAAACCTATTTTATTTTTATCACTAGGAGGAATATCAATGCCTAAAGGCACATCTAAAATACGTGACCATACTGATAAACCAAAATCGTTAGCTGTATCAATATTAAAGACATCTCGATACCAATTTTGCCAAAAAGTAACCGTAGATTGATTAAAGTAAGTGGCTTTTAAATGAGCTAATGCTTTTAATTTATCTGCATTTTCATATTGCCAGAGGATCGCTTTTAGTAGATCAGAATGAAAATCAAATTCTTGAATATTCATGCGATCACCACTTGTACCGCCCCTTTTGGTAATCGGGCAATTTGATTAAGTTTGATAGGAATTAATGCAACATTCCAATTTTTTCCATCTGTTGAAAGCTCCACTTTAGTGACAAATAAATGAGGCTCAACCGCATTAACCGCTGCTGAAATTTCAAAAGGAGAAACTTCTCGTCCAACTACCAGCCCATTGTCTCCATCTATTTCGCCCTGAACCCATTTCTCTAACGCATTAGGAATAATGGTTTGCGCATCAATATTGGATTTTTTTACAGACACACGGCAAAACACAGGCACTTCTTTCGGGCGTGAAAACTTAATAGGATATTCTTGCCCACTTGCTGGCTCTATTACATTTATTTCAATATCACCATTAAATGCAGCGCCTATTGTTTTTGTTCTTAATAATGATTTAGCAATTTCATGGCTATCTCCACCTTCTACACACACATAAATGCTATGAGGTAATAATGAGATACCATCGACAACTAACGCTTTATCATTAAAATTTTCACGAAAAGAAAGAGAATTAACTCCCTCTAATTCATATAACGAAGAGGTAATTGCTTCTGCAACACTAACTGTATTTTTAGCTAATGTTTGTTTACGCCGACGCCTTGCCTTTATATCTGACTCAGCATGGCGACCAACAACAGCATGGGTTAAGTTATTTACTTTTTCCCATCCTAAGACAGAACTTGCCATTTTATTTAATTGCCCAACGCCACAAGCAATAGGGCCATATTCTTTGGCTCGCATATCGCCTTTAATTTTCCCGTTATTAGCGATAATTAATGGTGATAAAGTTTCAAAGGTAGCACCTGTTATTGTGAGAGCCTGAGAGCCTTTAGGAATAATAGTACCAGGGATACCAGTAAACTCGACGTCACTTAAATAGGAATGTGTGGCATTAATACGCTCTCCGCCCATTAACGCCCAAATTGCATCGAGAAAAACACCACCAGCAATATCAGGATTTATTTGATTTGCAAGCTCGGCATTATTACGAACAATGGCATCTCTATTTTCAATTTCCATAGTTGCCAATACCCCTTGTGGGGTTTCTGGCGATAAATTAATAGATTGACCAAATACAGTGCGAAATTCATCTTCGACATTATTTCGTAACGTCAATGTGTCTGGAACAATCACCCCTTTATTATTAATATAACGATAGTTAGCCATTCAATGTAAATCCTCCATATATCGTGCGTATATCTGCCTGATATTTCAATATCCCCTCTTCTAGAAAAGCATGGAAATAAGTGATAGCAACAACTTCCTCTATTTCAGCAATACGTTGTCGAAATGCCATTTCAAATAAAGGAATATCAACTTGTCGGCTAAATGTTGCTGACCAATAAGGAATTCCTTTATCTTTTTTATGTAGCATTTCACCGCGTACAGCTTTAATAAAGTGCTGACAAAGATTTTTTACTGCATCATCGTTGTCACAAATTTGAAGGTTACCATCAGTACCTATCGCAAAATCATTCTGCTGATTTATTGAAAATGTCCTCATATTGGACTCCCTGTATTATCTTTCCCTGATTGCACTCCACCATGAGTATGTGTTGAGCCGATATCTTTTCCGTTATGGCGCATCACTCCACCTTGTGAATCACTATTGCCATTTACGGCGTAATTACCATTAACAGTTACATTGCCAGTAAATATCGTTTCAGGTGCATTGATTTCATATTTGGGGGCTTCTAATACAACTTTATCGTTATGAAGAGAGAAACAGACTGAACCATCCATTGATTGAATAACCAAGGCGTCGATATTCTTCCCATCAATCGCCCATCCTTTGATCGTGTCAGGAAAAAACATAGCATCACTAAACGAATGTAATCGTGTTGTATTGGGTTGATCTTCCAAACCACCACGTTGAAAAATAAGGCTAATATCGCGATCACTCGCCTTTAGCCAGCCAAAGTCACCCGGTTTAATTGGCGCTCTAATAAAAAAACCGCCACCACCAAATCGAAACACGGGAATATTAGCAACCGGTGCCCGAGAGATTTTTTCATCATCCGTAGTCAACATCATGACCAAAGGTTTGATCATGGCTCGATTAGTTTGCTCATCATAATTAATGACGGTTGCGGGTAACATATCATCTGTATTCATCATTAAATGGCGGAATGCAGACGAAAAAGCCCCTGCCAGTGAACCAACACTGGCAATATCATTATTGGGTTTACTCATAATTAAGCTCGTTTACACGTTGCGGTATAAGTGAAATCTGCATCATGTGAAGCAACTTTAAATTCAAGCTGCTCAATAATGTAGTCACCATTTAGTGAGGTATTTAATTTGCTATCAAGCCGAAGCATTCCGCCTAGTTCAGATGTGCTATCGATAAGATAACTCACCGTTAAGCCACTCTCAGTGGCTTTGGGAATTCCAATCATGCCTGAATTCATATTCAAAATACGAAATCGGCTTTTTAATGCTTTATCATCATCTTTTACGAATAACGTATCATCATCAATAAAAGCTTTAACATTTCCCGACTCTTGTAAACGCTCTATTTGATGTAATGCAGAGCCACAATAATACCAATTAGCAATATTCTTATCGGTCGCCTGAAAATCCAATTTCACACCGCAATCATTAGCAATGGTTAACGCGATTTCACTCAATTTTTGAATTGCGCCACCACTAGAAGAAATAATTTTTCCAGAACAATGGTGGCTAGTTTTTGCAGATAACGTTACGGTGACATCCGGAGGAGAGTCTATTTCTGCACTGACAATATCGCCAATAAAAAGTGAGAATAGCCCAGAGTTAATTCGACCAACTTCTAAATAAAGTCGTCGAACTTGCTTATTTTTATTATAAGGACTTGTTTCCGTCAGCAAATAATCTCTTGTCTCGGTATTAAGCCCTGTAATAGCGATTTTACATTCGTTTTGTAATGGATTTGCATATTTCTTTCCTCCTGCTGATATACGCAATCCTTCATACCATTGAAGCCTTTCACCGACCTCAATCCCCACCCTTATACGCCGAAGATCCATCTTCATTACTCCAATACACTAATGATTGTGTTTTTGTAAATTCCTCATACCACGGTAAAGCATCATTTTCTGTTAGAAACATTAAATTAATCCCCTGGTTTAAATAGCGATAAGGAATAATGGGTGTATTAGCAACTAAGCGAATACCTGTAATAAGCACTTCACCATCTCGCTCAATATCACAAAACATTGTTCGATTAGCGACTTTTAGCGTAAATGTCCAATCAACACCGGCTATCTCTACAGAAAATCGCTGATTAGGAATAGCTTGTAATGGAATAACCTGCATTTTATCTATCTCCTATTTTTCTTTTTTTCCTGCTTGTGTTGATTTTTTACTTTTGACATTTCCACGATTGACTGTTGAGGTTTGCTTTGGTTTTTTGGTTGATTTAGAGGATTTTTTATTATATTCGGGCTCTATTGTTTTCCATTCTGTAAATTTAAGTTTTAATTCGATGGCATTCACTTTTTGGGGATCTTCATCGTGAGTCAAACTTTCTAACAACATTGGTTGATAAGTTTTAACTCTGGTTTGAATTCCCACTAATGTATGTTCGTCATAAAGCTGCTTTATAATAGAATAACGATCCGCAATATCACCCGTTAATAATAACTCGACGCCTATGCTAATAGGATTAATAATGACGTGGTCACTACGATTTTCACCATTTTCAACTGCAAATTTAATAACTTGATGACTATCAGTAATTGAAACTTTCATCGGATTAACGCTATCAAATAGTGTTGTGAATGACTCTAAATCAAAAATTCTAACTTCCGTTATCATAGTTAAGCCTTCCCTCCGCTAGAATAATGCTCTGATATTTCTTTAGAGGCTTTATTTTTCAATGTCTCATCAAGAACTTTTGCAACAGCAACGCCATCAGTGGCTTGTGTTTCAACTCTGATTTCACCAATTTGAACATTATTTTCATTTTTAATGCTTGATTGGTTACTGATCATTTGGCTAGTCATTGGGTTTAAACTATTTGTTGAAGATAGTGTTAATCCATTATTTAACGCATTTACATCTTGTATTGGATTATAATATCGTATCGTTGGATTTGACTGTGGCAGGGTATAATTGAGACTACCTTCATCAGATAATTTTCGCTCTACTTTTTGAACAACAGTGACCTCTTTCTCGTCATCTTCCATTCCCAAAAAGCTTTTTGCTGATTGCCAAATCCCTTTTATGGAATCAATACCCTCATTAACCCAGCCTAATATTTTCTCTATATATTCCCACATCCAACTAAAAACACTAACCACTGCATCAGAGACAAAAATAAAGACACTTATTATTGATTGCCCCCACTCGATAATATTATTAATGCCCGCATTAAGCGCTATAACAAATTGGTTAAATGCGTCAGATATATAATTCCAAGCAGCAATAAATTGTTCAGCAATAACCTTTGAAGCAATCTTTAAAGATTGAACAAAAACTTGCCATGCTTCCCATACCACCATTATTGCGTCTTTAAGCGCGGGGTATTGATCCAAAATACTACCTATCATTGAATCATTACCATTAATAAAATTCATAATATCGTCATAGACGAGTTTAAATGCTGTCGCTAAGAGACCAATAACAGCTGCAATAGCTAATATAGGAAGCGCAGTGGCAAGTGTAGCAACTGCCGCAGACACCATCGCAGGCAGATAATAAATAGCAACAGCGCTACCAATAGCGGAGAAAAAACCGATAACAAAATCTTTATTCTCAATACAGAAATTAACTAATTTATCAAACCACGTTATTCCTTTTGCAAGAACAGGAATGATTATCTCCAAAAAGTTATTTTTTAATTGCCCCGCTAATTGATCAAATTTATTCATTACTGCATTAAGTTGAATAGAACTTTCGATACTTTCATCATTAATACCAGAGAATTGTTTTTGCACCCCCATTGTGCGCTCTAATTCTTCTCGGCCTTTCATCATTAATTCAATGGTTTTTTCATCCACAACACCCAATTTTTCCAGCTCTTTTTGGGCTCCGTCAAAGCTCATTCCTTTGACTTTATCTGCGGTTTTTAAAAGTTGTTCAATAGGATCTTCGGTATCAGTAAATGCATTTGCCATTGCAGTTAAATCGGCTTGAGCGGCTTCTTTTGTTCCCCCCATTTCAGCCATAGCACCTGAAAAAGCATCGATATCAATAGCCGCTATACCTATTTTTTTACTCAGTTTATCTAATGACTCTATTTCTTTGGCACGATCTAATGAAGCAGTGAAAACTTTTTGTAAAGCTCCAGTAATATCCTTAACCCCCATAGCGTTAAGAATATAATCCTTCATTTTCTCTACGGTTTTTTGATAGCTCTTACCTGTTTCATCAACACTCTCGCCTAATCGACGTTGAGCTTTTGCTTCTTCGACCGCAGCCTTAATGCCTTGTGTTTGCATTGTGCTAATAAAAGTATCGTAATCAGCACCTAATTGCTTAATGAGCGCATCGATAGCAATTTTACTTTCTTTATTTTTCTTCTCGGCTTCAGTTAAAGATCCCAATTCATTATTCAATGAGGATAGTTGATCCTCCATTGCATCATATTCAGCATTGAGACTTGCTAAAATATGGGCTTCAGCCGCGCCATTGTTATTAACCAATCCTCTTTGATAATCTAATACCGACATAGAACTTTTTAGAAAATCAATACTTTGTGTTACTGAATTAATTTTATCTTGAGTTTCACTAATATTAAGATCAATATTTATTGGTTCATCAAGTGATAAGCCCAACAGACCCACTAAGATTTCTTGCAAGAATTTATCAAACTCTTGCGTCCCCATTAGCGCGCTTTTAACAATGCTTTGAATTGAATTTTCAACGATTACAGAAGCACTTGTAATTTCATCACTATTAAATGAAATACTTATGTCATGATCTTCGGGTAATTCACCAAGATTGAGATGAATTTCTTGAACAAAATTATAGAAACTAGTGATACCGTCTGAAACACCCTGCTCAATATTTTTCATCTCAACAAGGATTTCATCTGCCGATTTTCTGATATTTGCTAATGCACTATCAGATACTTCAGCCTCCAACATCAGTACCTGAGAAAATACCTGTAATAGAGACATTATCTCTCCTTTGACGCGGCAAGCGCCTCGTTATAACGATTAGTAATCGCGATCTCCCACAGATCAAAGGCTTCTTCTAGATCTATGGTTGTTTTGAGTTCTGTGAAGGAGGCGAAACCCGCGGAGATGATGACTGCAAAGAAGCCATCAGCGTTTTTATAATCGACGGGAGAGAACCGCTGAACTTGCCTAGAAGGTATTGTAGGAAATTTTGGCTCCCGTCTTTGCCGAAAAAACTGGTATTGTACTTCAACATTTCGAGCTCAAGACGGATCAAAGCTTCTCCATCGGGCACATGATTATCAATTAATGTGCTGGTTTTTAGATAAATTTCTTGCCCTTCTTTTTCGATTGCAACATAAGCCATCATTTTTAACATGGCTTCTTTGCTAACTTCATAATCACCAATTTTGGGTGCATTTGATAAAGGGTATTTAGCAAGAATTTCTCGTCCAATCGTTGCTGGTAATCGGCTAATAATAAAAGTGTGTTCTTCACGATCACTATCAATAACAGTGATCTCTTTTGGTTTAATTAACATAATTAAATTCCATAAAAAAGGCGACCGAAGTCGCCATTACATTAAATGAATAACGCTAAAAATTAACGTGCTCTGACACGATCAAAGTCTTGGAAAATGAAGGTGTATTGCTTAGATTTAAGGCGAGCATTGTTTGAAATTGAATTACCACGGCTACCATTAGTAATTCTGCCATTACGAGCAGTGGTAATAGAACCATCACCATAAGAAGCCACTAGTGTAATAATATCGCTTGCATGACGACGTCCTCGTCTTGCTGTATTTGCATCAAGCAAAATAGCCAAGTTTTCATCTTCTTCGCTACCTGCTAATACGTTGATTGTCACAGTTTGAGGTGTAGGTGCCGACCAACTCACTAAATTACCATTAATATCTACTGCGGTTGCTGTAATATCGACAGCCGGCAAATCTAATGGATCACCCTCATCCGAAAATGTGGTAATAGGAATACCTGCAGGAAATGTGTTGCTTGCCTGAATAATTAAACTCAAACCTGTTGCTGAAATATCGTTCATTGTTTGTTCCTTAAACTAAATTGTGTGAGCCTTCAACTTTACGAACCCAATCGCCTTTACCGTAAATTAATACATATTTCATAGTGTATTCTGATAAATTTGAAGGACCTGTTTCTTCAACGATTTCAGCGTTGTACCAATAACCTTTGTTTTGTACATCGTGCCACGCTAAATCATCACCTGCTGCATCTGTAATTGCGATTTTTTGTACTTCAGTCAGCATTTTACTAGTAAGAATAGTGCCATTGTTTAATGCTTTCGTAACAGCGCCGGCAATAACCATCATGGCTCTTGCTTCTCCATCTTTATTAGCTGGGATCCCGCGGGTCGAAAGTAATAAACTCAACCATTGCTGTGCGATATAGGCTTTTAGCCATTGCTCATTAGTATGAACACTCATATCTAATGGGTTAGAAGCATTTCCACATAAAAAACCACGTTGATAGAAACTAATATCAGTACCAGTAACAGCCGTTTCACCGTAGTAGTTCACGCGTAATTTATCTAATCGATCAGCTGCAATATCTGTCTTAACTTGAGATGGGAAAGTGATACCAAATTGGCGATACATATAGTTAGTTGTCGCGTTTGTGCGATCAAAATCTGTTGCCGCCATAATTGCCATAGGTAGAGCTTGAACAAAAAAGCCATCATCTGTTTTTAAATTTAAGCCTGTTGATGCCGTACCAATTAATGCTTTACTGTAAATTTCAGCTTGTTTATCTGGAACTGACAAATAGAGCTGATATTTTACATTTTCACCTGCAATGTACTCTGCGAGCTCAACACTTTGCTCTACCGAAAGCTCGGTTAAGAATGTCGCACTACCAAATGAATCAGAAATCGCTTCGGCAGCGATAAATGCTTGAAGAGCTGTTTGTGCAACATTACCTTCAGATGCCTCTCCGTCACTTAATCCCATAGCATCAGCTAAAGGCGAATGTTCCATAGTGATCGTCGCTTTTTCTTGTACACCACTACTCATCAAAAAAGCACCATCAAGAGCATTAAAAGTAACGTAGCAACTTGCAAATTGAGGCTCACTTTCAGCGTTTAGTTTTGCTTGAATAAGAGAAGCAACATCTGCGTAAGACTCAACCTCAGTCAGTGAAATACCCGTAATATTTTTGGATACATCACCAATAGTTAAACTCAGTGTCCCTTCTTCAATTAGTTTTAATTTATCAAGTGTCTTTGCTGGTGTACCAAATAATGTCGGTGCCCGACCTACAGGTTCGAAAGAAGCAATTTGTAGCTCTTTAGGTTTGCTAATAGGCGCAGGGCTAACATAACTAAAATATTGACGAGCGAATTTAGCTTCTAGTGATCCTGCACCAAGCAACTCATCCACTTGCCCACTGGCAAATTCAAGTACTTTCCCCGCTGGAATTTTAGGGTTTGTTGAGAAAATACGAGCTGTAAGTTTGCGCATAGGTGCAGCCGATGCACCAACAACCGCGCTCGCAATATCAATATAGCGAGTTTGTTTAATAGACATATTTATCCTTAAATACGATATAGATTAGAAATAAGTAAATTTGTAGCAGCAGTGTCTAAAGATAAAGTGCTGGAAAAAGTGATATTAAAATCAAATGAAGGATTATGCTCATAGCTATTTCCAGCATTTATTATTGGCGACCGTCTAATTTCGCTCGCTCGTTGTATCCCTATTCCTACATTTCTCATTGATTCAACAAAAGACAGCGAATTAATAATCATTCGAGTCATTCGAACTAAATCACCTGCTGTTAAATTTGAATATTGTTTAATAAAACCTTGAACCTGGAATGTTAATTCAAACAGTTGTTGTTCTTTATGGTTTGCATTATTACCTTGAATATTATAATTTCTTTTTTGCCAACCTTGGCCAACCTCCTTTATAGGGAAAAACATAATAATATTATTATCTTGTCTTTTCTCTGGCTGAAAACCAGCAATAACCTCAACATTAATATCTGCTGATTTGAATTGTTTTAATAGTTGTTCACGAATGGCAATATTAATATCATTATCTTTCATTTCACCTCCTTAATATAATTCTCCTTTTCTTTAGAAATATTTAACCCATTTTGTTTATAAATAATTTTATTGATTATAAATTACTTAAAGATATTTTTAATTAATACACTCTTGGCGAATATAATCTTGTAAACCTAAAATGATCTGTTCTGACTGCGTAATTCGTTCTCTGAGTACCCAATAATTTCGGATAGCGGTGTCAGTAGGTCTGGCGGTGTTTGCATCAACCAAGCCGGTGGTGGAAGTGGTTGCGGCTTTAGGGCACTCTGCTTTGATATACACCCGCTCAGGAGCGCGCTCACTAATATCACGTAACTGATCAATTTCTTTTTTTGCATGAACAAGTTCCTGTAAATGACGATTATCAAGTTGATTAAGCCGATTTATTCTTAATTGATAATCTTTATTTTCTGCAATCTGCTGGATAAGAGATTGATTAATATTATCGTATTCCTGTTGCAGCGATTTTTTTTTATCAATTAACCAGAGCAATCCTATACCTAGGCATAAGATAGCCATTAGCATTATTTTTGATAAATAACTCATAGCAGCAACCAGGCATCTTCAAAAACTTCTTTTGAATAAGGTTGGTAGCCAAGTTCAATATTAACAATCGCTATTGCTAAAGGAATGGTGACATTTTTTAATTGTGTATTAATTGGGTTATTGGCATCAATACCAATTTCTTTTGATGCTCGGCTAATATAGCCTTCTGTATTATTTTCATTAGGTGGAGCATAACGATTAATAATCGTTCTAATGGTATTTAAACCATATTTTTTTTGGTAAGTTTGTAATAATTTGTAGATAGCTCGTATACCATATTCAGGTGAAATAAATTGGCAAAAATCTTTATCTGTTTGTTCTACGGATAATCCCTGCCATTTCGAACCATGCCGGATATTACCCGGATTATTATTACGCTCACCTCGTGCTATTTTAGCCATTTTTAACTCCTGCTCTCCCTTTAAGGAGTTTACTCACGGAATCCACTCCAACATAGCCAATAAATACACTGGCTAAGTAAGCAAACTCATGATTAATATTAAATAAAATTAAGATGTCTTTTACGAACCAAGCAAACATTGCACACATCAGCCCATCTATAGAGGTTTTTTTCCATCCTCCGCCGTTATATAAACCTCGAAGAATAGCCATTCCTCCAGCTAGAGAGGCTGATATTCCTTGCTCTTTCATTGAAGAAAGAGTAATAAATATCTGTTCCCATAGATCTGGATTTTCTTTCATTGTTTCTCATGGCTTACCTCCAATAGGAGGAACTGTAATAAATAATATACTCATCTACAGCACTTAAATTTAAGCACTGTTTTAATATGAGTATCTTTATGTTTTATTTATCTAATTAGATAAATGGCGGATATAAAAAAAGACCATATTGTGGTCTTTAATTGAAGATAAAATTTAACAGATATCGTTAATTTATATTAGTTAAGAAAATCGAGAAACAAAAAAGCCCCACCGAAGTGAGGCTCTTTATATTCTGTTGTGAGGTCTTTAGATACAAATCTCTCACTGTGGGGATATAGTATGCTTTTTTTTCCTGAAGATCAATACCCATTTTCTACAAAAATAAAAAATAGAGAAAATTATTACTTAACAGTTACTTCTTGAAGAATTTTTTCTGATAAAGACTCTTCTTTAAAGCATTCTTCAACTAAATGTTCAAATAGCGGCTTATAGTTACTGTACGCAACAGTTTTAGAAACACTCACTACCGCTTGTACTTGTTCTAATACTTCGCTGAATTTTAAACGAGGATACCCGCGTCCTGAACATTGATTACAAGGTTTGAAAACAGGTTTGCCTTGTTTTTCGCTCTCTTTTTTATCTAAAATTTGACCACGTCCATGACAACGACATGCCAAACGAATTTCGGCTTTTCCCTTACATGTAGGGCAAACAACACGAGTTGTCTCTCTCACTTCACGGTAAGAGGTTTTATTTATTGGTTTAACTTTAAGCTCATCTTTAAGGTTTCGCTCAAGCCCTTTAACTGATTTTGAGGTGTAGCTTTTGGTGGTAAAAACTTCAACCTCAATAAATCCATTACAGCAATTAAGACACGCTTTCTTACTTGCGGCACTTCTTGCGTAATCCTGAAAAGCATAATTAGCAATAATCTGCAAAACTTTGGATTTATCGTTTTCAGTTAATTTATCAATCGCTTTATATAGATAAACTTGGGTTAATGCGTATTGGTAAAGACTTTCTATCGCTTCGCTTGGGTTATTAATATTATGTTTAGCTAAAAACAGTTCTATTCCCATGCGCCCTTTTCGCGTTACTAGGCTAATTGATGTCATAACATCGGTGACTGAAAGTGAATCTACCGATTTAATGGTTCTTACATCACTTAATACAATGCTTTTTGGTGAAAAATATTTAGGTAAGTCTGCTAGTCTCATTTAATGCTCCTTTTGATTTCCTATCACTACTAATTGGTCATCCATGTACCACGACAAGGCATGGCATTTATGCATCTAAATCACCCGCATTTACGGCGTTATCTCAACGTGATTTTTACTTACCACTCTTGCATTGGTTTATTTAGTTAATTTTTTGTACTTCCCATACTTTTATTAACTAATGATTAATGTTATATTTTAACTAAAGTGACGTCAAGCAGCAAAGGAAATTAACCAATGGTTAAGATTAATGATAAAACGGAGTTCACAAAAAGGCTTCAAGAAGCTTGTTTAGATTCAGGGATTGCAGGTCGTGGGTTAGGTAAAAGAATTACAGATGCACTTGCTGAACAAGGTATAAAAGTCAGTGCTCCAGCAGTGTGGAAATGGCTAAACAGCGAATCAATTCCCGATCCAACCAATATTTTAGCATTAAGTCAATGGCTCGATGTTCGAGCAGAATGGTTAGAATATGGGCGAGGAGCAAAAATAAACGATGGTGTTTCAGTCAATGAAATGACACCTGTTGATGATTGGGATAATAATACACCGATAGAACGAGATGAAGTTGAGATCCCCTTCTATACTACTATTGAATTAGCTGCCGGTTTCGGAAGTTGTACCACGGATAATCAGAAGGTGGAGTTATTGAGATTTTCTCGTTCTACATTTAATCGCTATGGTGTTCAACCTAGTGATGCCGTTGCTTTTAAAGTTCATGGTGACAGTATGTCCCCTGTTATCCCTGATGGTTCAATTGTCACTATCAGTACAGGACATACAAAAATTGTTGATGGCGGTATTTATGCTATTCAACAAGGTGATCTTTTAAGAGTCAAAATTTTACATCGACTTCCCAATAACACCATAATCATCCGTAGCTATAACACTATTGATTACCCAGATGAGCGTTCTACATTAGAAGAAGTAAAAATTTTGGGACGAGTATTTAATTGGTCCGTGATGGGTTGGTGATCGTGATAGATCGATAATCATAGTAATACACGAAAACACTACAATCTTTTATGTGGTGTTTTTTAATATATATTCATAAAATTTACCCAAGAAAAAACCCGTTATCTCTTTTGAGATAACGGGTTCTTATATGGTGCCGGCTACCGGAGTCGAACTGGTGACCTACTGATTACAAGTCAGTTGCTCTACCAACTGAGCTAAGCCGGCTAATTCTGGCGGAAGGATAGAGATTCGAACTCTAGGATGGTTTCCCATCGGCGGTTTTCAAGACCGCTGCCTTCAGCCACTCGGCCATCCTTCCATAGCGCGGAATTATGCCTATCTCTGACCCCGCTGTCTAGTCCTGATTGTAAAAAAAATGACTTTTTTATCTGTTTGCTCAATCTTCAAACGCTTTTTGCTTAAAAAGTGCTAACTCACTAATATACTGGTTAATTTTTGATAACTAAAGATAAAAAATCACAGTGATATCGAGAGATAAATGGAGTAACCCAAAAGGAATTAAATAAAAATAAATAAGAGGGAAAATGAAAAATAGAATTATAGATAAGAAAAAACCCGCTATCTCTTACGAGATAACGGGTTCTTATATGGTGCCGGCTACCGGAGTCGAACTGGTGACCTACTGATTACAAGTCAGTTGCTCTACCAACTGAGCTAAGCCGGCTAATTCTGGCGGAAGGATAGAGATTCGAACTCTAGGATGGTTTCCCATCGGCGGTTTTCAAGACCGCTGCCTTCAGCCACTCGGCCATCCTTCCATAGCGCGGAATTATGCCTATCTCTGGCCCCGCTGTCTAGCTCCGATTGTAAAAAAATTGGATTTTTTTGTTTGTTTGCTCAAAGTTCATCCGAATATCCCTTTTAAAGTGATAACCTGTTAATATAATGACTGAATAATGGTGATTGTTTATTCAATTTTCTATTTTTTAATTACATTGTCTCTTAAAGGCTCGCAAACTGAATGCGTACATTGAACCAACTCAAGCCAAATACACTAACTCGTCTATATGCCCTGTTTCTTCTTTTTATGGTCATATCACTTTTTCTATACGCTTACAGTTATTTTGACACTTGGCTAGATAGCAAAAAAAATGCTATCAACAATACGACTCACAAATTTGCTCGACAGGTTGAAGATTACCGTTACCACTCTAATCAGCTTTTTCAGCTATCAAATAAAATAGCCGATACCTCGACGTTCCCTGTATTGCGACTTAATCCAATAAGATTACGTTCGGATGTATTTTGGCTTGAAGGCCGAGATCAAACCGTAGATTCCATTATATTCGGCAAACCCAATGAGCAAACCTTTCAGTTAGCACAACGATTTGCAAATTCACTCGAAATTCTTTGGGGAGTGCGTAATGATTACAGTTCACTTTATTATCTAAATGGTAAAGGAAATGATCTTATCTTAATTACGACTCATTCTGTGCTTAAGCCGGAGATCCGTTATAAAGAAAGCTATTTAACATTAACGGCTGAAAACAAGCGGTCTGAGTTATTGATGCAATCAACGGCATTAGATGAAAAAGAGAGTCTTTCTCCCATCAGGAAAATGTCTACAGAAAACATCTACTACTACACTTATCGTATTATGTTTAATGTGCCTGGTCAGTTAACCAGCGTAGTAGCGTTTGATTTGCCTATCAATAACTTCTTACCTTCAGAATTGTCTCCACACTACTTAAGACTACTTCCAACAGGTCAGCAATCTGTTTACGACAAAAATAGCATTGAAGTATCAACAGACGGCTCTTCACTGATTTTTTCTCAACCTATTGCAGGGATCCCCTATTCACTCTCTTATGAATATCCGTTGAAATCGATTATAAAAGAGATTGCCTACAAAAATATTTGGTTATTAATCAGCCTGCTGGTATTTATTTCTATTTCCATTTTTGGCCATATCTATATTCGGAATAAGTACGTTTTCCCTTATATCTCTATGACTCGTAACCTACGAATCAAAGAAGAGATGACAAACGACATCATTTCGAATCTCCCGATAGGATTATTAGTCTATAATTTTTCCTCTAACCATAAGATTATTAGTAATAGTCATGCGGAAAAATTACTGCCTCATATTGATTTATCTAAGATCCGCCAAATGGCGGTTGAGCATAATGGCTTAATCCAAACGGCTATCAACAACGAAATTTATGAAATAAGAACCAGTAATAATAACAATATTGACAATACATCATTATTCATATTCCTGAATAAAGATAACGAAGCATTAATCAATAAAAAATTACAACTTGCACAGCAAGAATATGAGAAAAACACCATCGCACGACGCAAAATTTTATCTAATATGTCATTAGAATTGATGCGTCCCATCAAAGATATAAATGAGATGGTTTATCAGTTCAAAGAGTTATTACCCGAAGATACTCATCAACAATTGCTTAGCTTATTATTAGAGAAAACAAATTACATTTCTGAGTGGATAGAAAACATTACATTAATTAATAAGTTAGAAAATCAAGAATGGAAAATTCATAAGGATGAATTTGAACTCTCAACATTAGTTGAATCTATTCTGATAACAGCATCACCTTTTATGATAAGAAAAGGCCTAACACTTTATTTCCACAATAACATAAGACCAGGCTTACTTTTAATTAACGATGGCCCGGCTTTAAGTAAGATTATTTTATCATTGATTAATTATGCCATTAGTACGACTAATTATGGAAAGATAACAGTTAATCTGAATTTAGTTCAAAATAAAGATAAAGAAGAAATACTTATTGATATTATTGACAGTGGAAGCGGACTTACACCTCAAGACATTGCTAATATAAAATACCCATTCTTAGGCCAAGCAATGGGAGACAAATATTATTCTAACTCAGGTATCATTTTTTATTTATGTCATTTGCTGTGTAATAAGATACAGGGAGAATTAACTATTAAGAGTCAAGAAAGTATTGGTTCTCATTTCCGAATTGCACTCCCATACCAGCATATAGATACGGAAGAACGAACTTTTAACGTATTATTAGAGGGTATAAACGCAAAACTCGCCATAAAAAACCCTGAAATAGAAAAAATCATCTGTCAACAGCTTGATAAATATGGCGCTACATACTTTGATAAAAATAGAGAGAATCTTTATCCCGAATACGATATCATACTTAGGGATACGCCGAATGATAATCCTGAATCTCCAACAATATTATTAATGAGCTCTATTGTTGGATTTGAAAAAATATCAAAAGATTTAATAAAGTGTAACTATAACTTCGGTGATCCTTTAATAGAGGCTATTACTTATTTAATTGAAGAAAATGAGTCATTTCTCCTAGATACAGCTAAAGAGAGTATTTGGGATGAAAATAATAACCTTGATAAATACGAAGTAATTCTTAATAATTATAGGAAGAAGTTGAATGGTAGTGATTATAAGGAACTATTTATCAGTACTGTTCCTATTGATGTTGAAAAACTACACTTAGAAGCAACAAATAAAGACTTTCATTCTCTAGCCCAGACAGCTCATCGTCTAAAAGGGGTTTTTGCCATGTTAGATTTAGAATATCTCAGAGAAAGCTGTGAATATTTAGAGCATGACATAAAAAATCATAATGAATTAGAGATCAAAGAACGTATCACTCAACTGGATAAATGGATTCAACAGTTGCTGCAGCAAGGTAACAATTAAACATGAATAACCTTAATATTATTATTGCCGATGATCCCGATGATCACCCAATCGTTTTATTCGGTATTCGTAAATCTTTAGAACAAATTGAATGGGTCAATGTTGTTGGTGAATTTGAAGATTCGACTTCACTTATCAATAACTTACCTAAGTTAAATGTGGATGCTTTAATTACTGACTTGTCTATGCCTGGCGATAAGTATGGTGATGGTATTACACTCATTAAGTACATTAAAAGACATTATCCTAATTTGTCGATTATCGTACTAACAATGAATAACAACCCAGCTATTTTGAGCGCAGTCCTTGATCTTGAAATTGAAGGTATTGTGCTTAAGCAAGGTGCTCCGACTGATCTGCCAAAAGCATTGGCTGCGCTGCAAAAAGGCAAAAAATTTATGCCTGAAAGTGTTGCGAAGCTACTTGAAAAAGTCAATGCGAATGGTTATGGCGATAAACGCCTATCACCAAAAGAGAGTGAAGTGCTGAGATTATTTGCTGAAGGTTTCCTTGTAACTGAAATCGCGAAGAAACTGAATCGTAGTATTAAAACGATTAGTAGTCAGAAAAAATCAGCCATGATGAAATTAGGTGTCGATAACGATATCGCATTACTTAATTACTTATCATCAGTGACTATTGATAAGGAAATTAACGGCCCAGATTAATTTCACTGTAGTTACCTTAGTTGCACCGATAAAATCAGGAAGCTCAACCCTTTGGGGAGCTTCTCTGCTTTTTAGTCTTTAATTTATCCTTCTTTCTTTTTGGGCTCCCCCTTTCTTTCCCTTAGTAATATCCTCCTTTGTTTACAAGCGCTTCTAAGCAGTATGATTTATCCTTCTATTTCTTCATACCCTTATTAGCTTCAGTGCTCACAGAGCATTGTAGAGGCTTTATTACCCTGCTTTTAAGTCATTTATCTTGTTATGACTCTGCTCTGTTTTTACCTTATCTATCAAAATACTTTTTAAATGCATCACTTTTCGCCTTATTTGGGCTTAAAAATAAATAAAGACTAATAAATTAGTCTTTATTTACTCATTTTATCGTTCACGTTCTAGAACTATTCTTTAGGAATATGCTTCACCAACACTTCTCTTAAAATAGAAAGTGAAACAGGTTTGGATACACAATCATTCATTCCGGCATTAATACAGCGTTGCTTCTCTTCGGCAATCGCATTCGCCGTTACTCCTATTACAGGCATAGCACTGCCCATTTCTCGTATATGTGTTGCCAACTGATAGCCATTCATATTCGGCATGTTGACATCTGTCAGAACGATATCAACATGATTCTTAGCTAAATACGTTAATGCATCACAACCATCTTCTGCTGTTGCTGTATTAAAACCAATTTTTTTCAGTTGATCGGTCAACAATAAGCGGTTTATTGGATGATCATCGACAATAAGGATAGTTAAAGTTTGCAAGCTACAATCTGTAGCTTGCTCCACCATCTCCGCACAATTTGCTTCAACTTTATTTTGTGGTAATTGCAGTATTATTTTTGTTAATTCATTTAGTTTATAAGTACTGCATACCCATATATTTTCAGCTATTTTCTTTGATGGCTCAAAGTAATGCTCATTGATCCTAATAAATTGGCTGTTATATTTTCTTGGTAGATCGTAGTCCGTAATAATAAAATCGTTTGAAGATATCACCACTTCTTCAGTAAGTAATTCACAGCTCAAACCGAAGTAACGAAGGTATCGACCAATAAAGCCTTCCAAATAAAGATTTTTAATGTCTATAAAACAACGAACATTACTTTCTTTATAAATATTCTGTTTAGAAGACGATTCTATTCCTTCTAAGGCACCATAAAGAGGTATACGAACCGTAAAGCGGCTACCAATATTTTCTTGGGAAACAACACTGATATCCCCATCCATTAAGTTGATCAGTTTTTCACAAATGGCCAAACCTAATCCAGTTCCCTCTGATGCACTTTCTGTATTTTGAGATACTTGGAAGAATGGCTCGAACAGCTCATGCAATGCTTTATCGCTAATACCTCTCCCTGTATCGTGAATATCAAAATAGAGATAATAATCATCTTTATAAAGATGTAAGGTAATACATCCAGTTGTGGTGAATTTAATACTGTTATTCAACAAATTAGAGATAACTTGTTGTACACGAACAGGATCGCTATTTACAATTTTTGGTACATCAGGTTCAATAAAACAGTAAATAGCCAAGTCTTTTTTCGCAATCAAAGGTAAATAGTTAGAAATAACAAACGAGAGTACTTGGCGACAATTAAATGGCTTAATATCAATTTTTAACTGTTTAGATTCAATTTTCGAGAAATCGAGGATATCGCTGATAATTTTTAGCAATAACGATGAAGAGTTATCCATCGTCTTTAGTAATCGAGATGTATCATCATTTTGTGTAAGCGACTGCAATAATTCTAGATTACCAATAATTCCATAAAGTGGTGTTCGTAATTCGTGGCTGACTGTTGCTAAAAACATCGATTTAGCTTGGTTAGCTTGCTCCGCAGCTGTCGCCATATTTTGTAGTGAGCGCTCCATTTTAACCCGTGCGCTAATATCCACTAAAACACAGATAGCCACATCCTCATTTTGATAACGTGAGTTAACAAAGCTTATTTGCAGATGATTACGATTGTTGGTCACTACATCGACCATATTGCTACTTTTCTCAGCAATAATAGAAAGAATATTTTGTTTATCGCTATGGCTAAGCAAACGAAAATAGTTGTGTGCTAGCTCGTTACTTAAGATGATCATTCCATCACGTATTCTAAGAATACTGATCCCGACTGGCGCTGATGCCACGATCTTATGGTTAAACTGTTCGTGTTCTTCTAGACGAGAGGCATTATTTTCGGCTGGAGAGAATATTTTTCTCTCAAAGATCCAGACGAAAATAAAAATCATAATGGCTGAGATAATATTTAAGATCAGCGCATTAAAAATCGTGAATTTAAATTCATTTAAAATTTGCTTGAGTGGTAATGAATACACCACACTAAAAGATGATGGTAATAATTTACGCTTAGCAACTAAATCACTAAAGTCTTCATCAAAGCCAAAATAAGGGGCGCTGACATCAGGAACCTGTTTAACGGTATGATAGTTGTTTTCTGCTGGATAGCTTAAAACTGTTGTATTTCTGCTATTAAGAAGATGAATTGAAATCACTCTATCTTTGGCAGGAGAAAAATATTCAAGACGAATAGCCCTTTCAATACCAATCAGGCCAATGAATTTACCTGAGGCATAAACTGGCGACATAACATATAAAATGCCACTATCCCCTTTTGCATCTGGCACTATCCAATATTGATTAACTTCTTTACCTTGTGCACGTTGATTAACATAGTTACGTGTATTTTCGTAAACCATTTTTTTCAACATTTCAGTATCAACAGGGGATGCTCGCAAAGGGAAGTTAATCATACACATGCTATGGGAGCCAACCATAAAGACTTGATTTATCCCTTGTAATGCCGGAGTGTTATCTTTCCAATAATATAAGATGCTGTTAAAAGAGCGGAAATAGTTGTTCGTTTGCCCTTTAAATAATTCACAATCTGCGGTGTCATTAAGTTTATGAAGAGAGAATGGCCCTTCATAAAATAATGAGTTTTTCATGCCCGGGTTTAAGTTAATTTGTTCTTGGTGACGTTCTGCGAGGTATTGTAAATCACGGATAGTGCCGGAGGTTTGCCTAAAGAAACTCAGAAGGTTGGTGTAGTTATTACTATACTCTTGCCGAATATCAGACTTGGTATCATTAAAGATATTGATGAGGTAAAACATGGTTAGCAATGCACCCATCGCCCACAACATGATACCTAATATCCGAAAAAGGTAGCGGGAAATTTTTAACGATGTTTTAAAGGACGAGAGATATCTCAAACAACCACCCTAATCAATATTCCTACCGCACAAGAAACTTATTCTATTCTAGCAGAAGTTACTGAATGTCTGAATGATATGATCTTTATCATCAGGATAATTTTTTCTGATAATAAACTGATCCTACCACATAAAAAAAGCAGGCAATTATGCCTGCTTTCTTTTATTTATACATCACAATAATGATAAATATTATTCTTCGTCCGCATCATCTGCTAAATTTGAATCAGGTGCTTCTGATGACTCTTCGCTAATAACTTCATTAACTTCATCGTCATCTAATGCATCATCCTCATCTTCAACGCGTTGCAAGCCAACGACCAACTCATCTTCTGTTGTACGAATTAAGGTAACACCTTGTGTATTACGTCCAACAATGCTGACTTCAGAAACGCGTGTACGAACTAATGTACCCGCATTAGTGATCATCATAATCTGATCAGTTTCTTCAACTTGAATTGCACCAACAACTTTACCGTTACGCTCACTCACTTTAATAGAGATAACGCCTTGTGTTGCACGATTCTTCGTTGGGTATTCGCTTTGAGCAGTACGTTTACCATAACCATTTTCAGTTACAGTTAAGATATCACCTTCACCACGAGGGATGATGAGTGAAACCACTTTATCGTCATCACTCAGTTTCATACCACGGACACCTGTCGCAGTACGACCCATTGGGCGAACACAATCTTCCGCAAAACGAACCACTTTACCTTCCGCAGAGAACAACATAACTTCGTTTGTGCTATCGGTTAAATCAACACCGATTAACTCATCGCCTTCATTTAAGTTAACGGCAATGATGCCTGCACTACGAGGACGACTGAAATCTTGCAGAGGCGTTTTCTTCACGGTTCCGCTTGCCGTTGCCATAAAGACAAACTTACCTTCTTCATACTCTCTTACTGGCAAAATAGCGGTAATTCGTTCATTTTGCTCAAGAGGTAATAAGTTGATAATTGGACGACCACGAGCACCGCGACTTGCTTCTGGTAACTGGTAAACTTTCATCCAGTAGAGACGACCACGGCTTGAGAAGCATAAAATCGTGTCATGGGTGTTAGCCACTAATAGACGATCGATAAAGTCTTCTTCTTTAATTCTTGCTGCTGATTTGCCTTTACCACCACGACGCTGTGCTTCGTAATCGGTAAGTGGTTGATATTTAACGTAGCCTTGGTGAGAAAGTGTCACAACAACATTTTCTTCATTGATCAAGTCTTCAATATTAATATCAGCCGTATTTTCAGTGATCTCAGTTCGGCGAGGATCGTTATACTGATCTTTAATCGCATTTAGCTCTTCACGAATGACTTCCATCAGACGTTCAGGGCTTCTTAAGATATGTAATAGCTCAGCAATTTGGAGTAATAACTCACGATATTCATCTAACAGTTTTTCATGTTCAAGACCGGTCAGTTTCTGCAAACGCAGATCTAAAATAGCTTGAGCTTGTTGCTCTGTTAGATAGTATTTACCGTCGTGCACACCATATTGTGGCTCTAACCATTCAGGGCGAGCAACGTTGCTGTCGCCAGCACGCTCTAACATGGTAGAAACGCTACCTAAATCCCAAGGTTGTGCAATTAATGCCGCTTTTGCTTCTGCTGGATTTGGTGCTTGACGGATCATTTCAATAACTGGGTCAATGTTCGCCAATGCAACAGCCAGTGCTTCTAAGATATGAGCACGGTCACGCGCTTTGCGTAATTCGTAAATAGTACGACGAGTAACAACTTCACGACGGTGACGAATAAAGGCAGAGATAATTTCTTTTAGATTTAATAATTTTGGCTGGCCTTGGTGAAGCGCAACCATATTAATACCGAAAGAAACCTGCATTTGTGTTTGTGAGAATAAGTGATTTAATACCACTTCACCCACAGCATCACGTTTGATTTCAACGACAATACGCATACCGTCTTTATCAGACTCGTCACGTAATCCGCTAATACCTTCAATACGCTTATCTTTAACAAGCTCTGCAATTTTTTCAATTAAACGAGCTTTGTTCACCTGATAAGGAATTTCTGTCACGATAATAGTTTCGCGACCTGTTTTCTCATCAGTTTCGATGTCAGCCTGAGCACGAATATAAATTTTTCCGCGACCAGTACGGTAAGCATCTAAAATTCCTCTACGACCATTAATAATAGCGGCAGTCGGGAAATCAGGCCCCGTAATATGTTCCATCAACTCTTCAATCGTGATGTCTTCGTTATCAACATAAGCAAGACAGCCGTCGATAACTTCGCCTAGGTTATGTGGAGGAATGTTTGTTGCCATCCCCACCGCAATCCCTGAAGAACCATTGACTAACAAGTTTGGAATACGGGTTGGCATTACTGCCGGAATATGTTCTGTTCCATCATAGTTAGGAACAAAATCAACCGTTTCTTTTTCCAAATCCGCCAGCAGTTCATGGGCGATTTTCGCCATACGAACTTCGGTATAACGCATTGCAGCCGCCGAGTCACCATCAACTGACCCGAAGTTACCCTGCCCGTCAACCAACATGTAACGCATAGAAAAAGGCTGTGCTAAACGAACAATCGTTTCATAAACAGCACTGTCACCGTGCGGGTGATATTTACCGATAACATCCCCAACAACACGGGCTGATTTTTTATAAGGTTTATTCCAATCGTTTCCTAGTACATTCATCGCGAAAAGCACTCGGCGGTGTACTGGCTTCAGTCCGTCTCGAACATCGGGTAATGCGCGTCCTACAATAACAGACATCGCATAATCCAAATATGAGCTTTTCAGCTCTTCTTCGATATTAACTGGTGTGATTTCTCTGGCAATGTCGCTCATGGAGCCACTGTCCCTCATACTACGGATTCAAAGGTTTAGAACTATACCACAAATCGCCAATTTTTGGAAAAAGGAAACAACTAAATTAATGATCCTTTCGCTATTCTCTTCGATTTCACCGTCTAACGTTGGTAGAATCATGGCAATATGAAAATAGGAGTAATACTTTCTGATGAATGATAAAACAACCTCTTTACATGCTAACGTGGATCAGCATGAAATCGACAAGTTTGAAAGCGTCGCATCACGGTGGTGGGATCTTGAAGGTGAATTTAAGCCATTACACCGCATCAACCCGCTAAGACTCAACTATATTCAAGAACGCGCAGACGGCCTATTCGGAAAAAAAGTCCTAGATGTTGGTTGCGGTGGCGGTATTTTGTCTGAAAGTATGGCATGTGTTGGGGCTGAAGTAACTGGCCTTGATATGGGTACAGAGCCATTACAAGTTGCACGTTTGCACTCGCTAGAATCGGGTATTCCGGTCACTTACATTCAAGATACAGTTGAAAACCACGCAAATGAAAACCCACAAACTTATGACGTCGTTACCTGTATGGAGATGTTAGAGCACGTTCCTGACCCTTCATCTGTTGTAAGAGCCTGTGCAAAACTGGTAAAACCTGGTGGACATGTTTTCTTCTCAACCATCAATCGTAATAAAAAAGCGTGGTTGATGCTGGTGGTAGGTGCGGAGTATATTCTGAATATGGTACCTAAGGGCACACATGATGCTAATAAGTTTATTCGCCCATCAGAATTACTTAGTTGGGTTGATGAAACCGATTTGCGTAGCAAAAATATGATTGGTTTACATTATAACCCGATTACTGACAAATTCCGATTAGCGCCAAATGTCGATGTGAACTATATGGTGCACACACAATCGACACATAACTCGAATTCGTGAAACTGAAAGTTTGATTTGGTTTAATAAAACATCAAACGATCACATTTTTTAAAATTGACTTTACATCGTTGTCACTTGAATTTGTGTTTCTTACTGCCTGTATTTATGCAGGGTACAGGCAGTTGTTAAAAAAATTATCCCCTATTTATCCACAGAAACAATCAGATTTGTACACTTGATCAATCGCTCAATTACCTTTATCTTGTTATCACCATTTGAACCAACCCCTATATATTGTGTTTCCTTAAATTTCACACCACAAGACTCCTTGGCACAAATTGTCATCGGGAGCGTTTTTTTGCGGTATAAAATTTCAGGTAACACTAATGCAAGAAAGGTGCATCGCTCATGAATCACAGCCTGCTCGTCACAAAACGTGATGGTCATAAAGAACGCATTGACTTAGACAAAATTCACCGTGTTATCACCTGGGCCGCAGAAGGTCTAGAAAATGTCTCTGTATCTCAAGTTGAATTACGTTCTCAGATTCAGTTTTATGATGGTATCAAAACTGCTGATATCCATGAAACGCTGGTAAAAGCTGCTGCGGACTTAATCTCTGGTGAAACACCTGATTATCAGTACCTCGCTGCCCGTCTTGCCGTATTTAATTTACGTAAAAAAGCGTATGGCCAATTTGAGCCACCAACACTGTATGATCACGTTAAAAAATTAGTCGATTTAGGCAAATATGATCGCCATCTTCTTGAAGATTACACACAAGAAGAGTTTGAACAGATGAATAACTTTATTGTTCATCAACGTGATATGAACTTCTCCTACGCTGCGGTTAAACAATTAGAAGGTAAATACTTCGTTCAAAACCGTATTACAGGTGAAATTTACGAAAGCGCACAGTTTTTATATGTTTTAGTTGCGGCTTGCTTGTTCTCTCGTTATCCACAAGCAACACGTATGGACTATATCGAACGTTTCTATAATGCGATTTCAACCTTTAAAATCTCATTACCAACACCAATCATGGCAGGTGTAAGAACACCAACTCGTCAATTTAGCTCTTGTGTATTAATTGAGTGTGACGACAGCCTTGATTCTATCAATGCGACATCAAGTGCCATCGTGAAATATGTTTCTCAACGTGCGGGTATCGGTATCAATGCGGGTCGTATTCGTGCATTAGGTAGTGCTATTCGTAATGGTGAAGCATTCCATACGGGATGTATCCCTTTCTATAAACACTTCCAGACTGCGGTAAAATCTTGCTCGCAAGGTGGTGTTCGTGGTGGCGCAGCAACCTTGTTCTACCCATTATGGCATTTAGAAGTTGAAAGCCTGCTGGTGCTGAAAAACAACCGTGGTGTTGATGATAACCGTGTTCGCCATTTAGATTACGGCGTTCAATTAAATAAATTAATGTATGAACGTTTAATCAAAGGGCAGGATATTACTTTATTTAGCCCTTCTGATGTCCCTGGTCTATACGATGCATTCTTTGCTGATCAAGATGAATTTGAACGTTTATATGTGCAATACGAGAAAGATAAGAGCATCCGCCAAAAACAAGTTAAAGCAGTTGAGTTATTCTCATTAATGATGCAAGAACGAGCATCAACTGGCCGTATTTACATTCAGAACGTTGACCACTGTAATACACATAGCCCATTTGATCCGGCAATTGCACCAATTCGTCAATCGAATTTATGCTTAGAAATTGCACTACCAACTAAACCATTAAATGATATTAAAGATCCTAATGGTGAAATTGCACTGTGTACATTATCTGCATTTAACTTAGGCGCAATTGAAAATCTTGATGATTTAGAAGAACTTGCTCGTTTAGCCGTTCGTTCTTTAGACGCGCTGTTAGATTACCAAGATTATCCAATCTTAGCGGCAAAACAAGGTGCAATGGGCCGTCGTACCTTAGGTATTGGTGTTATTAACTTTGCTTATTATTTAGCAAAACACGGTGTTCGCTACTCTGATGGTAGTGCAAATAACTTAACTCATCGTGCGTTTGAAGCAATTCAATACTATTTATTAAAAGCATCTAATGAATTAGCGAAAGAACAAGGTGCATGCCCATGGTTTAATGAAACCACTTACGCTGACGGTATTTTACCTATTGATACCTACAAAAAATCATTAGATGTACTGACAAAAGAACCTCTGCATTACGATTGGGAAAGTTTACGCAAAGACATTAAAGAGCACGGTTTACGTAACTCAACACTGTCTGCACTGATGCCATCAGAAACATCTTCACAGATTTCTAATGCAACAAATGGTATCGAACCACCGCGTGGTTATATCAGTATTAAAGCCTCTAAAGACGGTATTTTACGTCAAGTGGTTCCTGAGTATGAGCGTTTGAAAGGCGCTTATGAATTACTATGGCAAATGCCAAGTATTGAAGGTTACTTGCAGTTAGTGGGCATCATGCAGAAATTCGTTGACCAAGCCATTTCAGCGAACACTAACTACGATCCTACTCGTTTCCCTAGCGGTAAGGTTCCAATGAACCAACTGCTGAAAGATTTGCTGCTCGCTTACAAATATGGTGTGAAAACACTTTATTATCACAATACCCGTGACGGTGCAGATGATGTACAGGGTGATCTGGAAGAAGTCGTTGAGACGGAAGATTTAGATTGTGAAGGCGGCGCGTGTAAAATTTAATTGAGGAAGCTATGTCTTATACTACTTTTTCACAAGTTAAAAATGATCAACTTCAGGAGCCCATGTTTTTTGGGCAACCTGTTAACGTAGCGCGTTATGATCAGCAAAAATATCCTATTTTTGAAAAGCTAATTGAAAAACAGCTCTCCTTCTTCTGGCGTCCAGAAGAAGTGGACGTTTCTCGTGATCGCATTGACTACAATGCATTACCTGATCATGAAAAACATATTTTTATTAGCAACTTAAAATATCAAACGCTGTTGGATTCGATTCAAGGCAGAAGCCCTAACGTGGCATTCTTACCTTTGATCTCGATCCCAGAGTTAGAGACATGGGTTGAAACATGGTCATTCTCTGAAACCATTCACTCACGCTCTTATACTCATATTATTCGTAATATCGTTAATGATCCGTCAGTTGTGTTTGATGATATCGTTGAAAATGAAGAGATTTTAAAACGTGCTCGTGATATTTCTTCTTACTATGACGAGTTAATCAAGCTGACAAATCTTTATCACATGTATGGTGAAGGCGACCATCAAGTTAAAGGTAAAACAATTCACGTCACATTACGTAAATTAAAGAAACAGCTTTATCTGTGCTTAATGAGCGTCAACGCACTAGAAGCAATCCGCTTCTATGTTAGCTTTGCTTGTTCATTTGCCTTTGCTGAACGTGAACTGATGGAAGGTAACGCGAAGATCATCCGACTAATTGCTCGTGACGAAGCGCTACACTTAACAGGTACACAACACATGCTGAATTTACTGCGTTCAGGTCAAGATGATCCTGAAATGGCAGAAATTGCAGCAGAATGTGAGCAAGAGTGTTATGACCTGTTCGTTGAAGCTGCTGAGCAAGAAAAAGAGTGGGCTGAATACCTATTCTCTGAAGGCTCGATGATTGGTTTAAATAAAGATATCCTTTGCCAATATGTTGAATATATTACAAATATTCGCATGCAAGCAGTGGGTCTTAAATTACCATTTAAAGCGCGCTCTAACCCTATTCCATGGATCAACGCATGGTTAGTGTCTGACAACGTTCAAGTTGCACCTCAAGAAGTTGAAGTCAGTTCTTACCTCGTGGGTCAAATCGATTCACAAGTTGATACTGATGATTTAAGCAACTTTGAATTGTAATACTGAGAAATAACACCGATACGTTATGGCATCTCATAAAGTGACCCTGCTGATGCAGGGTCTTTCAAAACCTTTAGAATTTCATACTGACACCCACCCCTCTTTGCTTGATGCATTAGAACATGGGAAAGTCCAAGTCGAATACCAATGTCGCGAAGGCTATTGTGGCTCTTGTCGTCTGCGCCTAGTGAAAGGCAAGGTTTGTTATCGCAATGAACCTTTAGCATTTATCCAACCTGATGAAATCTTACCTTGTAGCTGTCATCCCATCAGTGATATTGAAATAGAAATTTACTCTAAATAATTTGAATTATCTTAATTTGAGCTTTTTTCTAACACTCTTGTTCAACTTTGACTAAGGTTAAGTTAACACGATAAAAAAAGGAAAAGCATTATGAAATTAAAGTCTATTTTCTCAGTCATTGCTATTTCTACATCAATTCTGCTTGTTGCAGGCTGTTCAAGTCCACAAAAAATAGAAACAGTAAATGGGGAAACAATTTTAACGACGGATAAACCCCAAGAAGATGAAGCAACTGGATTAATTACCTACAAAGATTCAGAAACCGGACAGATTAAACAGATTAATCGTGATCAAATAAGACGAATGGTAGAGCTTGACGATTAATGCTCTTATAAACCCTTCTCTTAAAGCGCCAATTCATATTTATGATTGGCGTTTTTTTATTCACAAAACCCTTTCTTGTAAACTAATCATTACACTATACGTAATTAAAATTTGACAGAATTTTACCATTCTTATACTCTGCTTTTTAAATAAATAAAATAGTCTAGTGAACAGAGGATCTTGTGAAGAATCGCACTATAGGCAGTGTTTTTATTGTTGCAGGAACAACAATTGGGGCTGGTATGCTGGCAATGCCATTAGCTGCCGTGGGTATTGGCTTTAGCACGATGATGTTATTGCTTATTGGCTTATGGTTATTGATGAGCTATACCGCATTACTGCTGGTGGAAGTTTATCAATACAACGATCCTCATACAGGTCTCGGCTCTATCGCAAAACGCTATCTCGGTGTAGGTGGTCAAGTTATCACTGGCCTCGCACTGTTGCTATTAATGTATGCATTAACGACCGCTTATATTAGTGGTGCAGGTGAACTACTTTCGGCTACCCTTTCATCTTGGATTGGTCATGAGCTTTCTATCACTCAAGGTATTATTATCTTTACAGTGATTGGCGGAGCTGTAGTAGGAATTGGTACAACATCGGTCGATATGATTAATCGCCTATTATTTACCGCAAAAGTCTTTTTCCTTATATTCATGCTGATTGTGATGTTACCTCACGTTGAGTCGGTAAACTTGACCTCAATGCCTGTAGAATATGGACTTATCCTTTCTGCGGTTCCTGTTATTTTTACCTCATTTGGTTTCCACGGTAGTGTGCCAAGTATCGTAAGTTACATGAATGGCGATATTAAAAAGCTACGTATTATCTTTATTATTGGTAGTGCTATTCCGCTTGTTGCTTATATCTTATGGCAAATTGCCACATTAGGTGCCATCCCAACAAATACTTTTATGGGAATTATGGCGCAGCAATCGGGATTAAATGGCTTACTGACGGCTATTCGTGATGTTGTTGCTACACCTCGCGTGAATATTGCAGTTAACCTATTTGCTGCATTGGCTTTAGCTACTTCATTCCTTGGTGTTGCATTAGGGCTATTTGATTATCTTGCAGATCTCTTTAAGCGTAGCAATCGCGCTACTGGGCGCATGCAATCAAGCCTGTTAACCTTTGTTCCACCTTTGGTTTGTGCGCTTTATTTCCCTAACTTTGTGCAAGCATTAGCTTATGCGGCTATTGCACTGTCAATTTTAGCATTACTTCTACCGGCTTTATTAGTATGGAAAGTCAGACAAGAACGAAATGGTACTGATAAATACAAAGTTAAAGGTGGGAAAAATGCATTAGGTCTTGTATTTACTTGTGGCCTGGTGGTTATTGGTATTCAAGTCGCCATCACTTTTGGTTTATTACCTCAAGTTGGCTAACTCCCTTTCTTATAGGCGACAAAAAAGCAGGTGCTGATTTTAGACACCTGCTTTTTTTGATTCAGATATAGCGTCTAGATTAGAAACTTAAACCGGCACCCACATAGAAACCATCAGCTAATTTATTATTACTTCTATTATGTGAGTTTTCGATTTCAATCACGCGATAACCAGCATTAACATGCAATGGTTTAAATACCGTTAATTGTGCACCCACATCAGCTTCATAATAAGATTTGCTACCAGAGGTTAATCCTTCAGGAGATGCATAGGCTTCGCCATACACACTTAAAGAAGGCAGAACATTCCAGTTAAGACCCACACCACCCGCTAAAGCAGCACCATCATCACCATTTTTGGGTGCTAAATAAAGTGCTTTACCACCAACACTTGCTGAAAAAGGCCCTAATGGCAGAGCAAACTTTGCACCTAGGCTACCTAATTGACCATCATGATCACTACGAGCCCAGTTACCATTAAAAGAAAGACCCGCATTAGGATTGCCTAATCCTGCGCGAACGTCTGTATAATGCTCACCCGCTTGAATATTCATTGATACCGCATTGGCATTTGCCGCCATAAATAGTGTACTTATAGCGCCGACCAATAAATATTTTTTCATTGTTATTACCCCAGCAAATAATTGTCCTAACTTATAATTATACAACAAATTTATTAAACAACTTGACTCAAAATTGAAAGATAATCTGTAGAATTTTCAATCTATGTAAATAAGTTACATCTATCAATATTATTGGTCTAATTGGTTTTATTAATGGATTTAATATTGCTAAAGTGGAATTACAGTCAATATTAACCATAATAAATATAAGGCTGTTCGCTTCGTTTTATTCACACATGCTATTTTTTTAGATCGTTTACTATTTCATAAACTGGAGATATGTGATGGAAAAGAAAAAGCTAACAACGGCGTCAGGCGCACCTGTTGTAGACAATAATAACTCAATGACAGCAGGCCCTCGTGGTCCGATGTTACTTCAAGATGTCTGGTTTTTAGAAAAACTAGCTCACTTTGATCGTGAAGTTATTCCAGAAAGACGTATGCACGCAAAAGGCTCTGGTGCTTTTGGTACATTTAAAGTCACTCACGATATTACGAAATATACTCGCGCTAAAATTTTCTCTAAAGTGGGTAAAAAAACAGAAATGTTTGCTCGCTTTTCAACTGTTGCTGGTGAAAGAGGTGCCGCAGACGCCGAACGCGATATTCGTGGCTTTGCGTTAAAATTTTATACTGAAGAAGGTAATTGGGATATGGTGGGTAATAACACTCCTGTTTTCTACCTTCGCGATGCGCTGAAATTCCCAGACTTAAACCACGTTGTAAAACGTGATCCTAAAACCAACCTACGCAATATGGCATATAAATGGGATTTCTTCTCTCATTTACCAGAAGCTTTACACCAATTAACTATTGATATGAGTGACCGTGGTTTACCACAAAGCTATCGTTTTATTCACGGTTTTGGTAGCCATACTTATAGCTTTATTAATAAAGATAATGAGCGTTTCTGGGTTAAATTTCACTTCCGTTGCCAACAAGGTATTAAAAACTTGATGGATGATGAAGCTGAGACTCTGGTTGGTAAAGATAGAGAAAGCTCACAACGTGATTTATTTGATGCGATTGAACGCGGTGATTTCCCTCGCTGGAATTTACAAATTCAAGTGATGCCAGAAAAAGAAGCGTCAAAAGTCCCTTATAATCCTTTCGATTTAACTAAAGTTTGGCCTCATGCTGACTATCCATTAATTGATGTGGGCTATTTCGAGCTAAACCGTAACCCTGAAAACTATTTTTCTGATGTAGAGCAAGCAGCATTTAGCCCTGCCAACATTGTTCCGGGCATTGGCTTCTCCCCAGATAAGATGTTACAAGGTCGCCTATTCTCTTATGGTGATGCTCACCGTTATCGTTTAGGTGTTAATCATCATCAAATCCCTGTGAATGCGCCACAATGCCCATTCCATAATTATCATCGTGATGGTGCAATGCGTGTTGATGGTAATAGTGGTAGCGGTATTACTTATGAGCCCAATAATGGTGGTATGTTCCAAGAACAGCCTAATTTTAAAGAGCCACCATTATCAATTGAAGGTGCTGCAGATCACTGGAACCATCGTGAAGACGAAGATTATTTCAGCCAACCTCGCGCACTGTATGAATTACTGAGTGATGAAGAGCATCAACGTATGTTTTCTCGCATCGCAGGTGAATTAATTCAAGCAAGTAAAGATACACAAAAACGTCAAATTGCCTTATTTAAGAAAGTTCATCCTGAATATGGTGCTGGTGTTGAAAAAGCAATGAAAGCATTAGCAAAAAAAGACGCTAAATAACCGTATAATAAGAAGCCCTGTGAGCAACTCGGCAAAAATAATAAGGCGCCTTCGGGCGCCTTTTTCTAATAATCTTTAGGACTTATTGTCTATTTTATGCTCATCATTTTAACCATGACGAACAGAAATTCAAATTACTTTTATCTACCTTTTATATTAGAAATAGAATTTTGATAGGAGGATCGACAAACACACCATTATTACTTCAACAATTGCCCTTTCATCCATTGTTGTACTTGTTTACGAGAGATTTTTATTCCCCCATTTTTAAGGCTTTCAGGAAGTTGTAAGCAAGCAACAGGTCTTTGAAATCCGGCTAATCGGGAGTGATACCACTGTGGTAATTGATTAATGATTTCAATATCAGCATCAACAACTGCAACCGGACGTTGTCCAAATTCGGCATCATCGATAGGGACAACAAAAGATTGGCTAACACTTGGATGTGTATTAAGAATTTTTTCAATATCTTCCGGTTGGATCCCTTCGCCAGCACTGAAAAAAAGATTGTCCAAACGGCCTAAAACACACCATTCTTCGGCACTAAAACAACCTTTATCTTGTGTTGAATACCAACCATCAGCCGTAAGCGATAGCGGTTTTAATTGACCATCAAACCAATACCCTAGTGCAACACTGTCAGACATTATCTGGAGTTCATCATCCACTAACCTAACTTCTTTGCCTTTTAGTGGAAGTCCTACTCCCGCTTTACCATCTGCACGCTTGGCACAAACGGTTGATGCCATTTCCGTCATACCGTAGCCACACCAGCATTGAATTCCCCAATGTTCTGCTTCTTGCGTTAGCTCAATAGGGATCATTGCTCCGCCTAATAAAACAGATTTTAGGGTAATAGGTTGTTGATTATCTTGTTGCGCTCTATTTTGTAAGAAGCGCCATAATTGTGTGGGAACTAAAGAGGCATGAGTACAACCTTGCAAAGCATCTACAAAAGGATGCATTTCGCGCACCACCAGCGTTGCTCCGCGTAATAACCAGCGCCAAAGTATACCTTGTCCTGAAACGTGAAATAGAGGCAAAGAGAGTAACCAACTATCCCCTTTTTCCAAAGGCATTAATGATAAAACACCCATTGCACTGCAAAGATGTGCGTCAAAGGTGTGTACCGCGGCTTTAGGCAAACCTGATGAGCCTGATGTCAAAATAAGTGTTGCCATACGAGATGGCGTCCATAGGACATCATTTACTGTTTGAGTTTTATATTGACGTGACGTGTTATCTAACTCCACACCACTAAGATCAAGCAATGTTGCATTTAAATCTAGCGGTGTTTCACTCAAATCAGCATAAAAATCAATGCCTAAGTGAGGTAATAATTCATCAAGTAAAGATTTTGGAAGCTGTGGATTTAAAGGTAATACCTTTGCACCACATTGAAAAACAGCGAGCAATGCGAAAACAAGATTAATGTGATTTTTTCCACGTAACAACACAGTGTTTTGTGTATCAACACCTTGTTTAGCAAAATTATTAGCTAACTGATTTATATGACAACTTAGTTGTTGCCATGTAATTGGTGAAACACCTGAAATGATGGCCGTTTCATTTGGGTATAATTGTGCCCAGTGATGCCACGGCCATTGTTTAAATGGAACTACTGTTGCCATACTGTCTCTAGCTGTTCAAGAGAGATAAGCGGAATGTCCACATTTGGCCAAGAACGAATAAGTTGTTGTTTAATCAAATCAACAGTATCGAGCCCCGGAATACTATTAGGTGTTAACCATTGTGCAATTCTGGCTAATTGAGTGAGTCCGAAACTACTTTCAATACTTGAACTGATAATAGCATCTAACCCCAACGCATTGGCTTGTTTAATAAGCATTTGACAGCGTTCAAGACTTCCCACTAACGTAGGCTTAATAACAATCGTTGTTACACCAGGTTGTAGTTTTACTTCAAAACCATCATCACGCACCGTTTCATCCCAAGCGATGTTAATACCTGTTGCTTGAGAAAAAGCCAGTGACTCTTCTGGTGTTTTGCAAGGCTCTTCTAAAAACGCAATACGGTCACGCCATTGCGGATTAACATACTTTGCAAAGCCTTCTGCTTTTGCTGGTGTCCAGCTTCGATTGGCATCAAGTCTTAGTTTTAAGTCAGGGATAGCTTCTAATAACAGGTTAACAACGATCCCATCACGCACTGCTTCATATAAGCCAACCTTGATTTTAGCGACCTTTTCACCTTCCATATCATTAAGGCTTAAAATCAAATCATCAGGATCGCCATTACATAAAGGTGCGGCACGATAATTCGCATCTTGTGGCAATGTACCTTCCAGCTCTGCTAATGCACAGCTAATACCAAAAGCCACACTTGGCAGTTCACTATGAACAGGGTTTTCACCCGCGCACCAAGCTGTTAACCAAGATTGTGCAGCTTCTTGTGCTTGTTCTAAAGTTTCACGGCTAAACTCAGGAAGAGGTGAAATTTCACCCCACCCTTGTTTGCCATTTTGCTCTAAACAGACAAGAAAACCATCACGCGTTTTTAGCCTTTGATAGCGCAGAACAACGCCTGCATCTACAGGTAGGCTGAATGAATAGAGTTTGGCGTTTCGCATTATGGGTTACGTTTAAATCGAGTGAAATCAGGTTGACGTTTTTCGTTAAAGGCGTTGCGACCTTCTTGACCTTCATCAGTCATATAGAACAGCATAGTTGCATTACCCGCTAATTCTTGAAGGCCAGCTTGACCATCACAATCTGCATTTAATGCAGCTTTCAAGCAACGTAATGCCATTGGGCTATTTTCTAGCATTTCACGACACCAGCGTACTGTTTCTTTTTCAAGATCTGCGTAAGGAACAACAGTGTTAACCAAGCCCATTTCTAATGCTTCTTTTGCATCATATTGACGGCATAAGAACCAAATTTCGCGTGCTTTCTTTTGACCAACAATGCGAGCCATATAAGAAGCGCCCCAGCCACCATCAAAAGAACCAACTTTAGGGCCAGTTTGACCAAAAATAGCGTTTTCAGCAGCGATAGTTAAGTCACACATCATATGAAGTACATGACCACCACCGATAGAATAACCTGCAACCATTGCTACAACAGGTTTTGGACAAGTACGGATTTGGCGTTGGAAATCTAGCACATTCAGGTGATGAGTACCGCTATCATCGCGATATCCGCCGTAATCGCCACGAATTTTTTGGTCGCCACCTGCACAGAATGCTTTTTCACCCGCACCCGTTAAAATGATAGTACCAATTGTGTCATCATAACGTGCATCAGCTAATGCTTGGATCATCTCTTTCACTGTCAAAGGACGAAAAGCATTACGCACTTGCGGGCGGTTAATCGTAATTTTTGCAATGCCATCGACTGATTTATGATAAAGGATATCTTCAAAACCTTCAGAACAATCCTGCCATTCAATCGGTGCATATAATTTTTCTTCGCTCGGGTAAAGCATAATTAGGTTCCTTTAACCAAAGAGGGATAAAACATGATTTATCACCGCAGCATAAGCAACAGGCTGTGCCTGATGGGCATTATGACCAGCATGCGGGATAGTCGTTAATGGCAGCGAATATTGCTGCGCAATAGATTGAAATTTATTATCTTTTTCACCACAAAGCCAAATAAATGGCAAAGTGAGTTGCTGTAATTCTGTAACAAGCCAAGGCTGATTACCTAAAGAAAGTGTTTCTAAACTTTCTGCAATACAAAAACCCGCATTACGGCAACGTTTTTCAACGAATAACTGGCGTTTATCATCACTTAAATCGGCAAATACCGGTTGCTGATACCACTGTGTTAATACGTCTCTGATAGGCTCATTACGAAAACGTTCAGCCCAGCGTTTATCATGTGCAAGGCGGCTTTGTCTTTCCGTTGCATCATATAACCCCGGATTTCCGCCCTCCACAATCAATCCCATTAATCCTGTAGTATCGCCAAAACACGCGTGATACATAGAGATTCTGCCACCTAACGAGTAGCCAATTAACCAATAATGGTTAATACCTTGCTCTTTAAGTGTGTCTGTTAGCAATGCACTAACTTCAACAAAATCTTTCGCACTGATAGAAGCAGAACCACCATGACGAGGCAAATCAATCACAAGTGATGGATATTCATGGCAAGCCTGGATCACAGGCTCCCATTCACAACCTTCACCTAATAGCCCATGCAACCAAACTAACCAAGGCCCTTCATTATGGGTATTATATCGCTGACATGCTAAAGTCATGAGATGTTACCTGTTTTACCAGCTGATTTAATGTTTTTGCACCATCAGTATCATCAACAATTAATTCAATTAATGTCGTTGTTGGCGCCCCTGTCCAGCACGCCTGAACAGTCGTTAACAGTGCATCCCAATTTGTTGGTGATACATAATGCAAGCCAAACATTGCGGCTGCATGTTTGAAATTTAATGAGTGAGGCATACAGTAAAAACGTTCTCGTTCTGCCTCTGGCGTTGGTAGCATTGAGAATATTTGCCCACCGTTATTATTCACTACGATAATAACATTAGGCGCATAGACTTGTTGATGCAACGCTAGACTATTTAAATCATACAGTGCTGATAAATCGCCTAATATTGTTAATGTTGGCTTTTCTGTTGCACGATGAACACCCGCAGATGTTGAAATCAAACCATCAATACCACTCGCACCTCGATTGCTCATCACAGGATAACCTTCAGGCAACTGAGCAAATGCATCGATTAATCGTACTATCAGACTATTGCCAACAAATAACTGCCCATCATTAGGAAGTAATTTATCTAATCGGTGCGCAACCTGTGCTTCACCGAAATAATCCGTTATTTCACTGACTTTTTGATAGGTTTGTTTGGCTATATTAGTTAATACATTTGTCCACGGTGAATTATCAACCGCAGGATGTGCCGTTAACCACTGCATCGGTGGTAATGTAAATTTCTCACCTTGATGATGACCAGGATCTAATCGTCCCGGAATAGGATCAATAATCCAATACGTTTTTGGCGAACATCCTACTTGCCATTGTAATAAGCGTTTGCCTGTTAAACTTGAACCAAATTGAATAACGATTTCAGCTTTATTTAATTCTGATTTTATCTGTGGATTATTCAACCATAAATCGGCACAAGGTAACGGTTGCCCAGTTTGTGATAATACATCACCCAATAAAGGCCAACCTAATTGTGAAGCCCATTTTGCGACTTCAACACCCTCTTCTGGGCTAATACGTCCTGCAATAACCACACCTTTTTTTTGACGCAATGCATTCCACTGAGAATGCATAGTGGCAGAGGTAAAAAGTGTTTCTTGTAGCCACGGTTTATCACTTTGCCACCAATCCCCTAAAGCTTCAGTCCATGGAGTCGATGTTTCAACATCATCACCATATAAAGGTTCTGCAAAAGGGCAATTGACGTGTAATGCACCATGAACCAATGTATTCATGGCATTATCAAGGGTAGAAACTAACCAGCTTGCAGAAATATCTGCTGTTGGCCTTGGTAACGAGAGTGTCTGTGAAGGATGCGTTGCAAAAATACTTTGCTGGCGAATAGCTTGGTTTGCACCACAATCAATTAATTCGGGCGGTCTATCCGCGGTTAAAAAGACAACACGCTCACCCGTTAATCCGGCTTCAATTAACGCAGGATATAAATTGGCAACGGCGGTTCCCGATGTCACGATCACAGCGACAGGCTCTTTAGTTGCTTTTGCGAGACCCAAAGCTAAATGACCAAGACCACGCTCATCAAAATGCGTATGGCAGACTAATTTTTGATTGGCAGCCGCCGCAAGTGTTAAAGGGGTCGAACGAGATCCGGGGGCAATACAGATATGGCGTAAGCCATGACGAGTCAAAGTTTCGAGTATAACTTTAGCCCATTGGCGATTAAACGAACTATTAGACATTGATCATCCCAACAACGAAAACCTGCAATTGCTATTATAATATCTGTTCCTAAATACTTTTCCTTAGCCTAGTTCAATGAACAGAAGTTTTCGTTAAATAAATCGTTAAAGAAAACACTCAAAAAGTGCATTATTTAGGCTAATCATCCACTCTATTTTCAATGAGCTCTTTTTTATCGTTAAGAATAGGAATAAATAGCGCTAGTGTTCTAAAGGATAGCATCAATTAGTTAACAATTAGCAGTGGTTATTTGAAGAGTAGCACTAAATAACTGACTTTAAAAAACTACTCATCAAATTTTGATTATTTCGCTGGTATTATTTATTCAAACTGAGATTATCTGTAAGAAATTAATTCTCTTTTTCCAGCAATGTGCGTAAACCTGCCGCTTTATTTTCGATTTCAGTCCACTCTTGCTGAGGATCAGATCCTGCAACAACTCCTGCACCAGCGTATAAAGTCAATGCATCATCGTGCAACTCACCACAACGTAAACTGACCGCAAATTCGGCATGAGGGAGAGATAAATATCCCGCAGAGCCCGCATACCAACGACGCTCAAAAGGTTCATGCTTACGAATAAATGCACGCGCGACACTTCTTGGTAAGCCACATACGGCTGCGGTTGGCTGTAATCGCTTTAAGCAATCGATGTCATCAGAGTCAATTAATTTACCATGTATATAGCGACGAAGATGTTGCACTTTACGCAACCGGATAACATCCGCGGGTGAAACATCAATACCGTCAACTCCACCTTGTAATCGTTGGCAAATATCATCAACTACAACCAGATTTTCATGTTGATTCTTCTTATCATTCATCAACCAATCTGCAAATTCAGTAGCTTGTTGCTCGTTATCAGAACTCGCGACTGTACCCGCTAACGCTTCGGTATAAAGCATCAACTCATCACGCTTATATAATCTTTCTGGGGTTGATCCCATAAATGCATCTGAAGGTGAAAACGCCAGCATATAGTGATAGCAATGATGATTAACATCACGGCTCGCTTTCATAAATTGGATCGCTTTCAGCGGGTTATCTAGAGTTAAGCATGTCGCTCTTGCAGGGACAACTTTTTCAAATAAACCTTGGCTAATTTCATCTAAGGCAATATTGAGATAGTGAGTCCACTGCTCTTGCGTTAAAGAGTGATTAACATGAGTAACAGAAACAGAAAGCGGTTCAATTTCTACAGCTTGATTTAATGTTTGCAGAAAATCCAATGTATTTTGCTTATCACCTTCATCCAACATATTTAGATGAACAGAAAGCTGTTGCTGGTGGCGCCTAATCTCAATGCGAGGCAAAAAAAGGTAGGCATCATCGCCTTTTATTTTATCAATGCGGCCTGGAATAATGGTATCCCATGCATTTAAGCCCCAAATACGCACATCATCACTGTCTGCATCACAATGATGTAAACCTAAAAATTGGCAAGCATCTTGAATATGATTAAAACAGCGTAATTGCCCACAAGCGGCGACTTCTTCATGCTCATCGCGATGTTGCCAATAAAATTGGGGATAATGCGACTGTGCAGCAAGCCATGAGAGCAATGAAAATGAAACCTCTGATGGCAAGGTGACTTTCAAATGTAAAAGATTACCTTGTGCTGTCAGATTTATATTTTTAACTTTTTCGTACAGTGTCGAAAACACAGGATTAACCTTTTCCACTCCAAATACCCACAACTAATTAAAAGGAAGATTATACGTCTCTATACAAATTATCAAAGGGTTGATTAATTATAACCTTTGTCATTTATCAAAGTTTTGTATTTTTCATGTTACAAAGTAGATGTATTAATCTAAAAACTTAAATCGTGAACAAATCATTTTAAGGCTGAACTGTATAGGCGAAAAACATTATACATAAGAGGGGTTATATGGATACAACCATCTTTGAACAAGTAGATAAATTTATCGAAGTGCCCGATGTTCCTAAAGTTGCACTCAGTTTAATATTAGGAATAGATATCGAAAATGGCCGATTACCGGGAATTGTAACTGCTCCTGATTTAATTAAGATAAAATCTTATATTAATAAAGCGCTTTCACTTCCTTACAAATTAGATGATGTAATAGATTTTATTGGTTACAACCAAATAAGCATACAACAACTTTTACCAGAAAACATTTTATCTCTTTTTATCAAAATACGAGAGCATGCCTTAGAATGGAATAAGATAGAATATTCAATAAAACAACAAGCAATTGATTTAGAAATTATTGGTAGAGAAATTACTTCTACAGGTGAAAATATTATTTCATTTATTAATCAAATGCCGTTACTTACTAAAATATCAACAACCATGCATGATCTTTCTGAGCAAGAGTTAGCCAACATCAAATATACCTCTCAAGATAAACAAGTTTCCATTCAACTTATTCATATATTAGAAAGTATGAAAGAAGATATTGAAACTGAGCGAGATAAAACACTTAAATTAAAAGAGAACTTATCCACGTTCAGAAGTAAAATTATGGGTGAAAAAGACAGTAAAAATGTAACTCATCACTCTATTTATCATGAAATTCTTAATAAAAAGAGACTCATTAATGAATTTTATAATAAAAATAATCCTCTATTAAGTGATGAACGTAATTTACTGATTGAAGATATTTCAATACTGAAAGAAGAATATAAAAACTATGTTATCCTTGCTTTTACAGGGCTTGCTGCGGGCATTATCGGCGTTATTATTACTGGTGGAATTTTTGGTTCAAAAGCTGAAAATATTCGTAAAAAAAGAAATCAATTAATTGATAAAGTAAAAAGCCTCAATAAAGAGATAGATATTTACACCAACCTATCACTACATTTAAATTCACTTTATATTGAACTGGAAGAGATACAACAACTTATCGAAGATACAAATATGGCACTAGAGCATATTGAATATGTTTGGCAAGCCATATTAACGGAAATAGAAGCATCAATTAATAATTTCAACAAAATAAACAATACATTAGAACTTATTAAGTTTAGTATTTACCTAGAAAAAATCATTTCACCTTGGTATATGGTAATTGGTTATTCAAAAGAGATCTTAATCTCTTTCGATAATGCTCTCTCTTCTTTTTACTCCTCAAATTAACAAAGGGAATTGTTATGAATAATAATGAAACTCACATCATCTCAGAAATATCTTTTGAACATAATAAACTCTTTCATGCATATAAAAACATTCTTCACTTAAGTAATAATAAGTGTTATATGAATAATGATTTTGACAATGAGCTAACCTTATTCTTAGAGAAAAACAATAAAAATATTGAGAGTATCATTTATTTTTCTCTAGTATTAAAAAGTCGATTAAGACAAAAATTACTTAATAATACATTTAAAACCATTAATGAAATTGATGAAGAGATAAAAAAGGAAACTCTTGATGTAGAGTTAAAATTAAAACTGGAAGTAGAAAAAAAAGAGATCATAGATCTATATCTAAACGAGATAAACGAAACAAGCACTATAATTAGTGAACATAATTTATTTCTATCAATGGAAATAAAGCGACTTAAAAAACATTTTATCACTCATAAGGTCACACCCTTTATCACTGATAAAAAGGATTTTATTAACCAACTAACAAAAAACATTTCAACTTTAGAGATAGATTCAGAAAAAACGAAGCAAGAACTGAATATCATTCGAGAAAGTGAAGCGCTTCTAAATAAAAGATATTTTCTCAACCTCTTCAAAAGTTCTATTCCGTCAAAGTCAGAAATAGAAGAACTCAATATTGAACCTAACGAGAAAAACCTGTTATCTTCATTGATAGAAATACTTAATAATTTATTTTCAACCTTAAATCATGGTTTTTCTTATACTAAAATCGTTGAAACTCGTCACCAATTAACGGCAAATTACCTAGAGCAAATTAAACAACTCAACCAATTAAGAAACAAAAAGCAAAATGCCCTATTTGTTCTAAAACACTACTATAAACTAATTGATATCGACTATTACCTAAGAGTTTTTATTGAACAATTAGAACGATTAAACAAATATTGGAATAATATTAATTTACAATTTTACGAGCTAAAAAATAATATTTTATTAACAGAAGATATTATTATCCCTCTATTTTCATTCTTAGATGATTTCTCTCTATATTACGATACTTCAGAAAAGATAAACAGTAATACACCTTAGCTAAAAAAACGGCTCTATAATAAAGAGCCGTTTTACTACCTTATTATCTAATAATATCGATTAATTTACTGCTGGAGCAATAATCGCAAAATTAGTTAATTCAATAAGTGGTTGTGGCCATACACCTAATGCAATAACAACAATTGCACAGATTAGTGCAACAAATGTTGCCATATTTTGTGATGTTGTTGAAATAGCTGGAGTGTTGTCATTGTCAGGTTTACGTAAGAAGACAATAGCCGCAGCACGTAGGTAGTAGAATAAACCAATAGCACTACCTAACACAACCATACCTGTTAACCACCATAAGCTTGAGCTGATACCTGCAATGATGACATATAGTTTACCAATGAAGCCTAATGTAATTGGTACACCTGCCAGTGATAACATCATCAGCGACATCACCACCGCAACCACAGGACGACGCCAGAATAACCCGCGGTAATCTTCCAGTGAATCCATTTCGCTCTCACGATAAGGACTTGAAGCTACTGCAATAGCACCAAACGCCCCTAAGCTTGCAAACAAGTAACCTGCTAAATAAATTTCAGCTGTTTCTTGTGCTAATACAGGACTGTATTGCAATACAATTAATGCCACTAGCAGATAACCAAGGTGCGATACTGAAGAGTAACCCAGTAAGCGCTTCACGCTCTTTTGCGTTAACGCCATGATGTTACCAAATAAGATAGAGGCAATTGCCATGAAACCTAAGATCATTCGTAAGGTTTCACTATCCGCAGCGGGTGCTTCAAGGAATAAACGCATAACAACAGCGAAAATACCAATCTTACTTGCTGTCGCTAAGAACGCGCCAGTTGGTGCTGGTGCGCCTTGGTAAACATCGGGTGTCCACAGTTGGAATGGGAATAAAGATAATTTAAAGCCAATTCCCACTAACATCATACCTAAACCTGCGAGTACTAATGGTTTATGGATATTACTATCACTTAAACTCTGTCCCATTGCGGTAAAGGAGAGGTTTCCTGCTTCTGCATAGAGAAGTGCCATGCCAAACAGTAAAAAAGAAGATGCAGCTGCTGAAAGCAGCATATATTTAATACCTGCTTCCAAAGAAGGACGTTGTTGGAATGCATAACCGATAAGACCAAACAGCGGTAATGTCAGTAATTCAATACCAATAAACATCGATGCGAAGTGGTGAGCCGAAGAGAGTAAAATCCCCCCAATGACCGCAATCGCAATCAGCAAATAAAATTCTTCTTTGTTATCTTGATAGCCTTCTAACCAAGGATAAGCAAAAGCTATAGTTCCAATACCAGAAAGGATCACTAGCGCGGTAAAGAAGCTAGAGTATCCATCAACATGGTAAAGCGTGGTAACGTCCACTACGCCTAATGCATTAACGTAATAGAGTGATCCCAGCGCAATGATGAAACCCGTTGCTGTCAAAGTGGCAATAGTAAAATGATCGCGTCGCCACGCAATGGACAGCATCACAACCACCACCGTCAATCCGACGATCAATAGCGGTAGCATTGCGATCAATTGTTCAGGAGTTATTGTCATGGCGAATTACGGCCTTACTGTTGAAATAGAAGCGGAATACCAAGTCTGGAGATTTTCCATCGCTGATATTGATGTGTCTAATACTGGTTGTGGGAAGAAGCCTAAGATAACCAGTAAAACAACCAATGTGATCAGGATAAAGAACTCTCTCAGATCTAACCCTTTATAGGTTCTTTCAGCTGCTTTCGGTGAACCATAGTAAGCTTGTTGCATCATCCACAATGCATAGACAGAAGCAAAAACTAAACCAAAGACCGAAATAATTGTAATCAGCTTAAAGTGACCATAAGTACCAAACAGGATCATAAACTCACCAACGAAGTTACCTGTTCCCGGCATACCTAAAGAAGCAACCGCAAAGAACAATGAAAACGCTGGTAAGAAGCGGATGCTTTTCCACAATCCACCCATTTGGTTCATATCACGAGTACCTAAACGCTCATACAGCATGCCACACATGATAAATAGACCTGCTGCTGACAAACCATTGGTGATCATTTGAATAATCGCACCTTGGTAAGCCAATACAGAGCCGGCATAAATCGCAATTACGATAAAGCCCATGTGAGAAATACTACTGTAAGCCGCAAGACGTTTGATATCTGTCTGACGAAATGCCAGTAATGCTGCATAGAATACAGTAATTAAACCTAACCACATCGCCACCGGAGCCAGTAACGCTGATGCTTCTGGGAAGAGCGGTAAGTTAAAACGTAATAGACCGTAAGCCGCTGTTTTTAGCAAAATACCTGATAAGTCAACAGAGCCTGCTGTTGGCGCTTCTGCGTGAGCATCCGCTAACCAACCATGTACAGGAACAATTGGCATTTTCACTGCAAATGCAGCAAAGAAACCTAACATCAGAATAAATTGTAGTTCAGAGCTTAAAACAGTATGTGCTTGTAATAAGGTATCGTAATTAAATGTCCAAATACCTGTTTCACGGTAGAAAGCCACCGCAAGACCGATAATGGCCAGCAACATTAACAGGCCACTTGCCTGTGTATAGATAAAGAATTTTGTTGCTGCACTAACGTGTTTTTTATCGCTACTTCCTTTGTGTCCCCATAAAGAAATCAGGAAATACATTGGGATCAACATCATTTCCCAGAAGAAGAAGAATAAGAACAGGTCAGTTGCTAAAAATACCCCCATCACACCTGCTAAGATCCACAGCAGATTAAAATGGAAAGCACCTTGTGATGGCTGATTTTCACTCCACGATGAAAGTACCGCTAAGATACCTAAAATCGCAGTTAATACAGTCATCAGCAATGACATACCATCAAGTGCAAATTGGATATTAATCCCTAAAGCAGGTATCCACGGCACAAAGTAATACTCTGTCCAGCGTGGCGCTCCATCAGCACTAAGTAGTTGATAATCGCCCTGCAACCAAAGTTGCACAGAAATAACAAGTGTTAATCCCATCGTCAGCAACGCAACCCAGCGAGGGACTTGCGAGCCGATTCGTTCAGCCTGCCAACTTAGCAGGCCACCGATGAAGGGAATAAGTATTAGCCAGGGTAATAACATGGCGCAATGTGTCCCTTAATTAAACCAGAAGCAGCAGAGCGATGACCAGCACTGCACCTAAACCGAGAGAAGCCGCATACCAACGTGCTAATCCATTCTCACTGAAACTTAATCCTTTATTGGTGCCTTTAAGCAGACAACCGAATAAATTAAAGAATTGGTTAACAGGATCATTTTGGATAAGCCACGCCGCCCCTTTATAAGGTTTGACAAACAGCACTTCATACAGCGCATCGAATCCCCAAGCATGGAACCACCATGTTGAGAAGAAACGACCTGTACGAGTATTGGCAACCTTAGAAACACATTGACGCTGTTTCAGGTATAACCATGCTGCAATGGCAACGCCTACTATCGCTACCACACCAGAAAGAATTTCTAACACATATTTACCATCGTGCGATGCATTTCCTTCAGGGAAAACTGCACCTAGCGGTTGAGTAATTAACGCACCGATAAATGTTGATAACAGTGCTAATACCGCTAATGGGAAAGTATGAGTAAACCCTCTAACTTGGTGTGCTTCGGTTTTGGTTTCACCATGGAATACGATGAAAATCAAACGGAAGGTATAAAGTGACGTAAATAACGCGCCAACTAAACCTGCAAGCATTAAGTTAAAATGCCCGTTTGAATACGCACCCCATAAGATTTCATCTTTACTGAAGAACCCTGCTGTTAACAGCGGTAATGCCGCTAATGCGCCACCACCAATTAGGAAACAAGCATAAACAAATGGGATCTTCTTACGTAACCCGCCCATCTTAAAGATATTTTGTTCGTGGTGGCAGGCAACAATCACCGAGCCAGCTGATAAGAACAGTAATGCTTTAAAGAAAGCGTGTGTCATTAAGTGGAAAATTGCCGCATCCCATGCTTGAGCGCCTAAAGCCAAGAACATATAACCAATTTGGCTCATGGTTGAATAAGCAAGAATACGTTTGATATCTGTTTGTACTAAAGCTGCAAAGCCCGCTAACACTAATGTGACTGCACCGATAATGCCGACCAATTCCAGTACTTCTGGTGCCATTAAGAATAGTGCATTGCTGCGTGCGACTAAGTACACACCCGCCGTGACCATGGTTGCGGCGTGAATTAATGCAGATACAGGTGTTGGACCTGCCATTGCATCGGCTAACCAAGTTTGTAATGGAAGCTGTGCTGATTTACCTACTGCACCGCCTAATACCATCAACATTGCCCAGTTAATAACGCTTGAGCCCACGGCTAATTGCTCAGGAGCAAGTACTGCCATTTCACGGAAACTCAATGTACCTAATTGGTCAAACAGGATAAACATACCGATAGCTAAGAACACATCACCGATACGCGTTACGATAAACGCTTTCATCGCCGCTGCGCCATTAGCAGGATTGCTATAATAGAAACCAATTAATAGGTAGCTACATAGACCAACCCCTTCCCAACCCATATACATCAGCATCATGTTATCAGCCAGTACTAAAACAACCATACTTGCGATAAATAAGTTGGTATAAGCAAAGAAGCGAGAATACCCCTCTTCTCCACGCATATACCACGATGCATACATATGAATAAGGAAGCCAACACCGGTAATAACACCCAGCATAGTTAATGAAAGACCGTCAAGAACCAGAGTGAATGGAATATTAAAATTTCCTGCAGACATCCAGTTCCATAAAGTCAGAACATACGTTTCTTGCCCATTGGCAAAGAAATCCATACCAGCCCAAAGTGCAACTAAAGCCGATAAACCAACCGAACCAGTACCAATCCATGCTGATACGTTTTCAGACCAACGACCACGTGAGAAAGCGAGCAGTAAAAATCCCAGCAGTGGTAGCAGAATGGTTAAATAGAGTATATTCATCCGCGCATCTCACTGACTGTATCGATATTGATATTTTGGCGATGTCTATGAAGCTGTAACAACAATGCCAGACCAATACTTGCCTCTGCCGCTGCCAAGCTGATTGCCAGAATATACATTATCTGACCATCCGTTTGACCCCAAAAGCTACCACCGACAACAAATGCCAGTGCAGCCGCATTAATCATAATTTCTAGTCCGATCAACATAAACAACAGGTTGCGGCGAAGTACTAAGCAGGTAAAACCTAACACAAACAGTACCGCAGCCAAGATCAAACCATGTTGAAGAGGTATCATTTTTGCTCCCCTGCGTTTTCGTTTTCGACGAGATCGTCATGGCTCTGATCACGACCAATGTGATAAGCAACTATTAACCCTGACAATAAGAGAACAGATGCTAACTCAACAGCCAGAATATAAGGCCCAAATAAGCTAATACCGACCTCTTTCGCACCAATTATTTCTCCAGTAATTTCACCGTGAGTGACACTACTAATTGCATAAATAAGCACGATTAATAACATCAGAGATAAAAGTGCTGGCCCAATCCAAAACTTCGGTTGTAGCCACTTTCTCTCTTGATCAACGACGGATTTACCTAAGTTGAGCATCATCACCACGAAAACGAACAACACCATAATGGCGCCAGCGTAAACGATGATTTCTAATGCACCTGCAAAATAGGCGCCCAGCGAGAAGAAAACCACAGAGAGTGCAATCAATGAAATCACTAAGTACAACAATGCGTGTACTGGATTGGTATGAGTGATAACTCTCAATGTTGCAAGGATGGCAATCAGCCCCGCGATGTAAAATGCAAATTCCATGAATATCGCTCCTTACGGTAACAGGCTTTTGACATCGATAGGTTTAGCTTCATCATCTGCATCACCTTTGTCTTTGCCGTTAATCGCCATACCTGTTTTACGGTAAAAGTTATATTCAGGATATTTGCCGGGCCCAGAAATTAACAGATCGTCTTTTTCATAAACCAGATCCTGACGCTTAAACTCACCCATTTCGAAATCAGGCGTTAATTGCAGTGCCGTTGTTGGGCAAGCTTCTTCACATAAACCGCAGAAGATACAACGAGAAAAGTTGATACGGAAAAATTCCGGATACCAACGACCATCTTCATGTTCTGCTTTCTGTAATGAAATACAGCCAACTGGACAAACTGCTGCACACAAGTTACAAGCAACACAGCGCTCTTCACCATCGGGATCACGCGTCAATACAATACGTCCACGGTAGCGTGGTGCAACATTGACAGGTTCTTCCGGGTACATCTGTGTTTCACGTTTGGCGAAGGCGTGTAAGCCAATCATCCAAATGCTTCGTACCTGGGTGCCGAAACCAGTCAATAACTCTTTTAAAGTCATGGTTCAATCACCCCTTATTGAGCGTTGTAAAGTATCACTGCAGCAGTTACCAGCAGATTGATAAGAGTTAACGGTAAGCAAATTTTCCAACCAAAAGACATCACTTGGTCGTAACGCGGACGCGGTAACGAAGCACGAATAAGGATGAACATCATCATGAAGAATCCTGTTTTCAGTGCAAACCAAATAAACGACGGTAAGAAAGGGCCTTGCCAACCACCAAAGAATAACGTCACGATAAGACCTGATACCGCAACGATCCCGATATATTCACCAACAAAGAACAGACCAAATTTCATACCGGAATATTCAATGTGATAACCATCAGCAAGCTCTTGCTCTGCTTCTGGTTGGTCAAATGGATGACGGTGACAAACAGCAACCCCAGCAATCGCAAACGTAATAAAGCCAAAGAATTGTGGAATGACATTCCACATATTCGCTTGTGAGTTTACGATGTCAGTCAGGTTAAAAGAGCCCGCTTGTGCAACAACCCCTAGGATTGAGAGTCCTAAGAACACCTCATAACTTACGGTTTGTGCTGATGCACGCATTGCACCTAACAGTGAATATTTGTTATTACTTGACCAGCCTGCAAATAACACGGCATACACCGCAATACCTGCAACCATCAAGAAGAACAAAATACCAATGTTTAAGTCAGCGACAACCCATGTTGAGCTAACAGGTACAATTGCAAATGACAGCAGTAAAGATGAAAACGCAATCACTGGCGCAATGGTGAAGATAAAGCGATCAGCAAATTTCGGGATCCAGTCCTCTTTAAAGAACATTTTGATCATATCCGCAATTAACTGTGCTGAACCTGCATAACCTACACGGTTAGGCCCATAACGGTTTTGGAATAACCCCAGTAAACGGCGTTCCCCCATACTCATAAAAGCACCACAAGTGACCACGACAAGCAAGATCACGACGGCTTTTAAAACGGTGAGTAAAATCTCTGTAACTTCAGGAGATAACCAGCTCATTATGCAATACCCCGCAGTTGACGAACCGATACACCCACCAGCGATGGAGAAATACCGGCCATACCTAACGGCAAGCCGATTTGACCTTGAGTCAGGTGAGTACTGATTTTCACAGGTAAGGTGAATTCACGGCCTTCGTAAGTAAACATCGCTTGCTGACCTTGAGTTAACGCTAATGCCTGTGCATCAGATTCACTCAATGTTAAATAAGCCGTTTCCATACGAGATTGGATAACTTCAGCGCGTTGTGATAACTCTTCACTACCAAATAAACGGTAGCAAGGTGCGACAGTCCATTGATTTTTCTGTGCATTAAATGGCGCAGGAATATCAGTGAAATAGCCAAGCGTATTATCACCACATTCAATTAGACGCACACCAGGATCGCCAAAGCGTAAGCTACCACCCACTTCGGCTTGGAATTTATTCCATGCTTGAGGTGAGTTCCAACCCGGTGCCCATGCAAATGGAATTTGCTGACGAGGTGCTGTTGGGCTGTTATTGCCTTCCATTGAGAACGCAAATGGAGTGTCGATATCTTTTGGTTGACGCTGTTCATGAACAGACACATTTGCCAACATAGAAGTACGGCCGCTATAACGATGCGGTTCACGAGCCAGTTTCTGTCCACGAATACGGAATGATGCATTCGGAGCAGCATCAACAATGCCTGCAAACTGAGGAAGACTGGTTGCACAATGCTCAATAACACTGTCTAACTGTGTCCAATCCAGTGTTCTTTCATGCCATTGTGAATCAACCGCACTTAACCAACGCCAGCTTTCATGCATCACGACTTCTTTGTTATAAAAAGAAGGTTCGAAAACTTGGAAGTAACGTTGTGCTCTACCCTCTTGACTCACCATTGTTCCATCGCTTTCAGCAAATGAAGAAGCAGGGAGAACAAGATGTGCTTTCGCCATAATGTCTGTTTGCTGGTGGTCGATAACAATAACGTTATCTACTTTAGCAATCGCATCGTCAATCACGTCTGCATCGTAGTGGCGATATAAATCGTTTTCCATTACAACAACAGTGTTAGTTTGACCACTACGCATCATTTTTAATGCATCATCAAGTGGTTGTGCATTCATCATGGCAAGCCCCATGCTGTTTGCATCATCAGCAACGAAAGAAAGCCCTACTTCATTACCTTTTGCTTTTAATGCAAACGCAATGTTAGCAGCTGCTTTGATAACGTCTTCGCTACCTGCATGACTACCACTGATAATTAATGGTTTCTTCGCTTGAGAAAGTGCTTGAACAACCATCTCGATATGTTTATTCAGCGCTTCATCAATGCCATCAACTGCAGGTGCTTCACCGTTAATGTTATTGGCAATCGCAAAACCTAAACGCGCTTGATCAACAACCGGTGCGCGGTAACTCCATGCAGCAACATCATCGAGGCGGGTTTCATCAACATGAGTGACAAACAGCGGATATTTTGCACGTTGCCCGATATTCATAATCGCAGCAATTTGCCAGTCAGCGACTTTTTGAGCAGCTGCCATTTCACGTGCTTTACCTTTCACAGCTTGACGTACAGACAATGCCATACGAGCACCGGTTTGTGTTAAATCTTCACCTAACACTAAAACAGCATCGTAATCTTCAATTTCACGCAGAGATGGGGTATGAACGCCACCTTTTTGTAAAATATCTAACATTAAAGTCAGTCGTTTTTGCTCTGATGCCGAGATACCACTATAGAAGTTTTCAGCACCAACAACTTCACGTAATGCGAAGTTGCTTTCAATGCTTGCACGCGGGGAACCAATACCCACGATACGCTGACTTTTCTTCAGCATATCCGCAGCAGCTTGAGTTGCTTGAACAGCGTTAATTTCTAACCAGTTACTGCCTAAACGTTTTTTAGGCTGACGAGGTCTGCTTGCTAAATTCACATAGCCATAGCCAAAACGACCACGGTCACACAGGAAATAGCGGTTTACAGTCCCGTTATAACGGTTTTCAATACGACGTAATTCACCATAGCGTTCACCAGGGCTGGTGTTACAACCTATGCTACAACCTTGGCAAATACTTGGTGCAAACTGCATATCCCACTTACGGTTATAGCGTGATGAGTGAGTTTTATCAGTGAACACACCTGTCGGACAAATTTCAACTAAGTTACCCGAGAATTCGCTCTCTAATGTTCCATCTTCAACGCGTCCAAAGAATACGTTGTTATGTGCACCAAAGACGCCCAGATCAGTACCATCGGCATAGTCTTTGTAGTAACGAACACAGCGGTAACAAGCAATACAACGGTTCATTTCATGAGAAATAAACGGTCCCAGATCTTGGTTTCTATGTGTACGCTTCGTAAAGCGATAGCGACGCATAGTATGACCTGTCATTACCGTCATATCTTGAAGGTGGCAGTTACCGCCTTCTTCACAAACTGGACAGTCATGAGGATGGTTTGTCATATACCATTCAACAACGCTTTCACGAAATTTCTTCGCTTCTTCGTCATCAATAGAGATAAACGTGCCATCAGTCGCCGGTGTCATACAAGACATCACTAAACGACCTCGGGTATCCTCAGCATTTTGATACTGCTTCACCGCACACTGGCGGCAAGCGCCAACGCTTCCCAGCGCTGGGTGCCAGCAAAAATAAGGAATATCTAAGCCTAAATTAAGACAGGCTTCTAACAGGTTATCAGCCCCGTTAACTTCATATTCTTTGCCGTCTACATGAATCGTAGCCATAGTCAGCATGCTTCCCAAAGGCCTGCACAGCAGGCGTTAAACCTAGAATGTGTCGTGAAAAATTACCAGCGGCTTTTCAGCAAGTTAGGCTGAATACCTCTGATCAAGTTGGCATTGGTATAATCTTCTTGAATAATGCCAGCCTCAAATTCTTCACGGAAATATTTAATGGCGCTTTGTAAAGGTTCTACTGCGCCCGGTGCGTGAGCACAGAATGTGTGTCCTGGACTTAAAGAACGACATAAATGCTCAAGTGTTTCGATATCACCAGGGCGACCTTTACCGTTTTCTATCGCACGTAAGATTTCGACACTCCATGGCAAGCCATCACGACAAGGTGTACACCAGCCACAAGATTCACGAGCAAAGAACTCTTCTAAATTACGGGTTAATGAAACCATATTAATTTCATTATCTACCGCCATTGCAAGTGCTGTACCTAAACGGCTACCTGCTTTTGCAATCGTGCCAAAATCCATTGGGAGATCGAGATGATCTTCTGTTAAGAAGTCAGTACCTGCGCCACCCGGTTGCCATGCTTTCAGCTTAAGACCATCACGCATACCGCCTGCGTAATCTTCAAGGATCTCACGCGCTGTTGTACCAAATGGTAATTCCCATAAGCCCGGAAATTTCACGCGACCAGAGAATCCCATTAATTTAGTACCCGCATCTGGGCTTTTGCCTTCACTTAAGCCGATATACCAATCTTTACCGTGTTCAATAATCGCAGGCACGTTACACAATGTTTCAACGTTATTGACACAAGTTGGTTTACCCCATGCACCTGATGTTGCTGGGAAGGGAGGTTTAGAGCGCGGGTTAGCACGACGACCTTCTAATGAGTTGATTAATGCTGTTTCTTCACCACAGATGTAACGACCTGCACCAGTGTGAACAAACAGTTCAAAATCAATTCCGGAACCAAAGATGTTTTTACCAAGAAAGCCAGCTGCTTTTGCTTCTTCAATGGCATGGCGTAAATGCTTAGCCGCTTCGACATATTCACCACGAAGGAAAATATAACCACGGTAAGCTTTTAGTGCGTGAGCGCCGATAATCATCCCTTCAATTAACAGATGTGGAAGTTCTTCCATTAAGAGACGGTCTTTATAAGTACCCGGCTCCATTTCATCTGCGTTACAAAGGATGTAACGGATATTCATGCTTTCATCTTTTGGCATCAGGCTCCATTTCAAGCCTGTTGAGAATCCAGCACCACCACGACCTTTTAGACCAGCATCTTTAACTTCAGTGGTCACTTCCGTCGGTGACATACCTTTTAATGCTTTTTCTGCCGCTTTATAACCGTTTGTAGCACGGTATTCATCCAGCCATACAGGCTGACGATCATCACGTAAGCGCCACGTTAGCGGGTGCGTTTCTGCGCTACGAATAATCGGTTTTGCTCCTGAAATTGCTGTCATGGATACTGCTCCAGTAACGTTTCAATCTCTTCAGGTTTAACAAAGCTGTGAGTATCGTCATCTACCATCATGGTAGGACCTTTATCACAATTACCTAAACAGCAGGTTGGCAGTAACGTAAAGCGACCATCTGGTGTAGTTTGACCAGGAATGATATTAAGATGCTTTTCAATCGCTGCCTGAATGCCTTGATAACCTGTAATATGACAAACCACGCTGTCACAAAAACGAATAATGTGACGGCCAACGGGTTGACGGAAAATTTGGCTATAGAACGTAGCAACGCCTTCAACATCGCTTGCAGGGATCCCAAGAACATCCGCAATCGCATAAATTGCACCGTCTTCAACCCAACCGCGGTTCTTCTGCACAATTTTCAGTGCTTCAATAGAGGCTGCTCGCGGATCTTCATAGTGATGTTTTTCTTGTTCAATTTCAGCACGTTCTTCTTCAGTTAAAACAAACGTTGCTTTCTTTGAATGCGTGACATCAACGATTTCGATCTGCACTGCATCATCTTTTTGGTTTAATTCATTTTGCATGATTAACGATCCACATCCGACATTACAAAATCAATACTTCCCAGATACACAATCAAGTCAGAAACCAGACTACCGCGGATAACCGCTGGGATTTGTTGCAAGTGAGCAAAGCTTGGCGTACGAATACGCGTGCGGTAGCTCATTGTGCTGCCATCACTGGTTAAGTAATAGCTGTTGATCCCTTTAGTGGCTTCAACCATCTGGAATGATTCATTAGCAGGCATAACAGGGCCCCATGAAACCTGTAAGAAGTGATTAATCATGGTTTCGATATGCTGTAATGTGCGCTCTTTTGGTGGAGGCGTTGTCAGTGGATGGTCTGCTTTAAATGGCCCTTCTGGCATATTTTTATAGCACTGTTCCAGAATACGTAAGCTTTGGCGTAGTTCTTCTACTTTCAGCATTACGCGGTCATAACAGTCACCATTACTTGCAACAGGGATTTCAAATTCAAAGTTTTCATAACCTGAATATGGACGCCATTTACGCACGTCAAATTCAACACCTGTTGCACGAAGACCTGCACCTGTCACACCCCAATCTAATGCTTCTTTAGCATTATATGAGGCAACACCAATAGTACGACCTTTCAAGATACTGTTTTGCAGTGCTGCTTTTACGTAAGAATCTAGGCGTTTTGGCATCCAATCTAAGAATTCACGTAATAAGCGTTCCCAACCGCGAGGTAAGTCATGAGCAACACCACCGATACGGAACCATGCTGGGTGCATACGGAATCCAGTAATTGCTTCAACAATGTTGTAAACTTTCTGACGGTCAGTAAAGGCAAAGAACACCGGTGTCATTGCACCAACGTCTTGGATAAAGGTACTGATATACAGTAAGTGACTATTAATACGGAATAGCTCTGACAGCATGACACGAATGACTTTAACGCGTTCAGGCACTTCAATACCGGCAAGTTTTTCCACTGCAAGTACATAAGGCATTTCGTTAACGCATCCGCCAAGGTATTCGATTCGATCTGTATATGGGATATAGCTGTGCCAAGATTGGCGCTCACCCATTTTTTCAGCACCACGATGGTGATAGCCCACGTCAGGCACACAGTCGACGATCTCCTCGCCATCAAGCTGAAGAATAATACGGAATGCACCGTGAGATGATGGATGGTTAGGACCGAGGTTTAAGAACATAAAGTCCTCATTCTCCGTACCGCGTTTCATCCCCCACTCTTCAGGTTTAAATGTTAGCGATTCCATTTCCAGATCCTGCTTCTGCTTTGTCAGCACATAAGGATCGAACTCTGTCGCACGGGCTGGATAATCTTTACGCAGTGGATGACCTTCCCAATCAGGAAGCATCATAATACGACGTAAATTTGGATGCCCATTAAAGACAATCCCAAACATATCCCAGACTTCACGCTCATACCAATTCGAGTTAGGAAAGATAGATGTGATAGTCGGAACATTAAGATCATTTTCACTTAATGCGACTTTCAACATAATATCTTTATTACGATCGATTGATATCAGATGATAGAAAACGGAAAAGTCTGCTGCTGGCAAGCCTTGACGATGCGTACGAAGACGCTCATCAAAACCATGCATATCAAACAGCATGACATAAGGTTTTGGTAAAGATTTGAGGTATAGCATTACCTCAATAAGTTGTTCCCGCTTTACCCAAACAACTGGCATGCCAGTACGAGTAGGCTGGAACGTAAACGCATCTGGCCCAAATTTCTGACGCAGTTCATTAACCACCTGATCATCAATATGATCGGTCGTTTCCCACGCTGGCCGAGCGCCTTTTTGCGCTATCTGATCGGTCATTTCTATTCACCACAACTTTGATCAGGGTTACTATGATCGCAACACATTGCTCTGGTTACGTCTTAGGCAAAAGCCTTTAAATTTCGTCAGGAGTACGCAGATTTTTCACTGCGATACGTTCACCGTGTTTTCTTTCTCGTTCTGATTGCATATTGGCACGGTAAACGCCTTGGTCGCCGACAACCCATGATAATGGGCGACGTTCTTTACCAATGGACTCTTGTAATAACATCAGTGCTTGCATGTAAGCTTCAGGGCGTGGTGGACATCCAGGAATATACACATCGACTGGAATGAACTTATCAACACCTTGCACTACTGAGTAGATGTCGTACATACCACCAGAGTTTGCACATGCCCCCATAGAGATAACCCATTTAGGCTCTAACATCTGATCGTATAAACGTTGAATAACGGGTGCCATCTTAGTAAAGCAAGTACCCGCAACCACCATAAAGTCAGCTTGACGAGGGGATGCACGTAATACTTCAGAACCAAAACGAGCCACGTCATGCACAGCCGTAAATGACGTCACCATTTCAACGTAACAACAGGAAAGACCAAAGTTATATGGCCATAAAGAGTTTTTCCGTCCCCAGTTCACAACGTCATGCAACGCATGTTCCAGTTTTCCCATATACACGCTGCGATGAACGTGAGCATCTAACGGGTCACTGACAATTTCCTGTGATTGCAGGGGATAACGGTCATTCTCACCGTTCGGATCTATGCGGGTGAGCGTATAATCCATTTCTAATGCCTCGCTTATTACTGCTGCGGATGTTTGCCGCTGGTTAATCGAACATGGCTTTTACTCGCAGTTTCACGGCGAGAGCGAACAGGCGTCCAATCTAATGCGCCTATACGAACCAAGTAGAATAATCCAGCTAATAAAATAGCGATGAAGACTGATGCTTCAATAAAGCCTAACCAGCCAACTTCACGAACGGAAACAGCCCAGGCATAAAGAAACAGTGCTTCAACATCGAAAATAACGAAAAACATGGCAACTAAATAGAATTTAGCTGACATGCGCAGACGAGCGCTGCCAACAGAATCAAGACCTGATTCATAAGGAACATGCTTTGCCCTTGCCTGTGCGCGTCCGCCTAAATAGCGGGCACCCAACAACATGAGCGAACATAACCCCAATGCGCCTATGAGGAAGACAGCAAATGCCCAATGATGGGCGATAACTTCGGTGGTTGTAGACATACTCATTGCTTACTCATCAAAGGTGGTGTCAATTAACCAACTCTTATCCGGCGGTTTACACCACATTTCTAATTACGAAAAAAAAGGCGAATTAAACAGACTTGCTAATTAAAGAAATAATAACAGTCTATTTATACCTTTATTCTTTTTTAAAAAACTTTGCGACAAATCACTCAGTTTTCTATCGCGATTTAACAACTTTAACACTCAATTTTAACACTCAATTACGGCTCAATGCTAAAACGTGTCAGTAAACCGACAAGCTTTATGCTAACACGCTTAGTCTAACTGATAATTCGATTTTACTACACCAGTATCTCAGGAAAAACCTGACTCAACACAGGCAAATGTGCCTTATTTTTTTGATCAAACTCACAAAATAGTCGAAAAAACACCTAATCAGTTTAAAATTTATCCAAATTTTAACAAATTAACTTTCTAATATTGTGGAGGAGGTCAAATATCCGCTTAGATTTACTTTTTTATTCTCTTAAAACCTAGACAATCTTTTTATTTGTTAACAAATCCTACAAGTGATTAACCAAGGGGGAAGGTAAACATTTTTTTAACAAGCAGTTAAGGTAGTTATGGAATGAAATGTCACAAAGATAAATACATAAAACAACATAATTATTAACAAAGTGTTACTATTTCAAAAAAAATAATAAAAAAACGGAAATAAATGCACTTTATTGCATCTATTCCCGTTTATCATTATTCATCACTATCCAGTTTTATTTGACTCTTTTTTAATCTTTAATTTTTGTGTTTTAACGCTAAAAAATTCACACAATTATTAATGTGATTATTCAAGTTCAGTAGAGCTAATATCTTCAGGTGCAGTGACGGTATAAGGTGTTTTCTTGTTTTCAATCGCATTGAATACTGTTAACACCGCTTCGTTTTGTTCATCAGAATTACGATATAACCAATATTGTGTCTCAGGTAAACGAGGTAATCCTTCGCTTTCACCTAAAATACGTAAATCGGCATTCTGCATTTCAAGTGGACGTGCAGTAATACCCACTTCTGCATTAACCGCAGCACGAACAGCAGATAAAGAAGCTGCTTCATAAGCAATACGCCATTGGATCCCTGCATCATCTAACGTGTTTATCGCTAATTGACGGAATGGGTTCGTTTCATCCATTACAACTAAAGGAATAGGCTCATTCATTTGTAATTGGAAGTCTGGCGCACAATGCCATAACACTGGTGCAGTACGTAACGCTGTACGTGGGTGATGACCAATACGTGCTGTTGTTAATGCTAAATCAATTTCATGATTATCTAGCATTGTCTCAATATATTGAGAACGCTTAATACGTACATCAACAGCTAAACGTGGATACACTGACGCGATACGATTTAGTAAAAACGGTAATAAAGTATCAACAGAGTCATCAGAAGCACCAATACGTAGCTCCCCTTCTGCATCACTATATGTTAATGATGCCGTTGCATCATCATTTGCACGCAGAATTTGACGCGCATAACCTAACAGTTGTAGACCATGCTCTGTTAAAAGTTTATTACGACCATGACGGGCGAAAAGCTCTCTACCCACCAATTGCTCTAAACGTTGCATCTGCTGACTCACAGCAGATTGGGTTCGACATACAGCAGCAGCGGCTGCTGCAAAAGTGTTCAAATCTGCTACAGCTACAAACGTTCTAAGCAGATCGAGGTCGAGATTCATTATCGGACGATTTGCATTAATCATTGTTTATTCTTCACTTATTTTTGATTTTTAAATTACATATACCTGGTGTTTTATATCAAAAGTCTAAAAAAGACTTCCGATTCAGACAGTACTCTACTCTGAAAAGGAGAGCAAAGACATACCGAATACTTTACATTTGTTTCTTATCGTTTACACCTCCTAGATAGAAAGGAATTGCATCTTTTTGTAACAAATTAAATTTTATTATCATTTCAAGCATTCACAAGAAAGAACTGTATACCGTCATCACAAGTTAGACGTAGATCATACTATATTGCTTTCTCATTCATAAATTTTAACATTTTGAAAATAATTTAAATTATCTTAACTATGCATTCAGGTTTAAGTATCTTCCCCTATAAACTAAATTTAAGATTTAAATTTAATTTATACTTAAACTAATTGATTGCTATAGAATAAAGTAGATTTAACCATATTATTTGAAAATTTAATATATTAAGTCAGATAATACAAATCCGATAAAATTATTCAATAATTGATTATGCAACATTTCATCTACCTATCAATCACATCAACTTATTTCTGATAACCACACTAAAAAGCCCCTTTTCAATAGAGCAATAATCTAGTTTCACTTCAAAATATGAAATATAAATCCATCATAAGCAATACAATCAGTCATCAAAATAACATTCTAAGAATAAACTGACCTTTTACACCAAAAATTACCTAGCATCTTCAAAAGTTTGTAACGTAAGAGTAGAGTGATAGAACAGTTATTTGCTGGGACAGCCTTTTCATTTGTATCTTTCTATATGAATAGCAATCGGCGATAAATGTCGCTAAGTCGCCATAATCACAATAAAAGATACGAGTCAGACCCTATTAGGTAAACGCGCTATGAATCAGATTAAAAAATCAAACAAACTCGAACATGTCTGTTACGACATTAGAGGTCCGGTTTTGCAAGAAGCAAAACGTCTGGAAGAAGAAGGTAATAAAGTTTTAAAACTCAATATTGGTAACCCGGCACCTTTTGGCTTTGAAGCACCTGATGAAATCTTAGTAGATGTGATCCGCAATCTACCAAGCTCTCAAGGTTATAGTGACTCCAAAGGACTGTTTTCTGCGCGTAAAGCTATCATGCAGCATTATCAAGCCCGTGATATGCGTGATATCACTGTTGAAGACATTTATATTGGTAATGGTGTTTCTGAGTTAATCGTACAAGCAATGCAAGCTTTATTAAATAATGGCGATGAAATGCTTGTACCTGCACCTGATTATCCATTGTGGACAGCAGCCGTTTCTCTTTCAGGAGGAAATGCCGTTCACTATATGTGTGATGAGCAACAAGGCTGGTTCCCTGATTTAGATGATATCCGCAGTAAAATCACAAAAAATACCCGCGGTATTGTTATTATCAACCCAAATAATCCGACAGGTGCGGTATATAGCAAAGACATTCTGATGGAAATTGTTGAAATTGCACGTCAACATAACCTGATTATTTTTGCTGACGAAATCTACGATAAAATTCTGTATGACGATGCCGAGCACCATTCTATTGCTGCCATGGCGCCCGATTTATTAACCGTAACATTTAATGGTTTATCAAAAACCTACCGCGTTGCAGGCTTTCGTCAAGGTTGGATGGTATTAAACGGCCCTAAAAAACACGCTAAAAGCTATATTGAAGGCTTAAATATGTTAGCGTCTATGCGTTTATGCGCTAACGTTCCTATGCAACATGCCATCCAAACGGCATTAGGTGGCTATCAAAGTATTAGTGAATTTATTCTGCCGGGTGGTCGTTTATATGAGCAACGCAACCGTGCTTGGGAACTAATTAATCAAATTCCGGGCGTTTCTTGTGTTAAACCTATGGGAGCATTGTATATGTTCCCTAAAATAGATCTTAACCGTTACAGTATTAAAGACGATCAAAAAATGATCCTCGATTTATTACTCCAAGAGAAAGTATTACTGGTACAAGGTACAGCCTTTAACTGGCCATACCCAGACCATTTCCGTATCGTTACTCTTCCGCGTGAAGACGATTTAGATATGGCAATTCAAAAATTCGGTCGCTTTATTGTCGGTTATCATCAATAAGATTACCTGCATATAAAATAAAACGCAGTATAACAACCAGTTATATTGCGTTTTTTTATTTTCTTTTCTATTAACGTTTACATCTACCTGTTATCCACTCACAATAATGCCTTCAATCACGCAATTGGGAGATATTATGAGTTACTTTTTTGCCCACCTTTCTCGCTTAAAACTCATTACTCGTTGGCCTTTAATGCGTAATATCCGCCAAGAAAATGTTTCTGAACACAGTTTACAAGTCGCTTTTGTCGCCCATGCCTTAGCGGTGATTAAAAATCGTAAATTTGGTGGTAATGTCAATGCTGAACGTATTGCATTACAAGCGATGTATCATGATGCCAGTGAAGTGATCACCGGTGATATGCCGACACCGATTAAGTACCATAATCCACAAATTGCTCATGAATATAAAAAAATAGAAAAATATGCCCAGCAAAAATTAATTGAAATGTTACCAGAAGAATTACAAGACGATTTTCGCCCTCTTATTGATGAGCAATTACATAGTGAGGAAGAAACCTTTATTGTCAAACAAGCTGATAGTTTATGTGCTTATTTAAAATGCCTTGAAGAGCTTGCCGCAGGTAATAGTGAATTTAATTTAGCCAAAAATCGCTTAGAAAAAACGTTAGCCGAAAGACATAGCCCAGAGATGGACTATTTTATGAAGGTATTTGTACCAGGGTTTAGTTTATCGCTTGATGAAATTAGTGAGTAAAAAAATCAGCTTATGATAATATATTATCGTAAGCTGATTTTTAATTAATTTTAATTGTTAAAAGTATTTTTATTATTAATAGACTGGAAGTAAGGTGAACTTTCGTACTGAATATGACTAATAGACCTTTCATTTTCTAGTTGAGGTTCATCTGTATGTATCTTTGATGAAATCCATAAATTCTTATCTAATTTTATTTTTTGAGTCGGTGGATTATTCTTTTTTTCAAAAGATGTATATCCTATTTCTTGTGGATATTTTGCAATACTATCATTAATACTTTCCTTCAAATTTTCAGCTGTAGACTTATTATAAATATGCCGAACACCTCTTTTCTCTTCATTTTTATTTAATAAATCTTTCTGTATTTGATTTAATTTTATCGGTTCACCTATCGTAACATTTGATTCAATTTTACTAAAAAAGCTGACAATATTATTTTTAATACTACTAATACTAGATGCTAATCTTGAAAAAATTGATTTACTTTTTTCATTAGAACCTATACCAACAACTTTTCCGCTATTATTAAGGACTTGAAATGTAATACCCATAATTATCTCTTTATCTATAAATAAATGTATAGACAAAGAATACACCTCTAATTTGAATTAATTTTCAGAAAAAAAACATCTATAAATAAATTATATATTGCACATAAAAAACTACCAACCAATAAATAAAAAACGCTGTTTATTAATTAATAAACAACGTTTCAGCAAACCAAAAATATTGATAATTAGAATGGGAATAATAGCGGGATCAAGAATACGCTAATAAACATCACAATAATGGTAAATGGCACCCCAATTTTAATAAAGTCAGCAAATTTATAACCACCAGGTTCAAGGATAAGCGTATTAACCGGAGATGAAACAGGCGTCATAAATGCTGCGGAAGCCGCGACACCAATCACCATTGCAAATGGTAATGGTGAAACATTCATTTGGTTTGCAGCAGCAATAGCAATTGGTGCCATTAATACTGCGGTTGCCGTATTCGAGATAAACAACCCGATTGATGCACAAAGTATAAATAAACATACCAACATCACTTGAGGACCGGCACTACCTGCAACATCCATTAAGCCATTTACAATAAGCTCGATACCGCCTGTTTTTTGCAATGCGGCAGCAAAAGGCATCATACCGACAATTAAAATAATACTTGGCCAATGAATAGAACGATAAGCACTTTCCATATCAATACAGCGGAATTTACCCATCAATAAACAAGCAATAAGTGCCGCAATAAAATTAGGAACTTCATTCGTTACCATTAATGCCACCATTAATGCTAACGAAAATAATGCGTGAGGTGCTTGAGATGAAGCAGGAGCAACCGTTTCAATTTCAGCAGCCAGATTTAATACGATAAAATTACGCGGTTTAGTTGATAAAACGCGAATAAGTTTCCAATCACCAATCACCAATAACACATCGCCAAGGCGTAATGGCTCATCGACTATTTTACCCGGCAAGGCACTTCCTTCGCGACGGATCGCAACGACATTTAAGCCATAACGAGTACGGAATTTTATCTCTCTTAATGATTTGCCTAATAACTCTGAGTCTGGATTCATGGATACTTCAGCAAGACCTACATCACGGGATTGTTCAGAGAAATATTCTCCTCGTAATACCATCGGCTCTAACATCTGTTCACGGCAAAACTCACGTAAATCGACATCACTGGCTGACATATCTATCAATAAAACATCACGTTCTCTTAATTCAGTACCACCGGTTGCGCTAACCATAACACGCCGAAACCGCCTCCAACGTTCGATACCAACAACGTTTGCACCATAACGAGAACGTAAATGTAATTCATCAAGTGAATGGCCTATTAGCGGAGAACCTTTACGAATGGCTAAACGACGAGCACGTCCTGCTAATTGATAATCACGAATAAGATCACGGAAAGTTCGACGATAAGCCTCTTTTTGCTTACCATTATCGTTGTTTCCTAGCCACCGACGTACCACCAGCATATATAAAATGCCTGCGAATAAGACGGCAATACCAATAGGTGTAATGGAGAAAAATTGAAAACTTGGCAATCCTTCTCTGACTAATTCACTATTAACAACCATATTAGGCGGTGTCGCCACTAAGGTCATTAATCCACTGATAAGGCCCGCAAAACCTAGTGGCATCATTAAACGACCTGGTGATGTTTTCATGCGAGCAGCAACGCTCAGCACAACAGGAATAAAGATAGCTACCACGCCTGTTGAGCTCATGAAAGCCCCTAAACTTGCAACACATATCATTAATAGCACAAGCATTTTAACTTCACTGCTACCCGCGACACGTACAAGCCAGTCACCCATTTGATAAGCCACGCCTGTTCTCACTAACCCTTCGCCAATAACAAAAAGGGCTGCAATAAGTAATACGTTAGGATCACTAAATCCTACTGTGGCTTCATTTAATGTGAGTGTACCGCTAAGAACGAATGCGATGATGACGAGTAAAGCGACCACATCCATGCGGATTTTGTTGGTCGTAAAAAGCACAATAGCTATCAATAGCAGGCTTAAAACCCATAATAATTCGCTATTCAAAATGGCCTCGATCAGCAATAAGTGAAAACAGGTTAAGACATCAATTCACTACATTGATAAGTAGACCATTTCTACATCAATAAGTCTTCTAATATGATCAAAGAAAAGACTATCTTTTGTGCGTTATTATCACTTTTTCAGCTTGCTTCTCGATTTGAATATCATTTAAAGAATCAATAATTAAATGAATCTCATTACGGCGAGGAAGGGATAAAGGAGCATGAACAGCAACGACTTGGCATCCTGCATCTAAACCAGAGTAAATACCCGCGGCGGCATCTTCAAAAACCACACAATCTTGTGGTAATAAACCCAATTTCTTGGCACCTAAAAGATAAGGCTCAGGATTAGGCTTACCTCTACTAATACATTCTGCTGTGACCCAATGCTTAGGTTCAGGGATACCCGTGACAGATTGACGTGTTGAGGCAATAGGAACAGTGCCTGATGTAACAATCGCCCAAGGAATATTTAAGTCATTAAGGCGATTAATCAGTTCAATAGCACCCGGAAGCGGTGCTAACCCTTCGGTTTGTGTTGATTCTAATTTTTCTAACCAACGGAAAGTTTCAGTTATCTCTTGTTCGGTTGCATTAGGCATAAAATGGCGAATCGACTCAATGGCAGGTTTTCCGTGGATGTAGTCATTAATCTCTTGTGTTGATACACCTACGCGCTCACCAAATAGCGCCCAACAATGTTCAACAACCGGTAATGAATCAACTAAGGTTCCATCAAGATCAAACAGAAAACCTTTACATGTAATTGCCATATTTTATGCCTACCTTTACCTTACAATGGTGCGCTAATGATTACGCATTAAGTATTTGTTGAATTTCAACGGTGCTAAGGTGATATTGGCGAGGGCACGCTAACCAAACGTTAAGCATTCTTTGGTATTTTTCCCACATTGGTGTTTGAGAGTTAAAACCATGACTGCCACTATCGAAATGCGTGTAACGCCCTTCTGTATTCACCATAAAACGCACATAGCTAAGATAGCGGGATTCTGTCGCCGCATCAAAGCCAATAAATGCGACACGACGAGCATCAGGCATCTCTTGTTCTTTTAAGTTATCACGAGAAACTTGCAGTGCATGGTACATTTCCATGACATTAATAATGGTACGGCAAGTCTCCTCTGACATTTCATCAAAATCACGGTCTAGTTCACGTAATTGTAATCCATACCCACGTTCAATGATTGTCTGATAGCGGCGATAACGTTCAGCGTTATCAGGATCCATCATAGTCATCATTTTATATTGATTAGAGAGGATCAAGCGTTGTGCGTGTGTCATTTCCATCATTAATTCTCCAAAGAAATCATTGAGGAGAGCATGACATTAATCAAAAGTATTGAGTAGTGTTAACTACGCGTTTTTTGATCTCAACGGGGTAATTCTAAGGACAATCATGACAAACGAAGACGGTAGAACAAATGTTCTACACATCATCAAGAAAAGAGCGATCAAGTTGCTTAAAAGCACGTTTTAATAAATGGGCTAAAGAAAGGTAAGTAGGTGTTTGCTCAACAGGGGCTAAAGCGATGCCTGCTTCTTCAAATTTCTCACGAATCTCATAAAACCAGCGTAATAACGTAGCAGGAAGTGGCGTAGCTGCACGTTTACCCAACCACCATAATCCTTGCATTGGCAAGCTACAAGCAAAAAGCGCGGTTGTAATTGCAGGTCCCAAATTACCACCTAATGCAATTTGCCATGTCATTGTAAAAATGGCGATAGGTGGCATATAACGAATACCAAAGCGTGTGGCTTTGACAATACGATTTTCAGGGAAAACAGGCGCTAACTGCTTTTCAACCGGCCAGGTTTTTAAATACTCGTTACCCAAACGAAGCTTCTTAAAAAAGCCGGGGGGAGTCACTGTCGGTTCGCTCATAATGACCTCAATCAATTTCTTCTGTAACTTTTAAAAAATATCTATAAAGAATAAAAATCTTTTAGTAGAATTAAGTATATTTTGTCTTTGTTGCCTTTACTCTGTATCCTGTGCCCATTCTAAAGGTTTGTGGCAATAAAGCGCTATATTTTGTTTGCCGGCGTGATTTTCAACCCTTTTCGCCGATTTTAACGCGAAAAGCTAATGGGTGAATAAAAATCGTCCAATTAATGATTGGCAACTATAATTAGCATCAAGTTTTTTACTTTAAGCATGATGCGCGTCATTAATGTCATCATAGTAATGCGATAGGCTTTTATGATTGACGTTTTATTAACCACCGTCTTTATAATATAAAAGACACTACGACAACAAGATAAATAGGTAATTCCATGTCAAGTAAGCTGGTGCTGGTACTGAACTGCGGTAGTTCTTCTCTTAAATTTGCAATTATCAACCCAGAAAATGGTGAAGAATTCCTTTCAGGTTTGGCTGAATGCTTCAACCTTCCTGAAGCCCGCCTGAAGTGGAAAATGGATGGCCAAAAACATGAAGCTGCGTTAGGCGCAGGTGCTGCTCATAGCGAAGCATTAAACTTTATCGTAAATACTATTCTGGCTGAAAAACCAGAACTGTCTGCACAAATCGCTTCAATTGGTCACCGTATTGTTCACGGTGGTGAGAAATTCACTAAATCTGTCGTGATCACTGACGAAGTTATCAAAGGTATTGAAGCTGCTATCCCATTTGCTCCATTACATAACCCAGCTCACCTTATTGGTATTGAAGAAGCGCGTAAAGCATTCCCTCATTTAATTGAGAAAATGGTTGCGGTATTTGACACTGCATTCCACCAAACAATGCCAGAAGAAGCTTATCTGTATGCACTGCCATACAGCTTATATAAAGATCACAGCATCCGTCGTTACGGTGCTCACGGAACTAGCCATTTCTTCGTTTCTCGTGAAGCCGCTAAAATGTTAAACAAACCTGTTGATGAACTGAACGTAATCACTTGCCACTTAGGTAATGGTGGTTCTGTTTCTGCTGTTGTTAACGGTAAATGTGTTGATACTTCTATGGGTCTGACTCCATTAGAAGGTTTAGTAATGGGTACTCGTAGTGGTGATATCGATCCTGCTATCGTGTTCCATTTACACGACACTTTAGGTATGAGCGTTGAAGACATCAACAAACTGCTGACTAAAGAATCTGGTCTGTTAGGTTTAACAGAAGTCACTAGTGACTGCCGTTATGTTGAAGATAACTACGACACTAAAGCAGATGCTAAACGTGCAATGGACGTTTACTGCCATCGTTTAGCCAAATACATCGGTTCTTACTGTGCACTGATGGAAGGTCGTTTAGATGCTATTATCTTTACTGGTGGTATCGGTGAAAACGCAGCGATGGTACGTGAGTTATCTCTGAAAAAACTAGCTCTGTTAGGTTTTGAAGTGGATCATCAACGTAACTTAGATGCACGTTTCGGTAAATCAGGCACTATCACTACCGATAACAGCCGTCTTGCTGTTGTTATCCCAACTAACGAAGAGTTAGTTATCGCTCAGGACGCAAGTCGCCTGACCGCTTAAGTTCTTTGATGTACTGCCAGTGTCATGCTGGCAGTACTGTTTTACATAACGAGCAACCGATATTTAAAGAGGTTTCCGTGTCCCGTACAATTATGCTAGTCCCAACTGATACACGCGTAGGTTTAACCAGCGTCAGCTTGGGTGTTATCCGTTCTATGGAACAAAAAGGCGTTCGCCTTAGCGTGTTCAAGCCAATTGCACAACCTCGTGTAAAAGGCGCTTTAGATCAGACAACTGCGATTATCCGCTCTCACTCCACTATTCAATCATCAGAACCTTTAAACATGGATTATGTTGAGTCTCTACTCAGCTCAAACCAAAAAGATGTTCTAATGGAAGAAATTGTTGCTAGATACCATGAAAACACCGCTGATGCAGAAGTTATTCTCATCGAAGGTCTGGTACCTATGCGTAAGCATCCTTTTGCACAATCATTAAACTATGAAATTGCAAAAACATTAGGTGCTGAAATTGTTTTCGTTACTGCATTAGGTAACAACACTGTTGAACAGCTAAAAGAGCGTATCGAATTTGCGCGTGCTGAATTTGGCGGTGTAAAAAACCAAAACATCACAGGCGTTATTGTTAACAAACTAAATGCACCTGTTGATGATCAAGGCCGTACTCGCCCTGACTTATCTGAAATCTTTGATGATTCAAGTAAAGCGATTATCTCTAATGTCGATTTAAAAACCATTGAAAAAAATAGCCCACTGCCTTTACTGGGTTGCATTCCTTGGAACTTCGATTTAATCGCCACTCGTGCAACAGATATGGCAAAACACTTAAATGCGACTATCGTCAATAAAGGCGATATTGAAACCCGTCGTATTAAGTCTGTGACTTTCTGTGCCCGTAGTATTCCACACATGTTAGAGCATTTCCGTCCAGGTTCACTTTTAGTGACTTCAGCGGATCGCCCAGACGTATTAGTTTCAGCGTGCCTTGCAGCAATGAATGGCGTGGAAATTGGTGCAATTCTACTAACAGGTGGCTACCAAATCGATACACCAATCAAACAACTTTGTGAACGTGCATTCGAAACTGGCTTACCAATCTTTATGGTTAATGCTAACACTTGGCAGACCTCTTTAAATCTGCAAAGCTTTAGCTTAGAAGTTCCTGCTGATGACCATGAACGTATTGAAAAAATTCAGAACTACGTTGCTCAACATATCAATACACAATGGATTGATTCACTGACAGCTAACTCTGAACGCCCTAACCGTTTATCACCACCAGCATTCCGTTATCAATTAACAGAATTAGCACGTAAAGCGAAAAAACGTATCGTTTTACCAGAAGGTGATGAGCCTCGTACTGTTAAAGCAGCAGCAATTTGTGCTGAGCGTGGTATCGCAACTTGCGTACTGTTAGGCGATCCTGAAGAAATTCGTCGTGTAGCAACTGCACAAGGTGTTGAATTAGGCACAGGCATTGAGTTAGTCAATCCTAAAGAAGTACGTGAAATCTATGTACCTCGTTTAGTTGAACTGCGTAAAAATAAAGGTATGACAGAAGTTGTTGCTCGTGAACAGTTAGAAGATAACGTTGTTCTTGGCACATTAATGCTGGAAAAAGGTGAAGTAGACGGCCTAGTTTCTGGTGCTGTTCATACAACTGCTAACACTATTCGCCCACCACTACAGTTAATCAAAACTGCACCAGGTAGCTCATTAGTGTCTTCTGTGTTCTTTATGCTGTTACCAGAACAAGTTTATGTTTATGGTGACTGTGCAATTAACCCAGATCCAACAGCAGAACAACTGGCTGAAATCGCAATCCAATCTGCAGACTCTGCAATTGCATTCGGTATCGACCCTCGCGTTGCGATGATCTCTTATTCTACTGGTAACTCTGGTGCAGGTAGCGATGTAGAGAAAGTTCGTGAAGCGACACGTTTAGCACAAGAAAAACGCCCTGATCTGATGATTGATGGTCCTTTACAATACGACGCAGCTGTTATGGCTGATGTTGCTAAATCTAAAGCGCCAAACTCACCAGTTGCAGGTAAAGCGACTGTGTTTATCTTCCCTGATCTGAACACCGGTAATACCACTTATAAAGCGGTACAACGTTCAGCTGACTTGGTTTCAATTGGACCAATGTTACAAGGTATGCGTAAACCAGTGAATGACCTTTCTCGTGGTGCATTAGTAGACGATATCGTCTACACCGTTGCGTTGACAGCGATTCAGGCAAGCCAACAAGAAAACGCATAATTATTGAAGTTCGCTTCAAATAAAAAAACGCCAGATGATTGATTTCATCTGGCGTTTTTTATTCTACAGATTTCTTATTTGACTAAAATCCGAGGCAATCTCAAAACAGACAACTTGATTCTGTCTCCGTTATAAAGGAGTGTCAAGAGAAATGACTAAGCTTGCCCTATTAGAGCTGATTAACAGTTTTGTGTTTTGCTTTACTGAAACATGAAAGATTATGTTCTTTTAATATCAGTAGTGGCGACACCGTAGTTCAAGCTATTTTATCTTGCGATAAATAGTTTTGTGGGGGTAAATTCCCCCACAATTTCTCTCGAAAGTTATTGAGATTGGTGATCACAAACACCCTACTTTAATCCACTAACACACGCTGATTGGTCGCACCCCACAAAATCGACATCTCTGTAAATAATGCACCACTAATATCTTCAACCTCTTCAGCGGTGATCTCTGCATTACCTTGCTTACCAAAAAACACGACTTCATCCCCTGATTTGATATTTTTAAGATCAGTAATATCAACAATCACCGTATTCATTGATGTTTTACCTAAAACAGGCACACGTTGGCCACCAATTAAAGCATGCCCTGCATTACTAAAGACTCGACGATAACCATCTGCATAACCGACAGGAATATTAGCTAATACTGAGTCACGTTTTAGTGTGTAAGTGCGATCATAACCAACAGTATTTCCTTTAGGATAATAATTGATTGAGGCAATATTGGATTTAAAAGTCATAACACGTTTGTAATCTGTACTTGCGATGGTATCACCATAAAAAATCCCGCCTACACGTACCATATCTAGCCATGATTCAGGGACGGTAATTGTGGCAAAAGTATTTGCCATATGCAGAGTAACGTCTTTACGATTTAGCCCAGTAACATCCAATACCTTTTGTGATTGCTGTTTAAAACGAGCGAGATCTTCTCTTACTTTATCCGCATCTTCTTCAGGATAATGAGACATAATGCCAACCACTTTAAGGTTAGCTAATTGAGTAATTTGCTTCGCCTCTTCGAGCCCCGCATTGTTATTAACTTCTAAACCATTACGAGACATTCCACCTGAGTTTAAGGCAAGATGAATAGGGATCACTTTATTTTGTTGTTTAGCAATGGCATCTAATTTCTTAGCCATATCTAAGTTACCAATCAATTCTTCCACGTTATAGCTTGTCGCCTGAGCCATTTCTTGCTCAGTGGCATTACGTACACGCATTAAACGACCTTGAAATCCTAGATCACGAACTTCTTTTAGCTCTTGGTTATTCGTTACACCAATACATTGCACATTATTTTCAATCATAACAGGTGCAACTAATGATAAATCATGTCCATATGCATCGCCTTTTAAAACAGCACAAAGCGAGGATTTATCACCTAAAAGTGATTGGACTTTTTTCACATTAAAATCGAGCGCACTACGTGAGATTTCAATCCATGAGTTATTCACAATTACCGGTTGAACCTGAGCTGTTTGAGTCGCTGGTAGATTGTGATTAACTGGTTGTTGGCAAGCAGTGATAACAAAAAGTGGTAACAACGCAAGATATCGAATACCAAAAGACATCTTCTTTTTCCTTAGTGATTGTGATGTTAAACCTATTTTTATAATTAATTAGGTACGAAAATATACACATCGTGAATATTCACTCAGGATAATAGCATTATTATTCATAAAATAAACATATTAATTCAAAATGATATATGTATCAGCCAATGACGAAAGTGAATAGAAAAGGGAAAGAAAATTATAGGTGTGATCTCTGTAGGAAACGCCAGTCTATCCCCGTGCATACGGGGAACACTCTAATCATAATATATTGAATATATAAAAGAAATTTAAGTGCATTATTTCTACCAAAAAAATGCCCGACTGATTAAAAAGTCGAGCATCTATTAAAATTCAATAAATAAATACTATCAACGAACAATAATACCTAACAGAATACCGATAACACCGAAATCTGCATCACTAAATGTAGTGTTAGCAATACCGATATCACCAAGTACTGGTAATAGGAACACAGGTAAGAACGTGATTAATAAACCTTGAACGAATGCGCCTAAAATCGCACCACGACGTCCACCGGTTGCATTACCAAATACCCCAGCCGTTGCACCCACAAAGAAGTGAGGAACCACACCAGGAATTATTACTGTCCAATCTAAGGCATACAGAATAAACATGCCGATAACACCCGCAGCAAAGCTACTTAAAAAACCTACTAATACTGCATTAGGTGCATAAGGGAATACAACTGGGCAATCTAACGCTGGTTTTGCATTAGGGACTAACTTATCTGAAATACCTTTAAATGCAGGAACTATCTCAGCAATAACCATACGCACACCTTGCAGAATAATATAAACACCTGCTGCAAAGGTTATAGATTGCATTAACGAGAACATAAACCAGTTTTTACCACCACTGACTTCACGAACAAAAGCATCGCCCGCAAATAAACATGTAATGATAAAGATAATGCCCATAGTGAAGGCAATAGCAACTGGCGTATCACGTAAAAATAGTAAGCTTTTAGGAACATTCATCTCTTCTGTTGAATGCTCTTTATTACCAAATTTACTGCCGATAAAGCCCGCAACAACATAAGAAATAGTTGAGAAGTGCCCTAATGCAACATCGTCAGAGCCAGTGATTTTTTTCATATAAGGATGTGCAATGGCAGGGAAAAATACCATTGAAATCCCAACAACTAATGAACCAACCGCAACTAATACTGTGCCTTCTAAGCCCGCAGTTGCCAAAATAACTGCCACCATCATTGACATAAATAATGTATGGTGACCAGTTAAGAAAATAAATTTCCACGGCGTTAAACGTGCAATTAAGATATTAATCAACATGGCAAAAAACATAATTAATGCCATCTCTTTACCAAAGCTTTTTTGTGCAATAGAGACAATAGCCTCGTTATTAGGCACAACACCTTGAATACCGAATGCATGTTGGAAAATCGTTGAGAAATCACCCAGTGAGTTAATTACAAGACCTGCACCAGCACCTAAAATCACAAAACCCATAATGGTTTTTACGGTGCCTTTAATACATTCTGTAACTGGTTTTTTCTGGGCAATTAAACCAATCAATGCTATCAAACCCACTAAAATAGCCGGCTCTGAAAGCACATCACTCATTAGAAAGCGGAAAAAGTCCATGATAGGCTCCTTATAACGCGCCTAATTCACGTAATGCGGCAGAAAGCTTCTCTTTCATCGCCACTTTATCAATCATGTTGTCCAGTGAAACAACCTTTCCATTTACCGCTTGTGAATTAAGTTGCTCAGCAATATCGCGTGTACCTACATAGATATCACTTGGTGTGCCTTTTGCTGAACCCAGATCAACGTGATCCACTTCTGCATTCACAGCAAGATCTTTTAGGATGCTTTTGATGCTCATTTCCATCATTAAGCTACTACCTAAACCATTTCCACACACAACAGTAATTTTCATGATATTCCCCTTGGTAATTTAAATCGTCATTAATAGTTGTTGATAACGGCTAATACATCCGCTTTGCTTTTCGCATTAAATAGCTTTTGAATATCAGTGTCGTTATCAAAAAGTTCGGCTAATTTCATAATGGCATTAATATGGCTATCGTTATCTGTTGCAGCCAAAACAATCAGTAATTTCACAGGATCGTTTTCATCAGCACCAAACTCAACACCTTGCTCAACAATAGTTAATGCAAGAGAAAGTTGATTAACACCATCCTCAGGACGTGCATGAGGCATCGCAATGCCTGGACCTAATACATAATATGGCCCGATTTTTTCGTGTGATTTATAAATTGCATCGATATAACGAGGTTCAATACAACCTTTATCAATTAATGGCTGACACGCTACTTTAACGGCTTCTCGCCAATCGCTAACGTTTGGAACCACTTGCACCACATCCGGTGTTAATAACGTTTTAAGCATATTTGTAACCTCAATAAGACTCTTTTTGAGCTTCGTTATTAAGGATAGTAATCATTAATGGTAGCGCTATCTAGATAGATCATTCGTAATTGTGATAGCGCTATCATTTTAATGAAATGTTAATTGCAGAAAATGCCAACAATTGACACTGTATTGTTTCAGCATAATGGGAAAATTTCAGGTAGGATCTGCGGTTAATAAAATAGGCTAAGCAAGCATAATCACAAATGATCAAAACACGTAAGCGCCGAAATACAGGTCGCGTCACATTACAAGATGTCGCTAAACATGCAGGAGTCGGTTCAATGACCGTTTCTCGTGCATTGCGAACCCCTGAATTAGTTTCTGATAAGTTACGAGAAAAAGTTAATCAAGCAGTAGAAGAGCTTGGCTATATTCCTAATGCTTCAGCAGGTGCTTTAGCTTCAGCACAAAGCCATATTATTGCTGTACTGTTGCCCTCTTTTACAGATAGAGCCAGTGCGGATTTTATGCAGTCTTTGCAACAAATACTCAATCGTCATCAGTATCAAATTTTAGTCGGTTGTTATGAACATCAGCCTCATAAAGCTAGCGATGTGATCAATATGCTATTGCAAAGTAATCCTGCTGCATTGGTTGCCTTTGGTTCACAGCTTAGCCCAACTCATTTTTTACATATCAGTAATGCCAATGTGCCTGTTGTCAGTGTCGCCAGCCAATCGGATGAGCAGGCAGCAATTAGTATCGATTGTTCTTATGAGCAAGCCGCATATGATTTAACAAACCATTTAGTCACCCAAGGAAAACGTTGTATTGGCTATATTGGTGCGTTACAAGGGCAACGCCTGCACCACCAGCAAATAACAGGTTGGTCACGAGCATTACTCAAAAATTATTTAAATGCTGAACAAAGTGTCACCACACCCGATCCCGCTTCTATGGCATACGGGCGACAAGCATTAACAGAAATTTTATTGCGTCAACCAGAACTAGATGCGGTTATTTGTAGTCATGAAAGTATTGCGCTAGGTATGATTTTTGAGTGTCAACGTCGATTAATTAAGATCCCACAAGATCTAGCTATTGCTTGTTTAGAAGGCTCTGAAAATAGCGATCAGATATCTCCTTCTCTCACATCAATTCGTTTTGATTATCACAAAATGGGAAAAGAGGCGGGAAAACATCTGATAGCACTTTTACAACGTTTGAGAGACGAAGATGATAACGCTATATTCGAAGATACCGTTATCAACTATGCTTATCGATTTGAACTAGGGCAAAGTACCCCTTAATCTACTGTTTCTCTACTTTCTAGGCGTGTACTGTTGTTACGCGTTAACCAAAGAGAAAGCGCTTTTAATGAATCCGGTGTGAATTCATCACAACGTTCAGTAATTTCAGAGGGAGTTAACCAACACACTTCCTCAATTTCTTCTGCTTGCAGTGCGAAAGGCCCATGAGAAACACAACTAAACAGACTTCCCCATACACGACAACTTTCATCATCATAATAAAATTGGCCATGCTCAGCAAAAGGGACACCAGCAATACCTAATTCTTCTTCTGCTTCACGACGTGCACTTTCAAGTAAATTCTCACCTTGTTGAACTACACCACCCGCAGTAGCATCCAACCAACCAGGATAAAAATCTTTTGTTTCAGTTCTTCGCTGTGCCAAGATTTTTCCCATTCCATCATGAACCACGATATAAGTTGCTCTATGTCTTAGGTTTTCAGCTCGCATTTGTTGACGTGTTGCTTGTGCAACGACTTCATTTTTATCATCAACAATATCAACCCATTCAACCAATGCCGTCTTTTCTTGTTCCATCCTCAACAAACCTTTTTTAACCGATACTAAACGATCGTAATTTTTATCCTGAATATACCAAAATCACTATTTTTCACCACTACAATAATCATACGTGACTTGTTTTATCCATCTTGCGCTTTTTTGCTTTTTATGATGTTAGAAGGCAGACTGTGATTATCTTATGTATTTAGTGCCTACTTTATTTTGGAGCTTTTTATGATTGACTTATATTATGCAGATACCCCAAATGGCCAAAAAATAACGCTTTTTCTTGAAGAAACAGGCATACCTTATCAGTTACATCGCATTGATATTAGTAAAGGCGATCAATTTAAGCCTGAATTTTTAGCAATTTCACCCAATAATAAAATTCCCGCTATTGTAGATAACTCACCGGTTGATGGGGGTGAACCTATCTCTATTTTTGAATCAGGTGCTATTCTTATCTATCTAGCTGAAAAAAGTGGCAAATTGATTAGCCAAAATTTACGAGAAAAAACAACACAACTACAATGGCTGTTTTGGCAAGTGGGTGGATTTGGCCCAATGTTGGGGCAAAATCATCACTTCACTCGTTATGCCACAGAAAAAGTCCCTTATGCGATTAAACGTTATACTGAAGAAACACAGCGTTTATATAGCGTATTAGAGAAAAGGTTAGCGCAATCACCTTACCTTGGTGGACAAGAGTACAGCATCGCGGATATCGCCACATATACATGGGTTCGTCGACACGAACATCATAACATTGATTTGGCAAATTACCCTGCGGTAGAAAAATGGCAAAACAACATTACCCAACGCCCAGCTGCGAAAAAACTCTTTGGTGAATAAACGCAATTCATATATCAGGATGATATTTATTCTTTATTAGGCAAGATGATCAGGAGGATGGTGATGAAAATACTTATTACAGGTGGTACAGGATTAATTGGCAAAGCATTAGTGTGCGAACTTGCACTATCTAATAATGATATTACGGTGCTTTCTCGTTCACCTCAAAAAGTCTATTCGCATTTTTGTAATGAGATCACCTGTTGGACTCAACTCAACGATAAACAAAATCTTAATGAGTTTGATGCCGTTATTAATCTTGCTGGAGAGCCTATTGCTGATAACCGTTGGACACCTTCTCAAAAACAGAAACTCGTTAATAGCCGTTGTCATTTAACCCAGAAATTGGTTGATTTAATTAAAGCCAGTGATCCCCCCCCTGCTGTTTTTATTTCTGGCTCAGCGGTGGGATTTTATGGTGATCAAGGTGATACTCGAGTCACTGAAGAAACACCAGCAAATCCAGAGTTTACACATGAGCTTTGTGCAAAATGGGAACGTATTGCACTTGAGGCTCAAACACCATTAACACGAGTTTGCTTGTTACGTACAGGGATTGTACTTTCAACACTCGGTGGCGCGTTGCCTAAAATGAGCAAACCCTTTAAGCTAGGGTTAGGCGGCAAATTGGGAAGTGGGAAACAATATATGCCGTGGATCCATATTGATGATATGGTCAATGCGATTATTTTCTTGCTTAAGAACCAAGATACTAAAGGCGCTTTTAACTTAACAGCACCTGATCCTGTAAAAAATAAAGAATTTACTCGTCTATTAGGAAAAGCCTTTAATCGCCCAGCCTTAATGACAGTGCCTGAAAGCATATTACGTTTAGTGATGGGAGAAAGCGCCACATTAGTGTTAGGTGGGCAACAAGCCATTCCTGAAAAACTACTTAATGCTGGCTTTAAATTTCGCTACCCACATTTAGAAGAGGCATTAAAAGATATTATTACCACAGGAAAATAATCTCTTTTTATCCCAAATAGATATTCTACCGAATAGATACTCTAAATATTTCAAGGTGTAGCTAGGCGACAAGTAAATGAGTCACTAGGTGCATACAATAGTGCGAATGAACGCAGTCAACAACGCTACAACTTGAAGTGTACGACTAAATACTTAGCGAGCAGGCTTATCGCCTTCCCATCGTTGAAACAAATCATCAGGTAAATCAATCTCAAACTGATCAAGTACACGATTAACAGTCTGATTGACAATATCATCGATGGTTTTAGGCTGAAAATAGAAAGCTGGAACAGGAGGCATAATCACTGCGCCTAACTCAGAAGCTTGTGTCATTAATCGCAAATGACCTAAATGCAGAGGCGTTTCACGCACACATAACACTAACTTACGCCCTTCTTTTAATACCACATCCGCAGCACGAGTCACTAAGGTATCTGTATAGCTATGAACAATACCTGACAGGCTTTTGATTGAGCAAGGTAATATAACCATTCCATTGACACGAAACGATCCTGAAGAGATAGAGGCGCCAATATCGCGATCGTCATAAATCACATCCGCTAAAGCATGGATATCTTTTAGCGAATAATCGGTTTCTAATGAAATAGTACGACGTGCAGCTTGGCTAATGACTAAATGTGTTTCAACTGATGGCACTGATTTCAGTATCTCTAATAAACGTATACCGTAAATTGCACCACTGGCGCCGGTTAGCCCAACTATCAGCTTTTTCATTATGATCCTCAGAATATATACCTTTGTTAATCATTATGATGATTAACCCTCAAAAAACAAGCGTCGATGCAGAACACGCTGGCATCGACGCTTTATAAGAGGGATATCTTACCGAAAAATTAGCCTTCGTTATAGATTTCCAAATTTTCTATTTCATTCTGATCACGAATTTTATGTTCATCATCACGACGTAGATTTTCTAAATAATCCAAGTAATCTTGGTCAATATCTTTTGTAATATAAACACCGTCAAACACAGAACATTCAAACTGATTAATATCAGGATTCTCTTCTTGTACTGCGGCAATTAAATCAGTGAGATCTTGGAAAATAAGCCCATCAGCACCAATTAATTTGCGAATTTCATCCACTTCACGCCCATGAGCAATAAGCTCATTAGCATTTGGCATATCAATGCCATACACATTAGGGAAGCGAACTTCTGGTGCGGCTGATGCAAAATAGACTTTCTTCGCACCTGCTTCTCTTGCAAGCTCGACGATTTGCTCTGACGTTGTGCCACGTACAATCGAGTCATCAATCAACAGAACATTTTTATCACGAAACTCTGCACGATTTGCATTCAGTTTACGTCTAACCGATTTACGACGCTCTTGCTGACCCGGCATAATAAAAGTACGACCAACATAGCGATTTTTTACAAAACCTTGGCGATAAGGTTTATTGAGAATATGTGCAATTTCTAAGGCAATATCACAAGATGTTTCAGGAATTGGGATCACAACATCAATGTGTAAATCATCCCACTCTTTCGCAATTTTAGCGCCTAATTTCTGCCCCATGCGTAAACGCGCATTATAAACCGAAATTTTATCGATAAAGGAATCGGGGCGAGCAAAGTAAACATACTCAAATAAACAAGGCATTAATTGCGGATTTTCAGCACATTGGCGCGTAAAAAGTTGTCCTTGTTCTGTGATATAGACCGCTTCACCTGGTGCCACATCACGTAAGAATTCAAAACCTAAAGTATCAAGTGCAACACTTTCAGATGCGACCATATATTCATGGCGACCATCTTCTAAGGTACGTTTACCTAATACTAAAGGACGAATACCAAAGGGATCACGAAAAGCCAGTAAACCATGACCGATGATCAAAGCAACACAAGCATAAGCACCGCGTAGTTTTTTATGCATTGCCGCAACGGCTGCAAAAATATTATCAGGTTCAAGAGGGAAATGGTCAAAACGGTCTAATTCATATGCCAATACATTAAGCAGAATTTCAGAATCAGAGGTGGTATTGATATGGCGACGCGCTGTTTCAAATAATTGGCGACGTAATAAATGCGCATTGGTTAAATTACCATTGTGCGCCAACGTAATACCAAAAGGTGAATTCACATAAAAAGGCTGCGCTTCTGATGCACTAGAACTACCCGCAGTAGGATAACGGACATGCCCTATCCCGATAGTACCTTTTAAACGCAACATATGACGGGTTTCGAACACATCTTTAACCAGTCCGTTCGCTTTGCGAAGACGGAAACCATTGTTACCGTCTATCGTTGCAATTCCTGCTGCATCTTGACCTCGGTGTTGTAACACCGTTAACGCATCATAAATTGATTGGTTTACTGGATTAGCTCCAGCGATACCGACAATACCGCACATGAATAGATCCTCATCAGCCAGACGGAGAGGTTATATTCTCTCCGACACGAAACTTGACGCATTTTGCAGGTAGTCAAAGAACCACCTAATAATATGGTTGAATTGAGGAATAAGCTCAGAACGTTGCCAATCAGCGCTATCTGCCATAGGCGTAAATGCACCTAAAACAAAAAGTAATGCTGAGACTATCAGCACGCCTCTTAAAGCCCCGAAACAGACCCCCAATACACGATCTGTACCTGATAACCCTGTGCGTTGAACAAGAGAGCTAATCACATAATTCACAACAGCACCGACAATCAGTGTCGCAATAAATAACGTGACTATCGCAATCCCGTTACGAACCAGCTCATCTTCAAACCGGGTAAAATAGACGGCAAGATAAGGATAAAACTGACTAGCAACAAAGAAACCACAACCCCAGGTGATGAGTGACAATGCTTCACGAACAAAGCCACGGATCAGGCTGACTAATGCAGAAAAACCAATAATGGCAATGATGGCGTAATCTATCCAGACCATAAATTCTTTATCCAATAATGATGCTCCGCATTAATACGGAAGCATTCTAACAGAAAACGAAAACGTTTGCGTAATGCTAATTTTCGCTAATTTCAAAATAATTTACGGCGATATGAAAAATCATAATCGCCGCAATAAGTTAACGCTTTGTTACATCACTCATCTGATGACTCGTTTAGAAAAAATTAAGGCTTATATGCCCTTACCTCACCTTGTAAGCCCGTAAGCTCTTTTAAATGAGGCAAAATCGCCTGTAATTCTGATTTAGATGCACTAGGGCCGATATAAATTCGAGTTACTTGCCCTGCAACTGGGCGGGCAGGGATGGTGTATACCGGATAACCTGAGAAATGCATTTTCGCAATAATTTCTTCTACCTTCGCCGCATTTTTCAACGCACCTAATTGAACAACCCAAGCCTCACCTTTCGGTGGCTTGGTTTCTTGCACCGGTGGCGCTGGTGGTTGTACAGGTGGCGTAACCACAGCAGGAGGCTCTGGTGTAGGTGTTGGTTGTGGTGTTTGTAATGGTGGTGTAACAGGTACAATAGCAGGTGATTCAGATATTGTACCTGTAGATTGCTCAACACCTGTCACTGCTTCAGAAATCATACCTTCAGACGCACCTTCTGACGGAGTAGAAGGCACTGCGGTTTGCTCTATCGGGGCAATAGATTCTATTTCTTGCTCATCACCGGGTTTGGGTACTAAAGGAATAGAGGCGAACTGGTCTTCGTTATATTTCTTATCGCCGTCGAGCAGTGCAGGTAAAAAAATAACCCCTACTGCCACCAATACAACGGCACCGACTAAGCGATTTTGAAATTTACTTGCCACCCACACACTCCTTTTCCAAAAGTTCCATCACATGCGCGACAGTATGAAATGAGCCACAAACCACAACAATATCGTTTGGAGTAGCATCAGACATTGCTTGTTGCCATGCATTTTCAACACTATCAAATACCATTGGTTTCTCAAGATGTTGAGCTAATACCTCAGCAGAAGCGCCACGAAACTCATTAAGTGGAGCAACATACCAACTATCAGCCAATGGTGTTAAGCACGCTAATGTTCCTGCAATATCTTTATCACCCAGCATACCAACAACAATACGCACCTGAGTATCAGATTTTTGTGGTAATTGTGATAATTTTTCCGCTAAATATCCTGCTGCATGAGGATTATGAGCCACATCAAAGATAACCAAAGGATGTTGAGAAATTACCTGAAAACGACCCGGTAATTGTGCGCGAGACATACCTTCAACAATACTTTGCTGCGTTATTGCTTGACTGATTTTATCATCAGACTTGAGCAAGCAACGAATAACGCCCATCGCTGTCGCCGCATTGGCTAATGGAATATTAGGGATTGGCAACGCATCAAATTCACAATCAGCACAACGCCAATGCCAGTGATCACGTTCAATAGCAAAAGACCAATCCATTCCCCGACGGAAAAGCTTAGCCTGTTTTTCATTGGCAACTTCAGCAATGGAGTGAGGCATATCTGGCTCACCCACAACGGCGTAGTGATTAGCACGGAAAATACCAGCTTTTTCGTGGCCAATATGCTCTCTATCTGCACCTAACCAATCAGTATGATCGAGTGCAATACTTGTGATAGTAGCAATATCCGCATCAACGATATTCGTCGCATCTAATCGACCGCCTAATCCTACTTCAAGAATAACAACATCAAGTTGTGCTTGTTGAAATAACTTCAGCGCAGCTAGAGTGCCATATTCAAAAAAGGTCAGCGAGATATCGCCTCTAGCTTGTTCAATTTCTGAAAAAACTTCACAAAAAGCATCTTCGGAGAGTTCTTTGCCTTGAATACGGATACGTTCTGTATAACGAACAAGATGAGGAGAGCTATAAACACCGACTTTCAACCCTGATGCCATCAAGATTGACTCTAGCATATGACAGGTTGTGCCTTTCCCATTTGTACCTGAGACCGTAATTACCTTAGGTGCAGGACGTAACACGTTTAATATTTTCCCTACCTTGCCTACTCGTTCTAGCCCCATATCAATGGCGCTAGAATGCAAATGTTCAAGATAAGAAAGCCACACCGACAAAGGCGATGTGGCTTTAGGAGCTGTTATGATATTAGACATCTTCTTTTTTATTCGTTTCGATGTTAATTTCTGGCTCGTTGTCTGTAGATTCAATTTCATCAGCAATCATTTCTTCACCGATGATTTCATCTTCATTTTCATCTTCAACTAAATCAAACTGAGTCAGCTTAGCCAGTAATTCAGCCAGCTCATCACGCATTTCAGGACGACGAACAATCATGTCGATCGCCCCTTTCTCTAACAGGAACTCACTGCGTTGGAAACCAGCAGGTAATTTTTCACGTACTGTTTGTTCAATAACGCGAGGGCCTGCAAAACCAATCAGAGCTTTAGGTTCAGCAACGTTGATATCACCTAGCATCGCTAAACTTGCAGAAACACCACCCATTGTAGGGTCAGTCATTACTGAAATATAAGGTAAACCACGCTCTTGCATTTTTGCTAATGCTGCACTGGTTTTCGCCATTTGCATTAATGACATCAGCGCTTCTTGCATACGCGCGCCACCACTTGCTGAGAAGCAAACTAATGGGCAGTTATCTTCTAATGCTTGTTCAACAGCACGAACAAAACGCGCACCTACAACAGAAGCCATTGAACCGCCCATAAACGCAAATTCAAAGGATGCTGCAACAACGGGCATCTTTTTCAGCGTTCCTTTCATCACTATTAATGCATCTTTTTCTTGTGTCTGTTTTTGAGCAGCGCTGATTCTGTCTTTGTATTTTTTAGAGTCGCGGAATTTCAGAATATCTTTAGGCTCTAATTCGCTGCCTAATTCTGTTGTGCTTCCTGTATCAAGAAAAGTCTCAAGGCGACGGCGCGCTGAAATGCGCATATGATGATCACATTTAGGGCAAACCTCTAAATTACGCTCTAATTCTGCGCGATAGAGTACCTGCCCACAGCTGTCACATTTAGTCCAAACCCCTTCAGGGATATTGGCTTTACGTGAACTTGTGATAGTGCTTTTGTTTAAAATTTTTTCAATCCAGCTCATTAATGGACCTTTTCGTCTGAATCTGACCTTCGCCAGTAAAATTATTGTTAGCGTATCAACCACAATGCACTGGCTGTGTGGTTAGCAAAGTTTATGATGATACCGCTTACTGAATTTCAGCGCATCTCTTTATTATGGCTATTCTACGGCAAAAACTTATGATAACTGCTCAAACCTCTTTGTTATCACTTTCTTTCTTTGCTTTTGCACTCGCTCTGCGGTGGCGTAAGATCTCAATAACGCCCGGTAAAATAGAAATAACAATAATGGCAACAATTAGCAATTTTAAGTTCTTTTGAACTATATCTAAGTCACCAAAAAAGTATCCTGCATAAGTAAATAGCAGTACCCATACAATTGCCCCAGTAACATTATAAAAGGCAAAATGACGATATGACATTTTACCCATTCCTGCAACGAATGGTGCAAAAGTTCGGATAATCGGCACGAATCTTGCCAAAATTATCGCTTTACCACCATGCTTTTCATAAAAAGCATGAGTTTTATCTAAATATTCACGACGGAAAATCTTTGAATCCGGCTTACTAAATAGTTTCTCACCAAACAGTCGCCCAATAGAATAGTTAACAGCATCACCTAAAATGGCGGCACAAAGTAACAGTAAAACAATAATATGAACATTCACATCATTGGTTTCTAATGAAGCTAAAGCACCTGCAACAAATAATAAGGAGTCTCCGGGTAAGAAAGGCGTTACCACCAACCCTGTTTCACAAAAAACAATAAGAAACAAAATGGCATAGACCCATGTACCATATTGTGCAACAAGCTCTGCTAAATGCGCATCAATATGTAAAATAAAATCAATTAGAAATTTAATTAAATCAACAAATTGCGTTAATATTTCCATAAATCCTCAGAAAACTGGGTGTCTTTATGATTGAGATATCTCAATAGGGTTATCCGCTAAAAATAGTGGGCCCATTGCAGGTTTTGGTAATTCAAAATGATCAGGATAATCAACAGAGACCAAATACAATCCATTCGCTTTAGCTGTTGCTGCGGCTTTGGTTCTGTCTTTTAAAGCTAATAATTCAGCCATCCAAGTAATATCCTGATTGCCACACCCTATTTCTAAAAGGCTGCCAACAATATTTCTCACCATATGATGAACAAAAGCATTCGCTTTAATATCCACAACAACATAGTCACCATATCGAGAAACATTAACATGTATAACATTACGCCACGGCGTTCGTGATTGGCATTGAACAGCCCTGAAAGAGGTAAAATCATTTTCACCCAGTAAACATTGTGCTGCTTGGTGCATACGTTCAGCGTCTAAAGGATAATGAAAATGTGTCACTCCAGATGACAAGATAGCAGGACGATAACGATGATTAAAAATCACATAGCGATAACGTCTTGCCGTTGCACTAAAGCGAGCATGAAAATCATCAGAAACTGTTTTTACCCAACGTATTGCGATATCCGCAGGTAAATGAGTGTTAACACCCATTGTCCAAGCAGGATCTTTACGGTGTGCAGTTGTTTCAAAATGGACAACTTGCCCCGTTGCATGTACTCCAGCGTCAGTTCTTCCCGCACAAAACACAGATATAGGTTCATTAGCCACTTGTGAAAGTGCTTTTTCTAACCGTTCTTGTACACTACGCACTTCATTTTGGCGTTGCCAGCCATAATAACGGCTACCATCATATTCAACGCCTAGAGCAATTTTGATTGTTGTGCTTTCAGAAATAACCGCTGACTCAGTCAAGGATTGTTCTGTTACTTCAGCACTCTCTTGCGCATTCATTAGTAAAACTGCTCCTGCATTAACTGCTCAGCTACTTCGACAGCCATTAATGCCCCACCAAAGCGCACGTTATCTGCGACTGACCAGAATTGTACAGCTTCTGGCATACCATAATCATTACGGAAACAACCTAAATTTAAGCTCACATTACCAGATGCATCGGTAACTTGAGTTGGAAAATCATTTTCATCACTGATATTAAGATCTTCATTTTCTTGTAATGTTTCACGCGCTTCATCACTACCCATTGGGCGTGAGGTTTCTAATTGTACTGACTGTGCATTACCATAGAAAACTGGCGCTTGCAGTGTAGTAATAGAGATTGGCAAGCCTTCGTCTTGTAAAATTTTACGAATTTGGTCAACCATGCGACGCTCTTCTTGTATAGAGCCTTCGTCATCAACCATTAAAGGTAAAATGTTAAATGCTAACTGTTTATTAAAACGACCTAATTCAGGAGGAATACCATTAAGTAGACGAGCACTTTGACCTGCCAGTTCATCTACGGCTTGTTTTCCAAAACGAGAAACTGACATTAAGTTTGTCACGCTAAGGCGCGTTAAACCCGCAGATTCTGTTAATGGATTAATGGCCCGTAATAATTGGCTCACCATACTATCTGCAATTGAAACAATATTACGAGTACGATATTCCGCAAGCATTGCACTGTTCACACCCGGAACAACCAATGGCACATCCCAATCCATTGCAAAGATGCCACTACAATCAATGACAATACAGCCAGCATCAGCCGCTTGTTGTGCATATTGCGCGCTGATCTCTGCCGGTGCAGCAAAGAAAGCTAATTGAATATCAGCCCATTCGATATTGTGAATACCTTGAACTGCAACACTTTTGCTGTTTACACGCACTGATTTCCCAATACTATCTTCACTTGCGATTGCTGTTAATTCACCAATGGGAAATTCACGCTCTTGTAGCAGTTCTAAAATCGCTTCACCAACAGCACCTGTTGCACCAACAACTGCAATATTCCAACCTTCTCCCATAAGATATCCTCCAATACTATAAAATTTTTAAAATAATATTTTGCTTTATTTGTGTGTAGTGCTTTTATGTGTCGCACTAAAACCAATTGCATTTAATGTGTCAACGGTGGTTTTATTGTCACAAATAACGTGTAGTGAAGACCACTCACGGCGTACAGGGTAAAATTTGCGTAATTTATCAAACTCCCCTTTTATTCCTGCCACTTTTCGTAATGGAGCATCATCACGACGCACATCATAAACAAGATGAATAAGTTGTTTTAAAAGTGTTTGTGTTAACTCGCCTTGCACAGAAATGGTGGAAATAGTAGGTGCAGGCAACAACGTTGATAATTCAACAGTTTGAGGCTGACCAATAAAATCACAATAAGCTTCGAAAACCTGAGTTGTACCGCGCGCCTTACCTTCTAAGGTATAACCTGCAATATGTGGTGTTGCGATATCAACTTTATTTAATAACTCAATAGAAAGATCTGGTTCTGGCTCCCAAACATCCAATACAACGCGTAAGGATTTGCCGTTCTTAAGTACAGACAATAATGCTTGATTATCAACAACCTCACCACGGCTCGCATTAATTAAAATGCGTCCTTCAGGTAAATTTTCGAGGTTACTCTCATTTATTAAATGATAAGTTTTGTATGGGCCTGATTTATTGAGAGGTGTATGGAAAGTTAGAATATCTGCTTTTTCTAACAATGTTTCCAATGGGTGAAATTCTTCATCATCACCATTATCCGCTCTTGGTGGATCGCAAAGTAAAACATTTACACCTAATGCACGAAGGCGTGTTGCTAATCGCCCCCCCACATTTCCCACACCAACAATACCGACAACTTTATCGGTTAATTGAAAGCTATCTTGCTCTGCAAGCATCATCAGTGCAGAAAATACGTATTCAACAACCGCTATAGCATTACAGCCTGGGGCAGATGAAAAACCAATTTGTTGTTGTTCTAACCATGCAATATCGACATGATCGAAACCCGCAGTCGCAGTTCCAACAAATTTCACTGGCTTGCCTGATAATAAGGATTCATTGACTTTAGTAATTGATCTCACCATTAAGGCATCAGAATCATTAAGCTCATCAATAGGTAATGGGCGACCAGAAACAGCTTTTACCTCACCTAATTGGCGGAAAAGTTGTTCCGCATAAGGCATATTTTCATCAACCAGAATTTTCACGGCGTTATCTCACTGATTTGGTATTTATGTGTGTAAGCAATCAATCGAAAAATAAAATTAAGCGGTCTATTTTGCCACTTATTCACAGCAAAGCCTATTATTGACAGTAAAATCCGCCTAGATTTTAAGTAAATATATGAAAAGAAAGCTTAACAATTGGGTAATCGACGAAAACGCTCTGGTGTTGTGCCAGCAAATTGTTGAAACATCGCAATAAATGAAGACGAAGAGCTATATCCCACATCAAATGCAATTTCATTCACGCTTTTCCCTTGCTCTAATAAAGAAATTGCATGTAAAAAACGTAGGCGTTTACGCCATTCGCTAAAAGACATACCTAATTCCTGTTGGCAACGACGAGAAAGTGTTCTTTCTGAGGTATAACGCTTTTTAGCCCATTCTTCTAACGAGGTGTTATCTGCCGGATTTTGCTCTAATACAGAAAGTATAGGGGCAAGTAATTTATCTTTAGAGGAAGGTAAATAAGTATGATGTATTGGTGAAGATTTAAGTTGATCAATCAGTACTTGGGCTAAGCGAAAATCTTCTTCTGTTTGTGGTTTACACACACCACGATGGAAAAAGTCAGAAAATATGGTTGAAAAAATAGCACTCAATTGAATCAAACAAGGTTTATCTAATAGTCCTTCACACCAATTCGGCGCGATATCTAGTACCTTAAAAGAGAGTGTTTTTTTATTGTAACTGGCATGCCCTACATTTTTGGGGATCCATACACTAAACTCTGGTGGCGCCAAAAATCGCTGTCCCCCAGCTTCTAAATCCATAACACCAGAAATTACATAAAGTAGCTGACCAAAATCATGTTGGTGATAAACAAACTCTGTTTCAGCTAATAGTTGCTCATCACGAAATCGAACCGTATCTGGATCAGACAATAACCATTGCATTTTTTGTTGTTCAATTGTCATCTTTATGTTGTTCTCTTGTCATGTTGTCTTTATTGGCCTATCACTTGTCTGGTTTTCATTATATATATCTAATCAGACAGGCTTACAATAGCGACCTGGTTTAAAAATAGATGTGAGAATAATGAAAAACGCAATTTTTCCGCTTTTAGCGGTGCTAATCTGGTCCATTAATGCAGTCGTTAATAAAGCAGCCGCGTCTGTTATTGATCCCGCTGCAATCTCTTTTTATCGTTGGTTCCTCGCCTTTTTAATTATGACACCTTTTTTGATTATGCCTGTTTGGCATCATCGTAAAACCGTCAAACAATATTGGTGGAAATTATTTATTCTTGGTGCATTGGGGATGGTGATGTACCAAAGTTTAGCTTATTATGCAGCGCATTATGTTAGTGCAACATTTATGGGGATTTTGAATTCTCTCATCCCATTATTAACCGTTATCATTAGTATTTTTGTTTTACGTGTTGTACCGACAATAGGTATTGTTTTAGGCACAGTGCTTTCAATTAGTGGATTAGTTTGGCTAATTAGCCGTGGCGAACCTTCTCAGTTGCTTTCACAAGGTTTAGGTTATGGTGAACTGATGATGTTTATTGCTTCGGCGTCATACGCCCTCTATGGTGTATTAACAAAACGCTGGTCAATTGCGCTGCCAAACTGGCAATCACTTTATGTGCAAATTGGATTTGGTGTTCTGTTATTATTGCCAAACTTCTTTCTTGCCGAAAGTGTTGCGTTAACAAAAGATAATATTGGATTAGTTGTCTTCGCAGGTATCGGTGCTTCTATTCTTGCACCTTATTTATGGATTTTAGGTGTGATGAAATTAGGTGCAAATACGACCTCTATTTTTATGAACCTAATGCCATTATTTACTGCAATGATCGCTATCGCGCTTCTTGGTGAAGAAATGCATAGTTATCACTTAGTGGGTGGTGGTATTGTGTTACTTGGCGTGCTCTTAGTGCAACAACTCAGAACGCCACTGAATTTCCGACGCCAGTCTGCTCAGAAGAAAGCAGATTGTCGCCAGGAGATGTGAGTCAATGTCAAAAAGACAACAATAAAAAAATGCCGGCTAAATTCTTAGCCGGTCACATTCATAATGTTAGGTTTAATAAATAAAACTGACACAAGAAATCAAAGTATAAAATATAAAGTAATACAAGTATCCGTGGCAAACATTACCAACTTTTATATTAAATAGCTCCTACTTATTTGTAATAAAATAATCCAGATCAATTTTTTTGCGCTCTTTTTGTCTTATTCAACCACTCCGTTCTCCTAACCCTATATAAAACAAAACATTTAATGATTTTGGGTAAAATTAAATTAAACGATTGAAATAAAATGGACCTAATTTAATTTTCTCAATGTAAACAACACATTAACAAAAACAGTCTATTTTATTAGAATAATAAAATGAGTAACTATTAGGAAAGGCATTTTTAATGCGTTATTTATATAATCTTTTTTTAATGATTTTTATTCGAAAGATATCTTTATTAGAATAATAAATTATTTTGCATAATGAATTTAAAATAGAAAAGCAGACTCCATTTAAATGAAGCCTGCTTTTTTTAATAAGAAAATATAAGTATATCTAACTATTTTTTATATTTACTCATGACTAGTGAAGCATTTGTACCACCAAAACCAAAGCTATTTGACATTACAGTCTCCAGCTTCTGTTCTGTTGGTTGAGTAATGATGTTCATACCCATTGCTTTATCGTCTAATTCTTCAATATTGATGCTTGGTGCAATAAATCCATGCTCTAACATCAGTAAGCTATAAATTGCTTCATGCACACCAGCCGCACCTAATGAGTGACCAGTCATTGCTTTTGTTGCTGAGATAGCTGGTGTATGCGAGCCAAACACTTCTGTGATAGCTTCAAGCTCTTTTAGATCGCCAACTGGCGTTGAAGTACCGTGTGTATTGATATAATCAACTTTATCAATACCTTGCATCGCCATTTGCATACAACGCACCGCACCTTCACCTGAAGGAGCAACCATGTCTGCGCCATCAGACGTCGCACCATAACCTACGACTTCACCATAGATATGTGCACCACGCGCTAATGCGTGTTCTAGCTCCTCAACAACCACAATACCGCCACCGCCTGCGATAACAAAACCATCACGATTTTTATCGTAAGTACGAGAAGCTTTGGTTGGCGTTTCGTTATATTTAGTTGAGAGTGCGCCCATTGCGTCAAATTCGCAGGTCATTTCCCAACTTAACTCTTCACCACCACCAGCAAATACAACATCTTGTTTGCCTAACTGGATAAGCTCAACAGCATGACCAATACAGTGTGCAGATGTTGAACAAGCAGAACTGATTGAATAGTTAACACCTTTAATTTTGAAAGGAGTTGCTAAACAAGCTGAAACGCCTGATGCCATTGCACGAGTTACCATGTAAGGACCTACGCCACGTAGGCCTTTTGCTCTCATGCCATCAGAACCTTGGACTTGGTTACGTGGAGAACCACCACCAGAACCAACGACTAAGCCAGAACGAATATTAGAAACTTGGTCTTCAGTCAGACCTGAATCAGCTATCGCCTCTTGCATAGATAAATAGGCATAAACCGATGCGTCGCTCATAAAACGGCGGATTTTACGGTCAATAAGACCTTCAGTATCAAGCTTAACGTTGCCCCAAATGTGGCTACGAAGCCCCATCTCTTTAAATTCTTCTGAGAAAGTTATCCCGGAACGACCTTCTTTTAAAGAATCCAGCACTTCTTTCTGGTTATTACCAATGCTCGAAACAATACCCAGACCCGTGATCACTGCGCGCTTCATTCATACCTCTTTACAATAATAGTTGTAGCTGCGGGATTTCTGAGTAGCACTTTAGCGTACAGTTGTACGCCGAACAAGTCCGATCAGGATCTTTTTTACAAAAATACAGATAAGCTGATAAAACACTTTCCCCCTTTAAGGCTGGCACAAGCAACCTAACGGCGCTAAGATATTAGTTAATTTTTTCGAGAAATACAGGCAGTTCCGTGAATAATAGCCCGATAAATACTGCGTCTTTAAGTTGGAATGAACTTGGTACGCCTATCTCTGAACAATTTGGCGATATTTACTTTTCAAACCAGGACGGTCTAGAAGAAACTCGACATGTGTTCTTACATGGAAATCATTTTCCATTACGTTTTGGTACACATGTACGCTCTGAATGTGTTATCGCAGAAACAGGATTTGGTACTGGACTTAATTTTTTAACATTGTGGCAAGCTTTTGAGCAATTTAGGCAAACATCCCCTGACTCTCGTTTAAAACGTCTTCATTATGTTAGTTTCGAGAAATTCCCTCTTACAAAAAGTGACTTACAATCTGCACATTGCCATTGGCCTGAACTGGAAAAATATTCACAAGCGCTTTGTTCTCAATGGCCATTAGCCATTGCGGGTTGCCATCGTATTATTCTCGCTGATGGAACAATTACATTGGATTTATGGTTTGGTGATATCAATATCTTGTTACCCCAAACTCGCCAAGCACTACATAATAAAGTGGATGCCTGGTTCTTAGATGGTTTTGCACCTTCTAAAAACCCACAAATGTGGAGCGAAACTCTCTTTCAATCGATGGCTGATTCAATGCGGGAAAACGGTACATTTGCAACATTTACCGCCGCAGGGATTGTCAAACGAGGTTTGCAAAGCGTTGGTTTTGAGATAAATAAAATCAAAGGATTTGGCCAAAAAAGAGAGATGCTGACAGGTATTTTTCCACATCCTCCATCTCCTGAATTTCTCCCTTACTATGCCAGACCAAGTGCAACCAAAGCACAGAACATTGCAATTATAGGCGGTGGCATTGCCAGCACATTTACCGCGCTTTCCTGCCTAAGAAGAGGTGCCAATGTCACCTTGTATTGTGAAGATAAACAACCCGCAACTAATGCCTCTGGTAATCGACAAGGTGTCTTATATCCTTTACTCAATGGCAAATCCGATGAACTAGAACAATTTTTTACAACCGCATTTTTATTTGCTCATCGCACTTATGACAACCTAAGTAAAGCAGGCATTCCTTTTTCACATCAATGGTCTGGCGTTGCACAAATTATTTATAACGAAAAAGTTCGTAAAAAAGCACAGAGAATTATCGATAATTCCATACCCTTTGCTCAAATAGCGTGTTACCTCGATGAAGACGAAGTCAATAAACTCAGCGGATTAGACGTTAATTATGATGCTTTGTTTTACCCACAAGCGGGCTGGCTTTCACCGACTGAGCTCACAATCAATACATTAAAATACGCTGAAAAATTAGGGTTAACGTTGCGATTTAATCACCAAGTTACTCAAATAAGCGCACAAGAAGCATTTTGGCACTTGGAGATTGTTCATCACGATGGCGAAGGTACGACACAACTTCAATCACAACATGATTGCGTTATTTTAGCAAATGGGCATCGAATTACCGATTTTAGCCAAAGTGCAAAATTACCTATTAGCGCAGTCAGAGGGCAAGTTAGCCATATTCCAACAACAAAAACATTATCAAAACTAAAAACTGTGCTTTGTTATGATGGCTATTTTACACCTGTTGATCACCAAGATAATTTGCATTGTGTAGGAGCAAGCTTTCGCCGCGATAGATTAGATTTAGTAGTCTCAACGCAAGAGCAAGAAAATAACCAAACTCATCTTACACAGTGTTTATCAAAAGCGCCTTGGGTTAAAGATGTTGATTTTAGCCGAAATGAAGCTCGAATAGGTATTCGTTGCACTATACGTGACCACCTACCGTTATTAGGCGAAGTACCTGATTTTGAAACACTACGAGTGGCATATACGCATTTAGATAGATTTAAACGTAGAAAACAAACGCCAGCTTTAGCCCCTGCTTATCCTCAACTTTATATTATCAGTGCATTAGGCTCTCGTGGATTATGTTCAGCGCCTTTATCAGCCGAAATTCTTGCAAGCCAAATTTTTGACGAACCCTTTCCGGTTGAAGATAATGTATTAAATGCCTTACATCCTAATCGTTTTTGGGTAAGACCATTACTGCGTGGGAAGCCAATTGAAGTGGAATAAATGTATAAGCAACCAACCTCGGTTGCTTATTTTTTACTTTTTGATTACCTCGCTATTATACCCAAGATCACCATGTCCAAAGAGAAGCTAAACCTCAAACTTCATTGCACAGCGCGTTTCTTTTACAAACCCCCCCCTTTCAACTTCATCGTCTAAGATTTCTTGCAAAGAATGAGGGATCTCGCTTTCTGGTAAAATAGAAAAACCTAAACGTTGATAATACGGTGCATTCCAAGGAACATGGCGAAATGTCGTCAACGTAACAGAATCAAACTTATGTACTTTTGCTTTATCTTTTACTTTTTGAATAAGTAACTTACCAATCCCCCTATTTTGCCAATCTTGGCTCACTGAGAGTTCATAGATAAATAAGCTTTCTGGTAAAGCAGTCGTCATGATAAAACCAACTGGCTCGTTATCACCATTAACTGCTACCCAATGCCCTTGCTGATCAATAAACGCTAAATGTTTTTCAACACTTTGTACGCCACTTTCACTTATCCAACGTAAGTCTTCTAAAGTACTAAAGAGTTGTCCTGCTGATTGCTCAATAGCAGGCAATTTAGTGGCATCATCGATTTGTGTTTGACGGATCGTAATATCGTTATTTTTTATTTTGTTTTGTGTTGTTGTCATCTCTTTTTCCAGCTCAGGTATTTTTATACTTTTATGCTTAATTTATTAAAAAGCCATCCTGTTGGATGGCTTATGTTAATACTAAAATAGCTTCTTATTTTTTAAGTCGTTAATCTTTAGGTAATATACCGTAAGATTGGAACTTCTGAGTCTCTATAATAAAACGATTATAGTACATATTGTCTTCTACTGAATCCTTCACCACACGGTTACTATAAGCACGAACAACAGCAAGTGTCGCCTTATGAAGTTTATCTTTTAGTGTGTTATGGATCTTCGGATCATCACTTTCTTGAACTTGATTTAATAATGAAACAAGCTCTTCTGCTTCAGCTTGAATATCAGGATCAGTAAATTCTGCTGCCGGTAACATATAGTCTAAATCCAGATTAACAGAATCGTTATATTCATCTTCTTGAGTAAACGGCTCTAAATCTTTGTTGTATTCTGCTGAAATATATTTAATAAATTCTGGTTTATCAAAGCATTTATTTTTTATGCCACCATTATTATTTTTATTGCGAGTGCGGATTTCATTAGGAAATGGCTCGCCTAAAGCATAAGTACACTGAAAGATATTACCATCGATTAATGTGGCATTAGTGCTACGCACTGGCAGTTCAAATTCATAACCATTAATAATAACGGGGTAATCGACAGGTTTAAATTGATCTGTTTTTCCTTTTACTGCATAAACTTCTGAAAGGGTGTAATACATAAAATTATCAGGATTTAGTATGCCACCATTATTCTGCTCATAAACCATAAATCGAGCATCATTACCGGCACTATCTTTTAAACTATGCTCACCAGGTGACAGGGTTATATAACCATTCTTACCCGGTTCAACCTGATATTCTTTATCATCGACACTAAAACTAATGACTTTTTCGCTTGGATTACTGTAATAAAACTTATTTTTTTTATTATCTAAATCAAATTGATCACAAGCCGATAAAAATAAAACTGCGCTAGTCAGTAGGCCTATTTTAAAGAAATTTTTCATCGTATCGTTATCCTTATCATAAATATTCTATGCAAATCATTTGCATCCCGAGAAACATTCCTAAAAAACATTTAAAAGTAATTTTACAGAAATGGCAAGGAGTTACAAAAGATAGCACTATTATGCTTAATCAATGAGAGATACATCGACTTTGAAAAATCAAATAAAAACAATTGATAAATAGTAAGGACCAATTTTTGTATAAAAACCAATCTAATTCAACAGTAAATATCTTAAATATGACTCAACGGCTGTGATTTTAATAAGATATTAAGAAAGAAAAAACAACCGATTTATGCCGGTTGTTCTCTTAAAAGACATGCAGGATTAATTAATTGAGTTAACTAAATCATGCCAAGTAGATAAAACTAACGCTTGATCAGGTGGTGAAAGCTCACCTGCTTTTATCGCCTTTTGAATGCTATCTTCTACACGCGCTCTTAACGCTTCTAACTGTGTGTTATTTTCTTGCTCAAGTTCAGCAATAGCCAGTGTAATATGGCCTTGTAAATATCCACCTGCAAATAATTCATCATCAGTGGCATGTTCAACACGGCTATCAATTTTATCTAATAAGTACGCTTCATACTCAGAAAGCATTATTTATCCTCAATATATAATGTTGCTATCTTTTATATTTACCCTGTATTAACAGAGCATAAATACATGTGCTCTAGCAACCTTACTACTTCAGACTCCACCCTATTGGGTAAAACCTTCACAGTGGATAGGCGATAATTATTCTCGCAATCCTTAATTAACTAAAGGATTTTCCTGATAAGGAAACATCTCTTCGGTTAGCTCTGGAGTATTGTAAAACAAATGTAACGCATTAATAAATAGCTGTGCACGAGGTGGCGCGTTTTTATCTCGTAAATAAGCGAGTACTTGTTCTCTAACTTTATTTCTGAACTCATAACGATCAGGCTCAAAGTTACCTTCTAAATTGTCACAACTAACATTGAAAGGATAACCAGCAGCTTGGCAAAATAACCAATCTAATGCTTGAGGTTTGATTTCTACAACTTCAAACTGCCCTTGAGTGGTTTCATCTCGTCCATCAGGACAATACCAGTAACCATAATCAACTTGTTGGCGACGAGCCTCTCCAGCGATACACCAATGTGATATTTCATGTAAGGCACTGGCATAAAAGCCATGAGCAAAAATGATTTGGTGATAAGGTGTCTCTTCATTTGCAGGCAAATAAATCGGCTCATCATCTCCTTTAACTAAACGGGTTTGAAAGCTTTCGCTAAAGCATTGATTAAAGATATCAATTAACTGTTGATAATGATGTGCTGACATTTAAAAACCATCTATTCCTAATTAAAAAGTGCAGAAAACCAAAGTGCAATAGTATCGCCATGATTGTCATGAATGAGTTTGATGCTCATCAAAAAGGAGATAATGACCAGCATAGGTCTTATTAATTTTTGCCCTTTTGTTAATACTAAACCTGCACCTAAGCGAGCACCAATAAATTGCCCACAAAGCATAACTAAACTAATAGTCCAAATAACCTGCCCACCAATAATAAAAAACAGTAAAGAGCCAAAATTAGAGGTGAAGTTGAGCAATTTAGCATGAGCGGTCGCTTTTGAAAGATTATATCCAAGTAACATGACATAACCTAAAGCGAAAAAAGAACCTGTACCCGGTCCAAAAATACCATCATAAAAACCGACACCGCCGCCTAATATTGCCCCAAAAGTATAGTAACCAATGCGTTGTTTACTGTCTTGAGCACCTATTGATGGAGTAATAAGGAAATAGAGACCAATGGCGATGGTAAGAATAGGAAGCGCTTGTTTAAGAATTTCGGGATTAATAAACTGCACTAGCATGGCGCCAGAAACAGCACCAATAAAAGTCATTAAAATTGCAAATCGCTGCGCTTTTAAATCAATAACCTTTCGACGTATAAAATAGAGCGTAGCCGAAAACGAGCCACCTACTGATTGTAATTTATTTGTTGCAAGAGCTTGAACTGGCGAGATCCCCGCAGATAACAAAGCTGGAATGGTGATTAATCCACCGCCACCAGCTATTGAATCAATAAAACCTGCGATTAAAGCAACAAAGAAAAGAAGAAGGTAGATGCCATCTGAAAAGAGCCAATCCATTTATCTATCCGAATTATTAGGAATGAAGGACGAGTTGCTGTGTTTATCTCATTTATTTTAAAAAACCACAGCAACACGATCTGAGCATAATAAAATTAGGCGCTCACACCTTTAAAGCTAACATCAAACTTACAACAGTTTATCGACCACGTTATTGATGTAGAATGATTACCATTGCATTAGTGGAGGTACAACATCACCACATTGACCACGTTGGCGCAATGCATGATCGAGCAAAACAATTGCCATCATTGCCTCAGCAATAGGGATAGCGCGTATTCCTACACAAGGATCATGACGACCTTTGGTTATCATATCGACTTCTTCACCATCACGATTAATTGTTTTGCCTGCAATAGTAATGCTCGATGTTGGTTTTAAAGCGATATGAGCAACGATTGGCTGACCACTGCTAATCCCACCTAAAATGCCACCTGCATGATTGCTAGTAAAACCGTTCTTAGTGATTTCATCTCTATTTTCAGTGCCTTTTAAGGTTACAACACCAAAACCATCACCAATTTCAATTCCTTTAACAGCATTAATACTCATTAATGCGTGTGCTAAATCTGCATCTAGTCTGTCAAAAACCGGCTCACCAAATCCGGCTGGTACACCTTCTGCAACCACAGTCACTTTTGCACCAATCGAATTGCCTTCTTTTTTAAGCGCACGCATGTATTCATCAAGTGCTTCTAAACGAGAAGGATCTGGGCAGAAAAACGGGTTGGTTTCAACGATAGACCAATCAACAAGATCACAAGTAATCGGGCCTAGTTGAGAAAGATAGCCTTTTACCTCAATACCCATTTTCTCTTTTAGGTATTTTTTAGCTATTGCACCAGCAGCAACACGCATTGCAGTTTCTCGTGCAGAAGAGCGCCCACCGCCACGATAATCACGCAAACCATATTTTTGCTCGTAGGTATAATCAGCATGACCAGGGCGAAAAACATCTTTGATTTCACTGTAATCTTGGGAGCGTTGATCGGTGTTTTCAATCAATAAGCCAATGCTTGTTCCTGTTGTAACACCATTAAATACACCTGATAAAATGCGTACTTGATCAGGTTCGCGGCGTTGAGTGGTATAACGCGATGTTCCAGGTCTACGTCTATCTAAATCAACTTGTAAGTCAGCTTCTGTTAAAGGCAATCCAGGAGGTACACCATCAACAATGCAACCTAATGCAATACCATGAGACTCACCGAAAGTTGTGACTCTGAATAATTGTCCGATACTGTTTCCTGCCATCCCTTTATTCCTATCTTTTACTGTGTGATGTTATCAATATGTTATTTGCAATAAATAACAATCTACCGTCTCATTGCTGTTACATCAACGTTTATCAGTAGAAAAACACGCTGAATATTCGACGAGCTGTTCACGAGTCAGCATAAAGACACCAAGCCCACCATTTTCAAACTCAAGCCATGTAAATGGAACCTCAGGGAATTGCTCAATTAAATGAACCATACTATTACCCACTTCACACACTAAAATACCTTTTTCACTCAGATATTCAGGCGCTTTTAGCAAAATTTGTCTTGTAATATCAAGACCATCGATGCCAGAAGCTAATGCTAGCTCAGGTTCAACTTGGTATTCATCAGGTAAATCGCCCATATCTTCTACATCAACATACGGCGGATTTGTCACAATAATATCGTAAGGCGTTGGTACAATGGCGTTAAATAAATCCGATTGCATTGGATAAACACGATGTACTAAACCGTGGTTTTCAATATTAAATTCAGCGACTTCTAATGCATCTTCAGAAATATCAACCGCATCAACTTCAGCATCTTCAAATTCATGAGCACAAGCAATAGCAATACAGCCACTTCCAGTGCATAAGTCGAGAATGCGTGCTGGCTCTTGCTGAATTAAACCATCAAAATGGTTATTGATTAATTCACCAATAGGAGAGCGAGGGATAAGAACTCGTTCATCAACATAAAATTCGTGGCCACAGAACCAAGCGCTATGCGTTAAATAAGGAACTGGGATTTTCTGTTCAATACGGCTTTCGATCAGCGTAATAATTTCCATCTTTTCAGAAGTTGTTAACTTGGTTGATAACAGTGCGTCTGGAATATCTAAAGGAAGTGCAATAGTCGGTAATACCAGCTGCAATGCTTCATCCCACGCGTTATCTGTGCCATGACCATAGTAAATATCAGATGAATTAAACTGACTCATAGCCCAACGTAACATATCTAGGATCGTGCTTAGATCAGCAACCGCTTCCTCTTTTAGTGTTATATCCAAAACTGTTGTCCTCTGAAGAAATAGAAAGTCTGTAGTTTGCCATGAAGATGGCGATAAATCAGCGGGAAACCATAAAAAAACATCACTACATTATTATTCTCTTTATCATACCCATATACTTCTTATGGTTTTAAGCTTCAATCAGGTAATCAAAAGCAAAATTTATGATCTATTCATAAACAAAGATTAGCATTTTATACTTTTAATTTAACTTTTATTAGCAAGTAAATGAAATTGGACCATACTTAAAGCATGAAAGAATTAACTGTGTACTAAAATGCGCCTATAGATGTTTTTCATTCAATATGCAGTCGCTTGAAAGCAAATGACTAATTTTAAAGACTATTTAAATATCTTTTTATCGTTTTTTATCGCAATCTGAAGATATAGTAATATTTTATGTTCCACTGAGATCATGAGTAGAGCAACTTATTAACTAGCCTATATTTGCTAACTATGTGACTATTTCGGCAGGGTAAATTCCCTGCTTTTTTTTACGCTAAATTTATGGCCTATACTTTTTTATCTCTGACACTATTTCATGTACTATTGCCTTATAAAGACAGTAACACTATGAAGAATCGTAAAAAATGAATAAAAAATTTTCATTACCTCCTTCTGAAATTGAGTTGTTTCAGGAGATGATAAAAGGTACTAAGAAATTACCTCAAGATAAAATACTTCATTCGCCAAAACGTAAAAAAATCACACATTACGCGCCTGAACGTCTGCAACAAGAGCAAGTTGATGCCTCTTATTATTTTTCAGATGAATTTCAGCCTAACTTAGCCACAGAAGGCCCAATGCGCTATTTAAGGGAAGGCGCTAATGCTTATGAATTAAAAAAACTACGTCGTGGTGATTATGTACCTGAATTTTTTCTAGATTTGCACGGATTAACACAGTTAATTGCAAAACAAGAGATTGGCGCATTGATTGCTGCATGTAGACGAGAACATGTTTATTGTGCCTGTATTATGCATGGGCATGGCAAACATATTTTAAAGCAGCAAACACCTCTTTGGTTAGCACAACACCCTGATGTAATTGCTTTTCATCAAGCCCCTAAAGAATGGGGAGGTGATGCCGCATTATTAGTACTCGTAGAAAACGACGATATTGCTCGCCGCTAAACCTCAAAAATTCTATTGCATTAACCCTTAAATCACCTATCGGGTGAAATAAGGTGTTAATTAATTATTTACTTAGTTGATTTAAATTTTATTTCAATGTTGAGGGTGACACTTGCCATAACAACTCCCCTGCACCTTTTGATAAATCAAAATCAACACAGGCAATAGTTGATGTTGAAAACATAGGAGCACATACCGCAGGACAGAGTTCAGCGACAACATAACCAACTAAAGGTAAGTGAGAAATAACAAGAATATTTTTATATCCTGTATCGCCCAAGGCGCGTAAATAATGTGCAACATGTGAAGGATTACCTCCTGGGATAAGTCCATCATCTGTTTCTATTTTATTAGGTAGCGCTAAATCTGCTTTTACTGCATCCAAAGTCTGTTGAGCACGTAAATAAGGGCTGACTAAAACATAATCAATTATATGTCCTTGCTTTATCATCCATTCAGCCATTTTTATTGATTCACTTTTTCCACGTTCAGTCAGTGGTCTTAATGCATCGCTAGCAGCATCAAGAGCTGCTTCTCCGTGGCGCATAATAAAAATTTGCATAGTAAATTATTAAACCTATTTTATTTTTGTAATTACTGGCATTTACAGTTTTAAGATACTTAATTTAATTCAGTTTAAATCAATATATCCCCATATAAAAATCTTCAATACCCTAATTGCAATAGCATTATTAATCTTTTTAAGATCATGCCGTTGGTTTACAAATCAACATCATTTTCAGAATTTTATTTTAAAAAATTTCGTTTTTAAATTTATTTTCAAATAACTATTTTGCCATATCTGGCTATCATTAACACTTTCGACCTCTTTTTCCATTAAAAATTCACCAATTATTAATCTGACGCAAAAAGTACAAGAAAAAAGGCGCCTAAGCGCCTCAATCAAAACAAGTGTCACAAAAGGAAAAAGCAATGGTAAAGTGATGACCTTAATCGTAAAAACGTTCATTTCGTTTAGCCATTTCAACTAAACGCTCACAAGGGCGATATTTTTCTCCGTATTTATCGGCAAGTTGATTGAGCTTTTCTGCTACTTTTGTTGTTCCCATACTGTCCATATAACGGAATGGACCACCAAAAAAAGGAGGAAAACCGATACCAAATACAGCACCAATATCACCATCTCGCGGTTGTTTTATAATATTTTCATCTAAACAACGAACGGCCTCATTTAACATTAATAATAAACAGCGCTCCGTAATTTCAGAGGAAGATAATTGGCTTTTAGGTTTAATTTGTAATAACCGATATATAGCAGGATCAGGCTGTTTTTTATTTTTACCTAATGAGAAAGGTAATGCATGTTTTGCATAAAGATAAAAACCTCGTCCATTTTTACGACCTTTTCTATCATCAGCAATAATGGCATCGACAGCCGGAGGAGAAGCAAACCTTTCACCAAATGCATTCACTAATATTGGCGTTATTTTAGTACCAATATCAATCCCCACTTCATCCAATAACTGAATAGGCCCTACGGGAAAACCAAACTGAACAAGGGCTTTATCGATATTCTCAATAGGCTCTCCTTGTACTAAGCATGTCAATGCTTCACTGATATAAGGAGCAAGAATACGGTTAACATAGAATCCCGGTTTATCACCAACAACTATTGCAACCTTGCCCTGCTTTTTCGCAAAGGCTACAGTTGTAGCAATGGTTTTTTCATCGGTATTTTCATGCGGAATAACTTCAACCAAAGGCATTTTTTCTACTGGGCTAAAATAGTGAAGCCCGATCACTTTTTCTGGGTGTTTTGCTGTTTCTGCAATTTTATGAATAGGAAGTGAAGAGGTATTTGAAGCAAAAATAACTTTACCTTTTCCTACTTCTTCGATATCTGCAACCATCTTCTGTTTTAAAGCCAGATCTTCAAAAACTGCTTCAACAATAATATTTGATTGATGAAAACCGCTGTAATCTAGTGAACCCGAGAGTAGCCCCATTTGACGCTGACGTTCGCGTGCAGATAACCTTTTTTTACTCACTTTGGCTGAAAGCGCTTTCCAACTATAATTAAGCGCCTGAGCAATTCCCTTATCACTGATATCTTTAATTCTTGCTGGTAAATTACCTTTTGTCGCGGTCACAAAGGCAATACCACCGCCCATTAATCCACCACCTAAAATACCGATATGGTGCAAATTATCTGGTTTCTCGGATGATCCAGTTTCATTTTTAAGTGCCGTAGAGGCAAAAAAGAGATGTCTTAATGCCGATGAAACGGGTGTCATCGCTAGTTCACCAAACGCATTAGCCTCTTCTTTAAAACCTGTTTGAATATCTTTCTCAAGGCCTCGTTCAATGACATGAAGAATACGCTCTGCTGCTGGATAGTGACCTTTCGTCTTGGCTAATGTGCGTTTTTTTGCTTGCCCAAACAGTATATTTCTACCTAAAGTCGTATTTGCCCAAAAGCGATCCATTATCGAATGTTTTTTCTGCTCTTTTTTACCCGATAAAATCCATTTAGCTGCAACTTCTAATAGAATATCTTGTGAGACAACATCGTTTACAAGGCCTAATTTTAAGGCTCGTTTCGCATTAATTTGTCTACCCGTTAAGATCATGTCTAACGCAGATGTCACACCAATAAGACGAGGTAAACGTTGAGTTCCGCCAGAGCCCGGTAGTAATCCAAGTTGCACTTCAGGAAGCCCTAAACGTGTTTTATTATTATCAGAACAAATTCGTCCATGACAGGCTAAGGCTAATTCAAGCCCTCCACCAAGGCATGCACCATTGATAGCAGCTACAACAGGCAATGGGTAATTTTCAAGTTGCGTAAAAAGATCCTGCCCTGCTTTTGCTAATGCACTCGCTTCTTCTTTAGTTTTACAACCCGCAATCATGGAGATATCCGCACCCGCAATAAAACTGTCTGTTTTACCTGAAGTGATAATCAATCCTTTTACACCTGAGTGTTGCTGAGCTTGCTTTAAAACATCTTGAAACTGCTGCACAAACTCTGCTTTTAGTGTATTTACTTTTTCACCAATAACATCAATAGTGATAATGCCTACTTTGTCATTACGAACTGAGAATTGAAAAACAGATGATTTTTCTAGTGTTGTTTGTTGTTCCATTATTCCACCTCCAAAATCATCGCTGCACCTAATCCACCAGCCGCACAAGCAGTGGTTAACCCAAACCCTCCACCTCGACGTTTAAGCTCATGTAGTGTCTGTGTGACCATTCTTGCGCCAGTCGCTGCAAATGGATGCCCATAAGCAATAGAACCGCCTAGCACATTAAATTTATCCATATCCACTTCTCCAATCGCCTTGGATAATCCTAGTTGCTCTTTAGCAAAACGCTCACTGGCAAATAGTGTCAAATTGCTTAATGTTTGTGCAGCAAAAGCTTCATGCATATCAATTAACGTTAAATCACTCAATGCAAGACCAGCGCGAGAAAGCGCAAGTGGTGTGGCATATGATGGTCCCAATAGCATATCTTTCCAAACATCTGTCGCTGTAAAAGCATAACTACGCAAATAACCTAAAGGCTGATAACCGAGACTTTTAGCAACAGATTCTTTCATCATTAATACAGCGGCTGCGCCATCGGTTAATGGCGTACTGTTTGCGGCAGTGACACTACCATGACGACGATCAAAGGCAGGTTTGAGTTTGGCATAAGAATCAAGAACTGAATTTTTACGAATATTGTTATCTTGATGAAAACCTTCTTTGTAAGGAGGGAAAAACGCAGTCATGACTTCATCATCTAATTTACCCATTTCCCATGCTTTCGTTGCTAATTGATGAGAACGATGCGCTAATTCATCTTGAGCAACTCTGGAAATATGATAAGTCTTTGCCATTTGCTCAGCGGTATCTCCCATACGCAACCCCGTTGAATATTCAGCAACTGCGGGTGCCACAGGAAGGAGATCACGAAATCGTAATTGGCTTAAATAACTTAATTTCTGACCTAGTGACTTGGCCTTATTAAGGCTTAATAAAACATCTGCAAGCTTTTTACTAACTCCGATAGGCAAAACTGAAGAAGAGTCTGCACCACCAGCAATACCGACAGAAACATGTCCAGCCATCATGCTTTCAGCAACATTAGCAATCGCCTGAAAGCTTGTTGCACATGCTCTTGTTACACTATAAGCATCAGTTTTTACACTTAACCCTGCGCCGAGAACAATTTCTCTGGCAATGTTAGGTGCCTCTGGCATTTGAACCACTTGACCGAAAACAAGTTGATCAATAATTTCGGGAGGAATTTCATTGCGAATCACTAATTCTTGAACCACTGAACGCCCTAATTCAACCGCAGGTATTCCTCGATACGCCGTCGCTTGTTTAGCAAAAGGTAAGCGTAGCCCGCTGACAATGGCGATGCGATCTTTCATAGCACTGTTCGTTGATGACTTCATAACGGCTCCTGACAAAATGATTTCCTAACACCAAAGAGGTCTGACCTGATAATAGTGTTAACAAAAATTTCACCTTTCAGAAACGTCATTTTACGAGAAGTGGGAGTTAGCGCTCAATATTTCGATGAAATGTCTGAAACTTAACAATAATGATAGAAAAGAGAATGGAGTGATCGAGAGATATAAAAAAAGGCTGTCGAATTTCAACAGCCTTAAATCTATTAATTTCAGAGGATTAACGTAATCCTAACTGGAAAATTAGGTTTTCTGCTTCACAAGAAAATGTAAAATCAGCGGTAAGTTGAACACCACCATCAACATCAGCAAATTGTTGATTGATTTTGCAAGGCTCTGAAGCGATAGATTGTGCTTTTGCACTAAGTTGATCTAACATTGCTTGCGCTTGTACTTTATCAGCGAAGACATGCTGATATGACGCTGTGCAATTCTTATTGTCAATAATAGTACCCACATCTACACAACAGCAAGCAGCGGTTTCTTCTGCACTACAACGATTAATTGCGTCTGCCATTTTAGTCTCCCAACGAAAGAAATGTTAATTATCTATCATAATCGCAAAAAAATAAAATAAACTGCTTTAGCTCAAATTTTATTACAATTTTACAAAAATAATTGATTACTCTGTTTATTTAACAATCAAAAACATCTTTATTGGCATATTTTGTGAAAAATATGTTAACTAAATCTCAATTATTGAATCTAAACAGCAATATTTGTAAAACATACTTGCAACATTCGGGGTAATCAACTTTATACTTAATCAACTGGTCTGATTTGTCATAACGACAACCGCACCTAAAATCCAGCGCTTCTAATCAGAAGTTACTAACTTAAAAAAATTATGAGGGTTTAGGTCATGAACCGTAAAAACCTGTTTACTCGCACAGCACTAGCTGCCATTGTAGGAGCAATTTCCTCTCAAGCAGGCGCTGCCGGTTTTCAGTTAAATGAATATTCTACTTCAGCACTAGGGCGTGCATTTTCAGGGGAAGGCGTTATCGCCGATGACGCAAGCGTAGGTAGCCGTAACCCAGCGGCACTTACCATGTTTGATCGCCCTGAATTCTCTGTTGGTGCTATCCTTATTAATCCAGGCGTTGATGTTAAAGGTAAATCACCTCTTACTGGTACTGATACCACTGCAAAAGACATCGCACCAAGTGCATTAGTGCCTAATATCCACTTTGTAGCACCAATCAATGATAAATGGGCCATTGGCGCATCAGGTACAACAAACTTTGGTTTAGCAACAGATTTTCCGAACGATTATCCTGCGGGTCTCATCGGTGGTAAAACTGATTTAAAAACCATGAACTTAAATCTAAGCACAGGTTACCGTGTTAATAACCAATTTAGTGTTGGTTTAGGCTTAAATGCCCTTTATGCTGATGCAGAAATTACACGCCATGTTGGTGAAGCGGGTAAAGTTTTAGGTGGTGCTTTATCACAAAAACCGGGCATGGAGCAATTAGGCGGTTATTTATCAAGCCTATCGCCAAGTGACCGCTTTGCTCAATTGAAGGGAGATGCATGGGGTTTTGGCTGGAACGCCGGTTTATTATATGAATTTGATGAAGGTAACCGTATTAGTTTCACCTACCGTTCTAAAGTGAAAGTCAAATTTAAAGACGGTGAATACCAAAATGACTTACGTTCAATTCCACAACTCGAAGGAATGGGAATTGTAGGCACTAACGGTGAAACCATTAAAGGTAAACTTGACCTTAACCTACCTGAAATTTGGGAATTTGCCGCTTATCACCGTGTAGCACCAAAATGGGCGGTACACTATAACTTCGCTTATACAAGCTGGAGTGCTTTCGAAGAGCTAAGAGCAACACGTAAGAGTGATGGTCAACAACTGTTCAAGAAAGAAGAAGGTTTCCGTGATGCATGGCGTGTCGCTTTAGGTACAACCTATTATCACGATGATAACTGGACATTCCGTACTGGTATTGCTTTTGATGACAGCCCTGTTCCTGCTGATAAACGCTCAATCTCTATTCCAGACCAAGACCGTTTCTGGTTAAGTGCAGGGGCAACCTACGCATTTAACAAAGATATGTCTGTTGATGTTGGCTTAGCATATATGCACGGTAAAAAAGTCACAATCAAAGAGAAACTATCTGAAGATTTACCATTACCTGCATATGAGTTTGAATCATCAGGTAAAGCATGGTTATACGGTATGAATTTTAACTACCGCTTCTAATTTTTCACTATGCTTTTTATACAAAAAATGGTCTTTTTTAAGACCATTTTTTTATTTATTCATCAAGCTAACAAAGATAATAAACTAATCGATAGAATCTAAATCATCTTCAATAGCTTTCGCATTAGGATTTTCTTTTACAGTGCCATCAGCTTGAAAGTCGTTACGCTGGAAATAAGCTTCGCGCATCATTAAATATGGATCAGACGAGTTTTGTAAAATCGCATCGGAATCGAGCAATTGTGCCCGTGTTTCAATGCCCTCTAATGCCCACTTACCTGCTGACATCCAAAAAGTTAAATAGCTCAGCATAGGATACGTTAAGTCAGCCCAGTCACCGCCCTCTTCACGGACAGTAAAGCTACCATAGCCCGGTACAACCACATAGGGGCCATAATCCATACCATAATGACCTAACGTACTACCAAATCGCATTGGGACTTCTTTTTCCATCGTTTCTTTAGACATACCAGCGACATCTATTAAGCCACCCATACCAAAAACGGTATTAATCCAGAAACGACCAAAATGTTTTGCCCCCTTCTCAAAGTCACCACGCAATACGCTGTTTACCATACTTGCCGGCTCTTCTAAGTTACCTAAAAAGTTAGATAAGCCATTTCTTGCTGGTGGGGGCACATAATCACGCCAAACAACCGCAACAGGGCGTAAGATATAGGGATCTAAAACATAGTAGTTAAAATCAAACATCTGGCGGTTGAACCCTTCCAATGGGTCAGAGCGCCCCTCCCCATTATTAGGGGTACTTGCACATCCTGAAAGTAAGGCGACTGAAAGAGCAACACCGCACAGGCGATACTTCATAATGTTCTCCGCTAATTATCTTATGATGGACAGCATCATAGTTCGCATATTCATAAACTCTACACATAATACTGTCAATGCATGATAAGTGGTACTTTTATTAGGTTTTGATCTTATAAGATAATTCGGTTTTTGTGATTATCTTATTGAGCTGATTTAAAATATTAGCCCAATATTATGGGCTAATATAAAAATCTATGATGTTATTTAATTATATTCTTTTATCACTAATCGCTCTTCTGGATCAGGGTACGAAAAATGCTGTGTAATAAAATCAAACTCTACTTCTGTGGTTTTAAACGGGTTCTCATCTGATTGATTACGTAAAGATAATCGTTTTTTACACTCAGCATTTTCTACTTTCAAAACATGAAATAAATAAGGCATTCCCGTATTATCAGCTAATGATTTTAGCCATTTTCGCTGCTTTGGTGTATTTGCCGGAAAATCCATAATAACGGTATTTCCAGCATTAAGAAGAACTGCAATATGTTCGCTTAACACCCCCTTCACTAACTCACTTTTTTCAATATAGTCAGTTACTGTTTTTATTTGATTTGGGTAAAGTCGCGATAACCATTCATCTTCATTGATTAATACCGTTCTGGGTGATTTAGCGAATGATTTTGCTAACGTTGATTTACCAGAAGCAATTTTTCCACAGAAAAAATGTAAACGAGCATCAGAAGATGATTTTAATAAATCAGTTCCATAAGAGTTATCGATAACACAAAGCCATTGGTCATTAATAAGTTTAAAAACATAAGTGGCTTCTCTTACTGTATTAAACTTTCCTTCATTTGGCATATTTGCACTTAAAAGTGTTTGTGCTAAAACAAGTGCACAATCTTCACCAAAAATAGCTTTCACTCTTCCTTGAGAAACTTGTAATGAGTGATTAAAAAATCCAGCAATTGTCATAAATGCTTTTTTTAGTGAAGGCTTACCAGAAACATGCAAATCATCTTTAACCACTAACGTGCCATTTTCAGTATAAAAACTCATTAGATACTCAAAATTTTCGTCAGTAATAGCTTGGTCTGCATTTACAATTAGCTGCGTTAGAGATTGGGTATGTTGATCAACTTCTTCTGAAGTAAACATTTATTGTCCTTATCTTTATCTTTGTACCAGATAAGGAGTTTAAAAATAAAAAAACCCGCTTATCTGGCGGGTTCTTAATACAACCAATCCCCACCACTAAGTGATGGTAATAATAATTGCTGGAGAGGTTGTGATATATGACATAAAAATAAACCTTATAAATAGACTAAATAAAATCTAGCAGTAATTTATTTTTTAAACAAGAATATATTTTTAAAATCAAATCAATAAATTAATTGATGTTTAATTTACCTTTGAATATAAAATTATTTTATTTAACTGTTATAGATAAATAATTATTTGCTCTCATGTTGATAGCAACATGATGTTTTCCCAGATGATTTTTCTTCTTGAATCGGTGGGCAAGGTACTGTTCCATAAGAACAAAATACACAACAATCGTCTTCAAGGGGGTTTAATAGAGTATGACAATACGGGCAAGTGATTTCTGACATCAAGTTAATCTGATTATTTGACATTTTATTTCCACAAAAATTTATAAACATCGTTTTTTTATTTATAATACGCTATTTTCATTTCTTCAATAGCGTATTAAATCAATCATTTATTTATGACTTGCTGATTAAATACTTGCTGTTTTATTGCGGAAATATCAACTTCTTCTAAGTATTGAATAATATTAGGAAAAAAGAGTTCGTGATAGCCGTATTCTTTTTTTCTTAATTCAGCAATTGCCTGCTCTTTTGTCCAATTCTCAAATATTAGCCGATACATTGCTATAACAGTCCCTGTGCGATCACTGCCATGCCAACAATGCACTAACACAGGATCAGACGTGCTATTTATTTTACGTAATACCTCAATGACGTCCTTATCATTAATTCTACCTGCGTTCATTTTTACGTGAAAAGTTTCTAGTTGCGTACCTTTTACATCATCACTATCACTATGATATTCACGTAAGTTAATAATCGTCTTGATACCTTGGGCTTCTAACCATTTCATTTCACCGGGTGTTGGTTGTCCTGAACGATAAACTTTTTCTGAAACTTGATAAAAATTTTCAGGAGGTACGAGGACATCAGTAGGCCTAGAATTACACCCCACCAGCAGAAAAAAATAAGTAATAAATAAAAACTTTAAATATCGAATATCATTAATTGATTTTATATCCATATAAAAACCTAAATTTATTACTGGTTATTGAATGAGGAAGCAAAATAATAGCGATAATAGCGTGGATTGATAAACACTGCTCTAGGAATAATTTCTAAATTTATAAAATAGGTAATAGATAGCGTTCCCTACAGACTTCACAAGCAATGATTACTTATTTGATTTATAGTAATAAATTACTAAAACTTAAATATTTTACCCATAATTTTACCCAATTAGGGAAAATGAAATTGATTTGGAGATCGAACCTGTGAGAAAGGTGATACTTTTATACCACCCCCTCATTTTTAATTCCACACCCTGCTATACTCTCCAAAAACTAACCGGATCCATTATGAACCTCGCAAACCTAACTCAAGAAGAAAAAGACAAAATCAATGTCGATTTAGCCACAAGTGGTGTCGCATATAGAATGTCTAAACATGCCAGTCGTTGCGTCCGAAGTTGAACAACAACAACAACAACTGGCACATTTGAGAACGTACTTTAATGAGAAAATAAAAAATCCATCGAAATGGATTTAAATCTATTTAATTCCGTATTTTTTTTGAGTAACAAATTTAGGCTCTTTCCAATTAGGACCTTTAATTGTTAGCCCCTTCTTATCTTTAGCTAATTTACCTTCCTGTAAAAGCTTACCCATTGTTTTTATAAGTATAGCTTTTTCAACAACTTCAAATTTATATCTCACATAACAACGATCAATGCTTGGGTACGTCGTTTTTGGGGCAAAATATAGAAGCACATCTTCTACGCTTTCGTTTTTATAAATACTTTCAACATCAATCATTATCTTATCTCCTGAGATTTATCATATGCTTCGATAGCCTCTGGTGTATATAAAGGCTGCGTCCGTTCATTGATATTATAATCTTCTAGTGTCGCTGTATGAGTATTATTCCAAACCTCATCAATATTATTCGGAACCTCGCCATCTTTAATACCTAAATTACGATACCGTTCCAATTCTCTAATTTCATGTGTATAAAACCGCTTGTCAATATCAGTAGCTTTTATTTCACCACGCAATATTTTTTCCAGTCGATCAATCATTTCCTTGTTATCAGCTGACTCACCAAAACGCTCTGTGTGTAATTTTACTTTATCAACGCCATCACGATCGATTTTTACATCTTTCCAATCTAAATCTTTAATTGGTCCACCAGCTTTATCTTTATTAAATTCACGGCCACTAGATTTTCCTTTGGTATTTACCTCACCATAAGCACCCAATTTTTTCTCTATATCCTCGACCTTATCCTCAGCAGCTTTTTTCTTTCCTTCTGCTTTTTTGCGTGATTCGAGAATGGGAGCCAGTTTTTTCTTTGCATCTTCGATTTGAGCGTGGGTTTTTAAAATTGAATCACATAAAGCACTTAAAAGAGCTGCAACAGCAAATAACTGCGGGCCTTTAATAGACTCTTTAACTAACTTTTGAACAACTATATTAGGATAGTCATTAGGCCGACTCAAAATTGCTTTTAATAACTCTTTGTCATTAAATTTAACTTCTTGTTTTGTTATTTTTAATTGCTTGCTGTCCTGTTTATAAACAAGAGGATTTTTAACAGGGTCGGCTAAAGCCAAACCTTCTGGCGTAGCTTTGAGTTTATTAATAACAGCGACTTGAGCCTGATATTGTTTGTCAATATTAGCTAATCTTTTTTTTGCTTCTTCAAGCTCTAATAATGCGGCTTCTAAAGGATATAGAGTCGACCATTCAGCCCATTCTTTTTCCACTATTTGCTTTTCATTATTTATATCAATAACGTCGATAATAGAGACATAAAGAGCTTCATGCTTTCCACCAAAATCAACAATCGCATGATGAGTCTTTAATTTGGATGAAGGGATATAGTATCCAACGTTAGGCTTGGAATTAATGACTACTTGTTTGTTTTTATCCGCTTTATTTTCAGAAACGCTAATACGCACTGGCTTTGCGCCTGCAATAATAGGAGCGGTATAAACATTTGGTGTGTTTGTTGCTGTTGCTTTTACGATTGGAATACTAATAGCCTGACCCGTTGATACAATGGTTCGTTGCTTTCCAGTATTCTTATCTAAAGCAGACATAACCTGAGTATGTATACTTAATGATGTTTTTTTACCAATGTTGCTAATTTGATTAGTAACAATATCAGCAGGCATGGTTGTAACTTTACGAGCTTTATTTCTATCAAAAATATCTCTGTCTAAAACACCGTATTTTTCCAGCAGAGCCATTTCAGCTTGAGTAGACATAATATTACTACTTGGCCACACTCCTTCGATTGCAATTCCGACACCTGTAACTCTAGCCAGTTTTGGAGCAACAGAAATTGCTTCTAATGTGCTAGCTTTTAACGCTGTCAATGACTTAGAAAAGACACTCTTAATATTAGCGGAAACAAATGGACTTGATCTAAAACTAAGAACACCTTGATAGGTAAGGAAACCTAAAGCAGGGAGGCCAGCTGATGCCATTACTAACTTTTCAGGATATTGGTTTAAATCAATATCAGAGGCATCTTGAATATCTCTTTCTCTTTCGTTTCTGTCTCGATCTTCATTGTCATTATCTGTGTAATTTGAATTATCATCTTCATCATAATCATAGTAATCATGACTACTGACGCCATCGGTTATTTCAATCCGAATATCTCTATCTTCATTATCACTCATATAAATTCCTTTTTATATTTAACAGCACACAATCACTGTATACAAATACAGTGCATTCAATAATAATTGCAAAACAATCGTCTGATTTCGGCTATAGTCGGAATAGTTACGGATACCTTCTTTCACCTTAGATGAGTTAATCCTGAGCAGCCAACCATTTAATTTCTTTAATGCCATACATAAAATATTACGTAATTCTTTATCTATAACGACCATATTCATATGAACAAAGTTGTATTTATTATTGTTTTTATTGATTTTTTTGATTTAATCAACCAACTCATACCAAGATTTTCTACAATCGACTTCATTGCTACATAAACAATACTTTCTACCATCGCAGTAATTATTTATTGTCCATGAAATTGAATGTTTGATGTGTTACCGACACAAATAGATACCACCAGAGCCCTTATACGGTTTATCTTTTGCTTTAAATGATGATGTCTGCTTTACAGTTAACATTTTGGGTAAAATCTCGCTGGAGAAAAAATTTATCCAATAAAGATAGAAGTTTTCCAACGAACTAATAAGAACCACAACGGAAAGGAAATTATTGTGTATATTGAATTTTGTGGGATTTTACGAACAAAGGCGAACTAATGCGAATGGATTCAGAGCGTTCCCTACAGGAATCGAACCTGTAACTAGCCCTTAGGAGGGGCTTGTTATATCCATTTAACTAAGGGAACATACGTAGGAAGATAAAGCATGACTTATGGACGGGCTACATTTTACCCCCCTCACTCTCTATTAATCAAGTTTTAACGCACTGATATTGGAAGGAATTTTTTTGTTTCTTTTTTGAACAATACAATTTGACTTAAAAAGTATCTGATAAATATCATTATCATTGATTATGTTTACTCTTATATATGTCTGTTTTATTAAAACTCTTTCAATCGTTTTAAAAACAATTTCGGTGAATATCCCATCTCTTTATTAAACATTGCACTAAAAGCACTCGGATTTTCATAACCCAGCTCTAAAGCAACTTCAGTAACTGAATCTCCTTTCTTTAAAGCGGTTAACGCATACATTAAACACGCTTTTTGGCGCCAATCTCGAAAAGAAAGTCCAGTCTCCTTGTGAAAAAGACGAGTAAATGTACGTAGGCTCTTATTTAATTTTTCAGCCCACATTTCTGGTGTTGTGCGAATATTAGGTCGTGACATAAATTCAGTACACAATTCATCTAATAAAGCATGTTGCGGTAATGGCGTAAAATAAGGTAATGGCTTAGCTTGGGATAATTCATGACAAAGCAAAGTCAATAATGCGCTATCTCGCCCGCCTAAATCATAAAGTAAAGGAAGTTCATTGGCAGAAAGTAATAACTGATGAAGCAGAGGGGAAACTTGTAAAACCTCACAACATTCTGAATGGCGAGGAATTTTATTAGGCTCAATATAGAGACTATAAGTACTACTACCCAACATTAGCACTTGATGTACTTTTTCTGCGGGGATCCATACACCACTGTAAGGCAATACAATCCATTGACCATCTTCTGTTTTGACTTTCATTACCCCACTAGGGGCATATAAAAATTGCGCACGCCGATGATGATGAGCTTCAAGTAATGTGTCATAAGGATAATCAGAGCCTAATGCCAAAATATCACGAGGAAGATCATCCACACTGTTGATATCGATATTACGCATAATATTTAAATTGTCCTAAATTCGTATAAACTTGTCATTATCGCGTGGGTAAGCCATCACTTTATTCTATATTGTTAATCTCCTGACTCAACAGGAGATTTGAAATGACACTCTGGCTGATTTCTTTTGGTTTAATTTCAGGCATCACAACATGGTTATTTGGCTTTGGCGGAGGTTTTATTACTGTTCCCTTACTCTATACACTTATTCTGACACTTTGGGGAATAGACAGTTTACCTGCCGAACATGCTATGCAAATCGCAGTTGCTACCTCTGCATTAATTATGTTGTTTTCTGCGACAGTCACAACCATTAAACACCATAAAGCCAAAAGGCTTGATTGGAATATCATGTCCATTCTGTTTATGGGTATCGCTTTTGGTGGGATCTTAGGTGCTCTTCTCGCATTAACAGTTGAAGGTACGTGGATCAAATGGATCTTTATTGGTTATCTTTTTATCACTATTTTAGATTGTTATTTTCGCCCCGGTTTTATGGCTCCGACTCACAACTCAAAAAAAGTGATTAAAGCAAGAGAAACGGTTAATGGCACAGTAATTGGTATTATCGCTGCTTTTTTAGGCGTTGGAGGGAGTGTGATGACAGTACCTTTATTGCGTCGTAGAGGAACCCCCATGGCACAATCAGCAGCAATGGCAAATACATTAACCTTACCTTTAGCTCTCACGGCAACATTTACTTATGTCGCTCTTTCTTTTACGTCACCTTTAAATAGTGAATCAGGTTTTATTGGTTATATTTGGTTAAAAGCTGCACTTATTCTGATTTGTAGTACTTGGGTTGGCTTGAAGATCTCTGAACGCTTTTTATCTCGCATTCCTGATAAATGGCACGCAAGAGTTTATCCTCTGTTATTGAGTCTTGTTTTAATTGTCATGCTGTTTTAAATCCTTTCTTCTATATAGACAATACCAAGACAATAAATAACGGAAAAAACAATAACGACTACACATAAGATGGTGACTTTGAGTATTCAAAAGAGTCGCCATTTTTTAACATTTCACCTCATCTTTTTCCTACGCATCTTCACCTAGCATTAATGTTATTGAGACACATAAAACAAAAAATATCTCTTTTTGACAATCACGACACAGTTCCATAACGATTAATATCATTAATTAATATTTAAACATAATGAACAATAATTTATAAATTGTCTCATTTTTAGTATCAATCTGATCACGTCTCGATGAATATTTTTTGTATAAAAAAACACCTATTTATTTTTCTATTTTATTTTCATTTATCATCATAATAATAAGTTAGCTATTTTTCAGAAGAAGATAATTTAAGAAGAAACTGGATTTAAATAACATCAAAAGTATTATTTATTATGATTTTTAAATAACAAGTTAATTACAATATAATGTCATTTCGATATATAAATAATTATATATCGATAGGCTTTTTTGTCAAATTTTAATTATTATTAATCATATATTTTAAATACACTTTAATAAAACAAATTAATCATATAAGCCCGTGAATTTAAAAGAACTATCCATCAATCCCTTATCCCTTAAAATCCCCTATTCCTTCCCCAGATTTTTATAATAGCATTTAATAGAAGAAAATAATTATCATTTAATTTTGTCTATTTTAGTTAATTTATTTAGTGATATTTATTAACTTCTTATTCTCTATTATTTATTATTTACAACTAACTCATCACTTATGGATTAATAAAATGGAGGCGCCTTCAAATATTTATTTAATCGTCCGTATATAATATTTAGCTATAAGAAGAAACTGGAGGTTATATGAGTATTAGTCGTCGTTCTTTCATTAAGGGGATGGGGATAGGATGTGTGGGTTGTACCGTGAGTAGTTTACCACCAGGTGCACTTGCATTTAATCCTGTAGATTCTCTTAAGGGTCAGTCAACATTAACACCTAGCCTATGTGAAATGTGTTCTTATCGTTGCCCGATAGAAGCTCAGGTTGTTAACAATAAAACTGTATTTATCCAAGGAAACAGAAACGCAGAGCATCAAAGTAGCCGAGTTTGTGCAAGAGGTGGAAGTGGCGTTAGCCTCGTTAACGATCCAAATCGTATTGTCAAACCAATGAAACACAAAGGCCCACGAGGCGCTGGTGAGTGGGAAGTGATAAGCTGGGAACAAGCTTATAAAGAAATTGCAGAAAAGATGAACGCCATAAAACAAAATTATGGTGCAGAAAGTATCTCTTTTTCATCTAAATCAGGTTCACTCTCTTCTCATCTTTTCCATTTGGCTGCCGCTTTTGGCTCTCCAAATACCTTTACACACGCATCTACTTGCCCGGCAGGCAAAGCCATTGCAGCATCCGTTATGATGGGTGGCGATCTTAAGATGGATTTAGCGAACTCTAAATATATTCTCTCTTTTGGTCACAACCTTTATGAAGGCATTGAAGTTGCTGAAACACATGAGTTAATGACAGCGCAAGAGCGTGGTGCAAAATTAGTCAGTTTTGATCCTCGTTTATCAGTTGTTTCAAGTAAAGCAGATGAGTGGTTCGCAATCCGTCCTGGCGGCGATCTGCCAGTTCTAATGGCAATGTGCCATATCTTAATTAAAGAAGATCTCTACGATAAAGCGTTTATTGAGAAATTTACGGTAGGTTTCCCACAATTAAAAGAGGTTCTACAAGACACAACCCCTGAATGGGCTCAAGCACATTCTGATGTTCCAGCTAAAGATATTGTTCGTATTGCTCGTGAGATTGCAGCAAAAGCACCTCACGCACTGATTATGCCAGGTCACCGCGCAACCTTTAATAAAGAAGAAATTAATATGCGTAGAATGATCTTCACCTTCAATGCGTTACTTGGCAACATTGAACGTGAAGGCGGTATGTATCAGAAAAAAGCAGCGACAAAATACAATAAATTAGCAGGTATTAATGTTGCGCCTGAATTAGCGAAACCAAGCGTTAAAGGTATGCCTGAAATTACCGCAAAACGTATTGATGCTACAGCTCCTCAATTTAAGTACATCAATAAAGGTGGCGGTATTGTTCAATCAATTATCGATTCAACATTAGAAGGCGTGCCGTATCAAACACGAGCATGGATTATGTCTCGTCATAACCCATTCCAAACAGTGAGTTGTCGTCCTGATCTAGAGAAAGCCGCACAGAAATTAGACTTAATTGTTAGCTGTGATGTGTATTTAAGTGAAAGTGCCGCTTATGCCGATTATCTTTTACCTGAATGTACCTATTTAGAACGTGATGAAGAAGTTGCTGATGTTTCAGGGTTAAACCCAGCTTATGCATTACGCCAGCAAGTTGTCGAACCGATTGGTGATACTAAACCAAGTTGGTTAATTTGGATGGAATTAGGTAAAGCATTAGGATTAGAAGCCTGTTTCCCTTGGGAAAATATGGGAGTAAGACAGCTTTATCAAGTTAATGGTAGTGAAGAACTTTATAAAGAGATGCATAAAAAAGGCTATATCTCTTATGGTATTCCACTGTTATTACGCGAACCTTCTTATGTAAAAGCCTTTGTTGAGCAATATCCAGATGCAATTAAGCATGTTGATAGCAACAATACAATGGAAAAAGCCCTCTCCTTTAAATCACCAAGTGGCTTAATTGAAATCTACTCTGAAGAATTAGAAAGCCGTTTAGAAAACTACGGTATTCCACGCTTCCACAACTTCCCATTAAAAGAAAAAGACGAGCTTTATTTTATACAAGGTAAAGTCGCCGTTCATACTAATGGTGCAACACAATATGTACCGTTATTAGCTGAATTAATGTGGGAAAACCCTGTTTGGCTTCACCCTGAAACAGCTAAAAACCATGGAATTAAACATGGTGATGAAATCATTCTGGAAAACAGTATAGGCAAAGAAAAAGCACATGCTTTGATAACGGAAGGCATTCGCCCTGACACTGTATTTGTTTATATGGGATCAGGTGCAAAAGCAGGTGCGAGAACAGCAGCGACTACAACAGGCGTTCACTGTGGCAACTTATTACCTCATGAAATTAGTCCTGTATCAGGTACTGATGTGCATACATCAGGTGTCAGAATTAGTCGGGCTTAAGGAAAAAAATAACAATGAACAATAATGATAAACAATTTGTCATGTTACATGATGAGAAACGTTGTATTGGCTGCCAAGCTTGTACTGTTGCGTGTAAAGTCATCAATGACATTCCTGAAGGATTTAGCCGGCTTCAAGTCCAAATTCAAGGCCCTCATGACGACGAAGCGGGTAATCCACATTACCAATTTTTCCGTGTTTCTTGCCAGCATTGTGAAGATGCACCTTGTGTTTCTGTTTGCCCTACTGGTGCCTCTTTTATTGATGAGAATGGTATCGTTCAGGTGAAAAAAGAGCTGTGTATCGGCTGCGATTACTGTGTTGGTGCTTGCCCTTACCATGTTCGTTATATCAACCCAATGACGCATATCGCAGATAAATGTAACTTCTGTTCTGATACTCGATTAGCTGAAGGTGAATTACCTGCATGTGTATCGGTATGCCCAACAGATGCACTTGCTTTTGGTCGCATTGACTCACCTGAAATTCAGGCTTGGATCAAACAAAAATCCGTTTATCAATACCAATTAGATAATGTCGGAAAACCAAGTTTATTCCGTCGTAAAGAAATCCATCAGGGAGATAAAGCATGACTAGTATCTGGGGAGCAGAACTCCATTATACGCCAGATTATTGGCCTGTATGGTTAATGGCAGCTGGTTTATTAATTGTTGCTATGATAGCAGTATTAGTTATTCATGGCTTACTACGCTATGCCCTTGCACCAAAACATTCTGGTCATTATGAAGAAGAACGCGTTTATTTATACTCTAAAGCAATTCGTTTTTGGCACTGGGGTAATGCTTTACTGTTTATCCTATTACTATTAAGTGGATTTTTAGGGCACTTCTCTATCGGTAATGTCACTTCAATGGTGCTATTACATAAGATCTGTGGCTTTGTACTGATTGCATTTTGGATTGGTTTTATCCTTATCAATCTAACAACTAGTAATGGTGTACATTACAAAGTAAGATTTAGTGGGCTAATTGGTCGTTGCATCAAACAAGCTCGCTTTTATCTTTATGGCATAATGAAAGGCGAGCCTCATCCTTTTGCAGCAACTGAAACTGACAAGTTTAACCCTCTTCAACAACTCGCTTACTTAGGTGTGATGTTTGGTTTAGTGCCGCTGTTATTGGTTACTGGATTATTATGTTTATATCCTGAAGTACTTGGTGAAGGCTATTGGATGCTAAAAGCACACTTAATATTAGGGATCGTGGCATTAATGTTTATTTGTGCGCACTTCTACTTATGTACACTGGGTGACACTTTTACTCAAACATTCCGCAGTATGATCGATGGTCATCACCGTCACCAAAAACATGATGATCATAGTTCAATAACAGAAAAAACAGAGCATTAATTTCTCAAGATCCCTTCTGTTACGATCCATTTCCTCAAATGCCCGCTTAAGCGGGCATTTTTTGATCTAAATTCAGAAACAATTTCATAATTTTATTATTAGCAAATATATCATTTTATTTACATGTTATTCGGTGTATAGTCGGCGCCCACTCTCGTTATATATAATTTTATACAATGATATACATTGCATTCGCGATATATATCGTTATATAAATTTTTTAATATCGATGGGTTTATATAACTAAAAAATACATTTTGGGAATCTATCGTGAAGAAATTTATCATTTCGACAATAGCTTGTGCTATAGCACAAACATTAGCTGTATCAGCAAGTGTAGCCGCTGATAATGCTGAAAAAATCGTCGTTACTGCACAACCAGTAAATAATAGTGAAGCAGGTGCGGGATTTGTTACTCGTGAAGTTGATATGGGGCCATTAGGCGAGAAAAAATGGTTAGATACCCCTTATACAACAAATACTTTTACTCAATCTATGATTGAAAATCAACAAGTCACTAGTGTTGCAGATATCTTAAAATATAATGCCTCTTCTCAAATGCAAGCACGTGGCGGTATGGATGTTGGCCGTCCTCAAAACCGCGGAATGCAGGGCAATGTTGTTGCTAACTCTCGTTTAGATGGTATGAATATTATTTCTACTACAGCCTTTCCTATCGAAATGCTTGAGCGTGTAGATATTATCAATGGTCTAACAGGTTCACTTTATGGACCAGCAAGCCCAAGTGGGCAATTCAATTTCACACAAAAACGTCCAACTTTAAAACGCTTAACGTCACTTAATGCAACTTATGTCAATGATAACCAATTTAAAGGCCATCTTGATTTAGGTGGTTTTATTGATGATAACAACACTTTTGGTTATCGCATTAATCTAATGCATGATGAAGGTAAAGGTTACGTCACAGGTAGCAAAACACGTCGCCAGCTAATCAGTACCACATTTGATTGGAATATCTCGTCTGATACTGTGTTAGAAGTGAATTTTAGTGATTATTGGTTTAAAAAAATGGGTTACCCTGGTGCATTCTCTTATGGACCAAAAGTTAGTGCATTACCCGATGCACCAGATCCAACTAAAGCTGGCTATGGTCAAGCTTTTGCCGGCGTTGATCTTCATACCAGAACAGTAAGTAGCCGACTAAAACATGATTTTAACGAAGATTGGCAAATCAGTGTAGCAATTGGTTATCAAACGGCTGATCGCGGATTCCGTTCTGTTTCTAACCAATTAAGTCATGATGGTAAGCAATTTACACCAACGTTATCAGTACCGACAACTTATGGTCGTTTTACTGTTTTAAGCAATTCTGTCAATGTTAATGGTCATGTGATGACTGGCGCACTATCTCATGATTTAATTCTCGCCACTAGCGGTTATCGTTGGGATATTTATGGCGCAAATGGTGATGATCAAAAATTCACATTACCAACTCAAGATATTAATAATCCACATCGTTACGATGATCCTTCTCATGAAGGCTTTTACACTGGCTCTGCTCGTACTAAAAACAGTCGCTCACAAGTTCAATCCTTTACTCTAGGTGACACCATTACCTTTAATCCTCAATGGTCAGTAATGGGATCGCTAAGCCAAAACTGGATCAAAGAAACGTCTTATCGTGCTGGTGGTGGAAATCACACCGAAAATGGATTAAGTCCTGCTGTCGCATTAATGTTTAAGCCTATTCCTGAAGTGATGACTTATGTTTCTTATGCTGATTCATTAGAAGAAGGGGATTCAGCACCAAACACTGCCGACAACAAAAATGAAGCACTAAAACCTTATCGTAGCGAACAATGGGAAATGGGGATTAAATCACAAATTGGCGATCTTAATTTAAATGCGGCTATTTTCCAATTAGAGCGCCCTTTTGCCTATGTGGGTAACGACAATATCTTTAAAGAACAAGGTAAACAACGTAACCGTGGGTTAGAGCTTATCGCTAACGGAAAAGTCACTGATGAGCTTTTCGTTTTTAGTAGCATGACTTGGTTAGATCCTACTTTAACCAACACAGGAAATCCTCAAACACAAGATAAAGACGTTGTAGGTGTACCAAAATATCAAGCTAATTTATTAGCTGAATACCATTACCCTACCTTGCCAAATGTTATCTATAGCGCCAATGTTCACTACACAGGTAAACGCGCAGCAAATACCACCAATACGATGTGGGCAAAAGCCTATACCACACTCGATCTGGGTGCGCGTTATCAAACACAATATTGGGATAGGAAAACCACTTTCCGCCTCAATTTAGATAACGTGACTAATGAGCATTATTGGGCATCTATTTTCTCTGGTAACCAAAATGGCGCAATTGGGGGAGCAAATGCTTTCTTAGGTACACCTCGCCAAGTTTCCGCTTCTGTAAGCATTGAGCTCTAAGAGGAAAACGAAATGTATAAAGTTTTTTTCAAAACTCTGTGCATTGCGTTACTGGGAGCTTCGGCTCTCAGTATCTCCTTTAATGTACAAGCACAACGAGTTGTTCAATATTATCAAAATCAATCCATTACTATTCCTGACTCCCCCGAAAGAGTCGCCACGAGTTGGAATGCTCAAAATGCGATACTTGCTATGCTTGGTGCTGGAGATAAAATTGTTTCCACAACCGATTTAGTCAAAACTATTCCCTTTTTTACCGAGATTGTTCCCGCTATAAAAACGGCTTCAATTTCTAGTAAAGGTAATAATGACACACTGAATATCGAAACATTAATTGTTAGCCAGCCTCAAATCTTTTTTGCAACAGGAAAACTATCTGATGCACAAATGACAGCGCTAAAAAATGCAAGGATCAGTGTTGCATTATTAAAATCAGGTTCAATGGATGCATTGTTAGAAAGAACGTTGATCACTGGTGAGATTTTAGGTTCAAGTAGTCACCAATTAGCAAAAGATTATTTAGCTTACTTTCAGCGAAATAAAGAACTTGTAAAAAGTGCGGTAAACGAGATAAGCACCAATAAACCAATGAAGGTCTATCATGCTTTTGGTTCGCCATTAAGAACATCTGGCGCACCTTCGTTAAATCATGATTGGATAACACTTGCAGGCGGTGTTAACGTTGCAGAACATTGGTTTGATAATGTACCAAGCCGAGCTGGTGATGTTTCCTTAGAACAAGTTATTCATGCCAATCCTGATGTCATTGTCACTATGTATGCAAGAGATACTGAAATCATTAAGAATACACCTGAATGGCAATCCATCACTGCCGTACGTGCAGGCCGAGTTTACACAAACCCTAAAGGCTTATTTTGGTGGTGCCGTGAAACTACAGAGGAAGCTTTACAATTTTTATGGTTAGCGACTGTTTTATATCCAGAACAAACAAAGCATATTGATATCTCTAAAGAGACTCAACAATTTTATAAAACATTTTTTAATATCACCCTCACCGATCAGCAGCTCAAACATATTCTTAACCCCCTCAAAGACTAATTGTTACCGCCTCTTCATATTTACGATGAAGAGGTAACAATAACCCATACTACTTCTATTTTGATATTACCACTCGTTCTCTATACATAGTCATTTAATGATAAATACGTAAATTTTGATCTGATAACACATTTTCACCAATGCACACATTTTGCTTTTATCATATTAGGATTCACTCTTTTCGAATTTATTGGTATGAAACGCATAAGTCATAGGTTTAATAGCTTCAAAAATGTTATCAAGAGGTAAAATCATGGTAGGTAATATAAGTGGTAATTTTATGAATAGCTTATTCTAAGCAAGCATTGATTAGCTGTTTTTTATCATACAAATAAATACGAGAATATATTTCTCCGAGCATGAAAGTCTCGGTTCATATGCAATATAATTATTCTTTTTTTTGTGAAAAATAAAAATTATCATTCCCTATAAACATAAAATGCCCTAATAAGGGCATTTATTTCATATAGAGGCTTTATATCATCTATTAAGAAAATTCTTATTATTAACTAGTTAAAGAGAAACGCCTACATATAAGAATTATCTTACTCAGTTTAGTTATTCTAAAATGAGTTACTTTCTAATTTAAGAATATTATTAGAAGATAGAAAGAGCCTTGCTATCGAAATGAGCTGGAATATGTTGTTCATTATGCTCAGTTTCTTGAGTCATTCCACCTGTAACTTCTTCAAAGAAGCTACCAATATTAACGCCTAGTACTTCAAGTACTCTAACTAAGCAATCAATATCAATACGGTTTACACCACGCTCATAACGAAATAACTGTTGTTCACTAATATCAATCTCTTTTGCTAACTGAAATACAGTATAACCTTGAGATTTTCTTAATGACTTAATTTTTTGTCCAACTGCATAAGCGACTGGATACTTGCTACTCATAATATTGTTCTCGCTTTTCACTTTGATTGATATCTAATTTATAATGGTGTGTTCCCGCGCAATAATATGTAAAACTATATATTATCGAGGACACCTTTTTGTTTTAATAAAATATTATTTTTAGTAGATAAGAAATATTACAATTCATAACATGACTTATCATATGTAAATAATATACTACGCATTTAAACACTTTCAACTAGTCAAAAAAAGACAGTGCAAGTACAATGATTTACTCATACTAGTTAACAATACCTAGGAGAGCACTATATACCCTTTGTTTTCATATAGTTAAAATATTTTACTTATAAAATTACGCTTTTTTTTTCTTAAACTTTACTCATTAATTAGAATTATCATCTAGTACAAGCTTAATTTAAAGTGTGATTGTTTGAGTTGTGCAAAAATAAATCAACTTATATTAGTCTAATTTATTTAAAATAATAAATTAACCTCCTAAAGGTAACGATTTTCTTATTTTTATTAAATTGCTTAAGTAATATCAATGAAATCTGATTAGTTTACAAACAAGCCAACATTATGTTTTTATATCAAAAACTTACACTAATTACACAGAAAAATAGATATGAATCACATTTTAAACATTTGTTAATTAATTTATATAAGCATAAACCCTTACTCTTTCAACTAAATATATTTCAAGATCCACAATTCTTTATTACTCTAGAATAAATAGATAATAGATTTAATTACTCATTTTTTTTGAATTTTTATTAATGAATAACTTATTTTAATTTTCAATTAGATTAAAAATCTTCTTTATGAAATAGAAAAAAAGTAAGTCTTAATATAAATATTTTTGTTTTATCAGTAGGTTATTTGAAGGCTAAGCGTATTATTATAAAAAACGTTCTTTTTATGACCATGTAATACTATTCTTTCTTTTTCACTCAAATACGCGCATTTGGCACGTTATAAAAACAGAACAATAATCACATCTTAAGTTAAATTCACAAAGAAATGAGCTGTTAAATATCAACTTTAGTATGATCTAATTTTGTTAAAAAAAACAAAAATTAATCTTTTTACATCCTAAGTAATTACACGTACTCCATATAAGAGTTATTCTTAGGAGAAAATAAACATTAATATTTTTATATAATTTATATTCCTGCTAAATGCACAAATTTCTCTATTTTTCGTAAAAAATGAAATTAACCACTTCAGGACAAATCAATTACTGATGAAATAAGTTCTTTTTGCTTTATATCATTTACTATCTAGTTCATTATGATGTAAAGATTGATAAATATCAAATTTTGAATTTAGTTTATTTTAAATCAAACAGTTATGCAAAATCCCTTGCTATATCATCCCTTCAAAAAAGAAGATAAAACATCATTATATTTAATCTTTATTCTTATTAGCACGATCAATGATTTATAAAAAGTAAGAAAGATTAACTATAAAGCCCAATTTTTATCTTTTAATCTTCTGTATTTTTTCTTAAAAAATGAGTGCCACATATTTTTCAATTCTGACTAAAAATGTTTTAACTTGCTCATTTTATGAGAGATATTGCTCATAAAAAATGAAAAAATAATTTATCACAGTACGTCTAAGGTTATTTAATTTTATTAAAAAATTGAAAATTCTTATATCTACACTCAAAAGGAGTAGATCTTTCTTTTTCAATTAGAGTAATTTTTTTAATATTTTCAGATCAAAACTTTCCTCCCGTTCAATAATAGATACATATTTTCTACTGAGCGCAATCCCTCATCTAAAATGATTGACTTAACAGTAGAAGAACCTTTTCTTTTTTTAAGTGGCTCCATTTAAATGATAAAAATATGACAGGATGTAAAAAAGCGTAATAAAGAAACTGACTTATGAGTCTTCTTCACAACAAGCACAATGCAATAATAAGTTAAAGCAATCTTAGAAACTAAGAGCTCCAAGGGAACAAAATAAGTAGCTAAGTGAGGATAAAGAGATAATGCCAATATAAGGGACAAGGAAAGCATGTCTATAGGGATATGTAGCCATAAGTGAAGCAACGAGCAACGTAATAGAACAGTACACACAAAGAACAAGATTAAGGCTCAAAGAATGCAACTAGCAGCAATAGCGCAGGTATTAGAAACCAAATAACTATTATTAATTCTTTTAGAAAAATACTAGGGAAGTAAATAAGGAGGTACAACGAAGAGATAAAGAAGTGGTGGGCGGTATTGGGCTCGAACCAACGACCTCCTCCTTGTAAGGGAGATGCTCTACCAACTGAGCTAACCGCCCGCTTTATTATTAAATGGTGGGTCGTGGGCGATTCGAACGCCCGACCAATTGATTAAAAGTCAACTGCTCTACCGACTGAGCTAACGACCCATTTAATAATTTTGCGTAAATCTGTAAGTAGCTTTGTGAATGGTGGGTCGTGGGCGATTCGAACGCCCGACCAATTGATTAAAAGTCAACTGCTCTACCGACTGAGCTAACGACCCGTCACAATGTTCACTACTTTATGTTGTATTTTTAGGGATGGTGGGTCGTGGGCGATTCGAACGCCCGACCAATTGATTAAAAGTCAACTGCTCTACCGACTGAGCTAACGACCCATACCTAACTGTGTGATATTGCGCGAAATAACCGAATGAAGTGGTGGGCGGTATTGGGCTCGAACCAACGACCTCCTCCTTGTAAGGGAGATGCTCTACCAACTGAGCTAACCGCCCACTTCATGATGACTAAATTCTCACTACCACGCTTTAATGTAATTGGTGGGCGGTATTGGGCTCGAACCAACGACCTCCTCCTTGTAAGGGAGATGCTCTACCAACTGAGCTAACCGCCCAATTACACTAAATCATACAACTTATCACAACGAAAATAATGGTGGGCGGTATTGGGCTCGAACCAACGACCTCCTCCTTGTAAGGGAGATGCTCTACCAACTGAGCTAACCGCCCGTCGTGATGGGGTGCATTATAGGGATACTGCGCTATGAGTCAACGATTTTTATCAGTTTTTTATCGTGAAAATGATCGTTCGTTTTATTTTTAGTCAAGATGCTTTTTTTAGCACCATAAGTGACACAGCAATTAACCAAAGTAATCCCACGGATACTCTTCGTCAAACAAAAAATCATTAATTTGAAAATTTTATCTCTGTTAAAAGCTTAATGGCATTGAGGAATTAGCATCCAGTGATAAAATAAGGCAACCATTTCGTTTTTTTGATAATCACGATTACTTATCTATATATAAGTAAGACGTACAAAGGCAATCCCAATGAGTAAAATAAAAACCCGTTTTGCACCAAGTCCTACTGGCTATCTACATGTTGGTGGTGCGCGTACCGCACTTTATTCCTGGTTATATAGCCGTCACAATAAGGGCGAATTTGTACTGCGTATAGAAGATACCGACTTAGAACGTTCTACACAGCCAGCCATCGATGCAATCATGGACGGTATGAATTGGTTAAATCTGAATTGGGATGAAGGTCCTTATTATCAGACTAAACGCTTCGAACGCTATAACCAAGTGATTGATCAAATGCTATCTGCGGGTACTGCATACCGTTGCTATTGCTCTAAAGAGCGTTTAGAGCAACTGCGCGAAGCTCAAATGGCGAAAGGTGAAAAACCTCGTTACGATGGTTGTTGCCGTGGTGGTAACCATAATCACAGCGCTGATGAACCTCATGTTGTGCGTTTCTTAAACCCACAAGAAGGTTCTGTCATTTTTGATGACAAAATTCGTGGTCCAATTGAATTTAGTAACCAAGAGCTTGACGATCTGATTATTCGTCGTACTGATGGTTCTCCAACTTATAACTTCTGTGTTGTTATTGATGACTGGGATATGGAAATCACTCACGTTATTCGTGGTGAAGATCATATCAACAACACGCCTCGCCAAATCAATATTCTCAAAGCATTAGGTGCACCTGTGCCTGAATATGCTCACGTATCAATGATTTTAGGTGATGATGGTAAAAAACTTTCTAAACGTTATAACGCGGTCAGCGTAATGCAATATCGTGATGACGGCTATTTACCGGAAGCATTATTAAACTACTTAGTTCGTTTAGGCTGGTCTCACGGTGACCAAGAGATCTTTACTATTGATGAAATGATTGAGCATTTCACTTTAGAAGCTATCAGTAAATCAGCAAGTGCGTTTAATACTGATAAACTGCTTTGGTTAAACCATCACTACATCAATACACTGCCAGCAGAGAAAGTTGCTGTTCATTTGGATTGGCATGTCAAACAACAAAATATTGATACCAGTAATGGCCCATCATTAGTTGAGCTGATCAAATTATTAGGCGAACGTTGCAAAACATTAAAAGAGATGGCTGAAAGTTGCCATTACTTCTATATTGATTTTGACACCTTTGAAGAAACAGCAGCGAAAAAACATTTACGTCCAGTTGCTCGTCAACCATTAGAAGTCGTTCGCGATAAATTATCAGCAATTACAGAGTGGACAGCTGAAAATGTTCACCAAGCAATTCAAGATACCGCTAATGAATTGGAAGTGGGTATGGGTAAAGTAGGTATGCCATTACGTGTTGCTGTAACAGGCGCAGGTCAATCTCCTGGCTTAGATGTTACCGTTCACGCTATTGGTAAGACTCGTAGCGTTGCGCGCATTAATAAAGCATTAGACTTTATTACTGAAAGAGAAAAACAAGCTTAATTTACTCGTTAATCTTGCTTATTAAGAAAGATACATTCCTAAAGTAGGAAATGTATCTTTTTTTTGTACTCTTTTTCAGCAATCAATAAATAATGTGAGATTAACTGATTGACAGTATTGTGCTTGTTGCCTATTATCAAGCCCGTTCCAGTATGTTGGGGCTATAGCTCAGTTGGGAGAGCGCTTGCATGGCATGCAAGAGGTCAGCGGTTCGATCCCGCTTAGCTCCACCAATATACTTCTAGAACAATCCAATATGTGGGGTTATAGCTCAGTTGGGAGAGCGCTTGCATGGCATGCAAGAGGTCAACGGTTCGATCCCGTTTAGCTCCACCAGAATTTTAAGATCCTGAAGAGAAATCTTCAGGATTTTTTGTTTTCGACTCCTCCCTCTTTATTTATTTTTATTGTGCTGTATAACCCCCATCAATGGCATAAAATGCCCCTGTTGAGAAACTGCTTTCATCTGAAAGTAAAAATGCAACCGTTTTAGCGACTTCTTCTCTGGTTGCCATTCGTTTCATTGGATGTGTATTTGCCATCCATTCACGTACTTCATCGGGTAGCATTTGCATTCTTGGTGTATCGACATAGCCAGGCCCAATTGCATTGATCCTTATTCCTTTGTCTGCAAACTCAAGTGCAGCTGAACGAGTGATCCCTAATACGGCATGTTTAGCTGCTGTATATGCTGAAATACCCGCAATCCCCACAATGCCATTAGATGAAGAAAGATTCACAATACTCCCTCCCCCACTTTTTAATATTGCAGGTATGCCATATTTCAAACCATAAAATACGCCATTAATGTCCGTATCAATGACTGCCTTCCAATCTTCAATCTCATAATCGACAATAGATGTATTATGAGGTCCCGTGATCCCTGCATTATTAACTAAACCATGTAATGCTCCAACTTGAGCGATAATAGTTTCAATCATTTTTTCAACTTGAGAAAATGAGGTCATATCCGCCTGCAAAGCGATAACTTTTTTGCCCGTTATATCAATTGAACGTGCTGTTTTTGTTATTTCCTCTAAATGCCGACCAGTAATGAAAACCGTTGCACCACGTTGGAATAGCAATTGTGCAATACCTTCACCCACACCTGTACTTGCTCCTGTGACTAAAATCACTTTATCTTTAAAATAGTCCATCATTTCGACTTCACCTCTTATCAACTGCGTCAAGTTTTATCGGCCAACCATAAAGTAGTTAACCAAAGTTAACTATACATCATCTTATTTAATTAACTTTAGTTAATCAATATAAAGTTTATTCGCAATGAATGACCTGATAATATTAACTTTAGTTAACATAATTTATGAGATAGCGTATTTATGGAGAAGTGTGAATTAGAAAACGCATTGTCATTATTACAATGCACATTAGTCGCGCAACGAACTCGTTATACCCCAGAACAAGTCACTTGGGGTCAATATGATATTTTAGAATTATTGCGCTTACGAGGTGACTTAACCCCTTCTCAATTAAGTAATTCATTGGCGATTTCAAGACAGAATTTATCGAAATTTATGCGAGGATTAAAATCCTTAGGATTTATTGCGCAGTATCGTTCTGAAAAAGACAAGCGTGAGCTTATTACTCATTTAACTGATGAGGGTCACGCTTTTCTAGCAAGAGCGGCATTAGGTCGAAAACAAAATGCTGAGAAAATAAGTGAATGCTTAACACTCGGAGAGCAAACATTATTTATTGAATTAAGTCAGAAAATCATTAATGCATTAGCACCTGATAAATCAGCTATGGATAATGATTAACATCACCGCTTTAATGGTTTTAATAACCCTTCTAAACCTTCAATTTTAATTGCTAAGGTCATCTCCATGAGTTGACCAAGCTTACCTTCAGGAAACTCGCCTTTCTTTGCAAACCACAATAGATACTCTTCAGGTAAATCAACCAGCATACGTCCTTTGTACTTGCCAAATGGCATTTGTGTGTTTGCTATATCGATAAGGTGCTGTTTCTCTAACATGTTCTCTACCACGTCGTCATTGGAGGGATAAAACTGATTATAGGGTAAATTAAAGATAAAAAAAGCAGTACCCAGAGGTACTGCTTGATTTTCTGTTACTTGATTAACAAGTGACTCTGTTTACATTGTTATTTTATTCACATGCCATCTGTTTTATCTTCAAAGATTAAACAAACAAACCTGCGATAGCTGCCGATAAGAAGCTAACTAATGTAGAACCGAACAGTAATTTTAGACCGAAACGAGAAACAACGTTACCTTGTACTTCGTTTAGACCTTTAATCGCACCAGCAACAATTCCGATTGAAGAAAAGTTAGCAAATGAAACTAAGAATACAGATAAGATACCTACAGAGCGCGGTGAAATTTCCGCAGCGATATCTTGTAAGCTACCCATTGCAACGAATTCGTTAGACACTAATTTAGTTGCCATAACACTACCAACACGTAATGCATCTTGCTCTGGTACACCAATTACCCATGCTAATGGATAGAAAACGTAACCTAAGCAATCTTGGAAGCTAATACCGAAAATCATGCTGAAAATCGCATTCACAGCAGCGATTAATGCAATGAAACCAATCAGCATTGCAGCAACGATTAATGCAACTTTGAAACCTGCTAAGATGTATTCACCTAACATTTCAAAGAAGCTTTGACCTTCATGCAGATTACCCATTTGGATCTCTTCTTCATTTTCAACAGAGTATGGGTTAATCACAGAAAGGACGATAAAGGTACTGAACATATTCAGTACTAGAGCAGCAACAACGTATTTTGGATCTAACATTGTCATGTATGCACCAACAATCGACATTGATACTGTCGACATTGCTGTTGCAGCCATGGTGTACATACGACGCTGAGACATTTTGCCTAATACATCTTTATAGGCAATAAAGTTCTCTGATTGACCAAGAACTAGTGAGCTCACTGCGTTGAATGATTCCAGTTTTCCCATACCGTTCACTTTAGAAAGCACAGTACCGATAATGCGGATCACGAAAGGTAATACTTTGATATGTTGAAGAATACCAATTAATGCAGAAATAAAGATAATTGGACATAAGACATTCAGGAAGAAGAATGCTAAACCACCTTTCATCATGCCACCGAATACGAATTCAGTACCTTGTGCGGCATAACCTAATAAGTGATCAAATAATCCAGCGAAGCCACGAACAAAGCCTTCACCAACATCAGAGTTGAGGAAGAACCATGCTAATGCGATTTCAATAACTAATAACTGCACGATATAACGCAGACGGATCCCTTTGCGATTGTTACTCGCAACGAAAGCTAATGCGCCAATAACGGCGAGTGCTAAAACGAAGTGAATGATAGAGGACATGCATGCTCCAAAAATAAAAATAAATCTTGTAGAGCATTTTATGTAACGCGTAACATTAGGATGTGACTATTGTCACAATCTCATGAAACCGCATACACACTATTTATTAAATAAGATAGGTTGATCACACTTTGTGAGTTACTTAAGAAACATTAAATGTAAATTTAGCTTAAGTAAAAATGCCACTGAGAAGGTTTTCCCAGTAGCATTTATTAAATAGTAGAATGATTATTTCGATTGATCAAGTAATCGTATCATTTCATCTTCATCGATAACGGTTATCCCTAATTCGTTAGCTTTCACTAACTTAGAGCCTGCTGCTTCACCAGCAATCACCATATCGGTTTTTTTAGAAACACTTCCGCTCACTTTTGCACCTAATGCAGCTAATCTATCTTTTGCTTCATCACGCGTTAACTGTGAAAGCGATCCAGTTAACACAACAGTTTTACCCGCAAAAGGATTATCACCCGCTTCATGAGTCACAATAACAGGCGCTTGCCATGTAATACCGGCATCATTGATCAATTGATCAATAACCGTTCTATTGTGTTCTTCTTGGAAGAAATTAACGACATGCTTAGCCACAACATCGCCCACATCAGGAACAGATTTTAGTGCTTCAACATCTGCATTTCGTAATGCATCAAGTGTTGAGAAATGTGTTGTTAATCCACTTGCTGTTGCTTCACCGACTTCTCGAATACCCAATGCATAAATAAAACGTGCAAATGTTGTTGATTTAGCCTTATCTAAAGCTGCGATCAATTTTTTAGCTGATTTTTCACCCATTCGCTCTAAACCAGACAGAATTTTTTCATCTAAACGGAAAAGGTCAGCTGGCGTTTTGACGTATTCTTTATCAACCAGTTGGTCAATAATTTTATCGCCCATTCCATCTACATCCATGGCTCGACGTGAAACAAAATGTTTAAGTGCTTCTTTACGTTGCGCGCCACAAATTAAACCACCAGTACAACGTGCAACAGCTTCACCTTCAATGCGCTCAACATCAGAATCACAAATAGGGCAATGTGTCGGAAAGATAATTTCTTGAGCATCATCAGGACGTTTTTCTTCAATCACACTGACAACCTGAGGAATAACATCACCGGCTCGGCGAATAACCACGGTATCGCCAATGCGTATCCCTAAGCGTTCAATTTCATCAGCATTGTGTAACGTTGCATTACTCACAACCACACCCGCGACTTGAACAGGCTCTAAACGTGCAACAGGTGTAATAGCACCAGTACGCCCTACTTGGAATTCAACATCTTTGATAATCGTCATTTGCTCTTGAGCTTGGAATTTATAAGCAATAGCCCAACGTGGTGCTCTTGATACAAAACCCAGTTCTTCTTGCAGTGCAATATCATCAACTTTGATAACAACACCATCAATATCAAAACCTAAATTAGGGCGAATTTCTTCTACATGGTGATAAAAATCAAGGACTGCTTTTCTACCAGTGCAAAGTTTTACAGCATCGCTAACGGGTAATCCCCATTTTTTAAATTGCTGTAGGCGCTCATAGTGGCTTGTTGGCAATTCGCCACCTTCGAGTACACCAACACCATAACAGAAAAAGGTTAATGGACGTTTTGCTGTAATACGAGGATCAAGCTGTCTTAATGAGCCAGCTGCGGCATTACGAGGGTTAGCAAAAACTTTTCCACCTGTACGTCGCGCTTCCTCGTTTAAATATTCAAAGCCTTTTTCATTCATAAAAACTTCGCCACGAATTTCAATGCGAGCAGGGATATCTTCACCGTATAAGCGTAGTGGAATAGCCTTAATTGTTCTCACATTCTCGGTGATATTTTCCCCTGTAGTACCATCACCACGCGTTGCAGCTTGTACTAATATTCCATTTTCATAAAGTAAACTGACTGCCAATCCATCTAATTTTAATTCACAGCAGAAAGTGATCTCTTCACTATTCTTTAAACGATCACGTAAACGCTTATCGAAAGCCAGATAGCTTGTTTCATCAAAAGCATTATCCAAAGAGAGCATTGGAATTTCATGTCTCACTTGCTCAAATGCTGTCAGGGGTAAGGCGCCGACCCGCTGTGTTGGAGAATCAGAAGTAATTAATTCAGGGTGTTCCGCTTCTAATGCTTTTAGCTCATTCATTAAGCGATCGTATTCAGCATCAGGTATTTCAGGTGCGTCCATGACATGATAGAGATATTCATGGTGACGTAGAGTAATGCGAAGTTTATCAATTTTTTGTTGAGTATTTTTATTCATGATTATCACCAAAGAAGAAAAACCCCCGCAAGCGGGGGCTTTTTTTACAGACAAAAGCTATTGATTTAAATCCAGCGTCCTGCGGATCCTAGATTTATAAAGCTCGATTCTTTGTGGCGTTAAGAGTTTACGTTCATCATCTAGCACAACACCACCTACATCAGATGCTATACGCTGAGCCGTAAGTAACATCAATTTGAAGTTTTGATTAGCATCACCATAAGATGGCACCATCATAAACATAGATACGCCAGGTGTGGTTAATTCAGCCATAGTATCAATGTTAAATGTTCCCGGTTTCACCATATTCGCTAAACTAAACAAAACAGGACCATTCGCTGTTGGATTAAGATGGCGATGGAAAATATTCATTTCACCAAACTGGAATCCAGCCTGAATGATACTTTGCATCAATAACTCACCATCTAACATTTGTCCATGATGTGCACTTACATTTAAAACAATAACCAGTTCTTTCTCCGCTTCTGTTGCTTGCGAAGCTGATTCAGCTTTAGGCTCTTCAACTGGTGCATCATGCGTAACCTCAGTTTCAACAGGAGTCACGTGAGCTCCAGTCTCTGAAATTGAAGGCTCAAAACTCGCTGATGGGCTTACTGTATTAACATGTGATTTTATTTCACTAGCAACATTAGCCGCAGGTGCTTGTTTTGGCTCATCCCTAACAATGGGTTCAGGCTCTTTTTCAATCACATCAAAAACACCAAGACTAGGCTCTTGCTGTAATGAAGTATCGTGAGAGCTCCCTTTTGTTTGGGGTTCAGACATTAATGGATCTCTATCAGCCACTGAAATTTCAGGTTCATGCAGAGGCTCCGATTTTATCGGTGGCTCACTCTCCCGCTTTTCAGTAGAGGATAAAGTTGATGTCTGATGACTAACCTCAGCGTATTGCGGTTCGTCATCGTTCTCATCTGACTGATAATTCTGTTTCTGACGTTTTACTGGGCGATTACGGAAAAGCTTAGAACGCTCTTTTCGACCAATCCATAAGCCGTGTAATAACAAAGCTATGATTAAAATCGCACCAACAACGATTAATATCAGACGCAAATTTTGCTGCATCATTTCTATCTCTGTTGTCTTGAGGTTTAATAGCCACGTTGGCAAATATTACTTTTTACTAAGAGTATTTGCCAATGCTCATAAGTGCAAGCCAATACTTAATTTTCTTGTCACAAAGATACACACATCAATCTCTTATGCGCATTTTTTAGACAATTCATGACTAGTAAGGCTGATTATCTCCCTATATGATACTAGCTTGCCCTCATTGGAGAGAATAGGAAGTATGACAAATTTGACAGAAACGAATAAAAATTTAAATGGATTTCATTATTTTGCTCTTGGTTGGCGTTTAATCACACGCAAAGGGCTAAAACGTTTTGTTATCTTACCCCTACTTGCCAATATTATTATTCTCGGAAGTGCCTTTTGGTGGTTATATGGTCAAATAGGTGGCATGGTCAATTGGATGATGGAAAAAGTCCCGGATTGGTTGCAGTGGCTGAGTTATTTAATCTGGCCATTATCCGTTATTTTTATTTTATTGGTGTTTACTTATTTCTTTAGTACTTTAGCCAATATTATTGCTTCCCCATTTAATGGATTGTTGGCTGAAAAGTTAGAAGGTCAAATAACTGGCATTGCACCACCAGATACGGGCGTTGCAGGTATATTGAAGGATGTTCCACGTATTTTAAAACGTGAGCTAACTAAAATAGCTTATTATTTGCCTCGTGCTATTGTCTTGTTATTGCTCTATTTTATTCCTGCTATCGGACAAACTGTTGCCCCTGTTTTATGGTTTGCTTTTGGTGCTTGGATGATGGCAATTCAATATAATGACTTCCCATTTGATAACCATAAAATTTCATTTGCAGCGATGAAATCTTCGCTGAAACAAGACAAATGGAATAATCTTCAATTTGGTATGGTTATTAATATTTTTACTATGATCCCTATTCTAAATTTAGTCATCATGCCGGTTGCAATTTGTGGTGCAACCGCAATGTGGTGCGATCGTTATCGTAAACAGCATGTACAAGATGGACAGTGGTAAATTTAATTTAACGACTTATTGATAAATGAGAAAAACCCCGTTTTATTAAGACGGGGTTTTATTTTATCGTTTTTTTCTAAATTGTAGTTTGGTTTATTTAGTTATGAGTGCATTACTCAATTAATGAGCGTATATAGTCTTTCGTTTCTTCCCTATCCATTGGCTCACGCTCATTAATGCCCATTTCAAAAATATTTAATGCACCATCTAATTTTTCCATAATTTCTTCATCATCTCGAATACAGAAAATATAAGCATTTTCAAATGGTGTGAGATCCACTAATCGTAATCCTTTATCTGTCAAAAAGTGGTTAATATATTCAAGATAAGGCAATTCATAAGGCAACATATAAGGGTCTACACTCACCTCATCCCAATTAATATTTTCAACTTGAGATAAAATCAATGCACTCGGTGATTCAGGCAAAGAGATATGCTCTAACGATTTTAGATCCGGAATATCACCAAAATATTCTGTCCACTCCACATAGTCCATTAATCCTTGAGCTGAGAGTGATTCATATAACCAATTAAGGACATCTTCTTGAGCATCTGACTCGGGTAAATTTTCACGCAAAGCTTGCGCGTCTAATTCAGGTACAGCGAGTTCAAGTGCGCTAATCAACTCTTCAATGGTTTCCATTATGACCCCTGTATTTGCAATAAATGTAGTTAAAAATAGATTATCAGCCATCAATATACTGTACATCTCTTGATTTATTAATTTGTGAATCGTCTCACTGACTCTTGATTAGAACCTTTTGGAATAAAAAGATGAAAAAGTTATAAGTATATTCATAAAGCTTATTTCCATCTTTAGCTTGATGGCGTATGGTATTTTCATCTGACCTTATAAAAATCATGTACCGAGGATAAAAATGAGCAAGATTTTCGAAGACAACTCGCAAACTATTGGACACACTCCCTTAATTCGCTTAAAGCATTTCGGAAATGGTAACATTCTGGCTAAAGTGGAATCTCGTAACCCAAGCTTCAGTGTAAAATGCCGTATCGGTGCCAACATGATTTGGGATGCAGAAAAGAAAGGTATTCTTAAAGAAGGCGTTGAACTTGTAGAACCTACCAGTGGTAATACAGGGATTGCTCTTGCTTATGTTGCAGCGGCTCGTGGCTACAAATTAACACTGACCATGCCAGATACCATGAGTGTAGAACGTCGTAAATTACTCAAAGCATTGGGCGCTAATTTAGTGCTGACTGAAGGCGCTAAAGGCATGAAAGGTGCCATTGATAAAGCCAATGAAATTCGCGATAGCGATCCTAAGCGTTTTCTTTTACTACAACAATTTAGCAACCCAGCTAACCCTGAAATCCATGAAAAAACCACAGGCCCAGAGATCTGGAATGATACAGATGGTGAAGTGGCTGCGGTTATTGCTGGCGTTGGTACTGGTGGTACAATTACGGGTATTGGTCGCTATTTGAAAAAGACTCAAGGTAAAGCGGTAACAATGGTTGCGGTTGAACCTACAGGCTCCCCTGTTATTACACAAGCCTTAGCTGGTGAAGAAATTAAACCAGGTCCACATAAAATCCAAGGTATTGGTGCTGGTTTTATTCCTGAAAACCTAGATTTATCGTTACTGGATCGTGTTATTCAAATCACTAACGAAGAAGCCTTTGATACAGCTCGTGAACTAATGACTAAAGAAGGTATTCTCGCAGGCATTTCTTCTGGTGCAGCGATTGCAGCAGCAGTAAAACTCGCAAAAGAGCCAGAATTTGCAAACAAAGAAATCGTGGTTATTTTACCTTCATCAGGTGAGCGTTATTTAAGCACCCCACTTTTTGCTGATATTTCTGACAGCTAAATCGCGTCATCTCAATTGTAAAATATTTATTAAAAAAGCACCTAAATGGTGCTTTTTTTGTGGTAGAGATCAAAGTTTGTCATCCAGACAGGTGATTTATTTCTTCGAGTTTAGTATTTAATCAATTAATTATTTCGAAGGTCGAAATTAATCAGAAAATAACCGAGATGACAAAAACAAACTCTTTTATCTTTCTGAACACTATTTTTATCAGATGACGCTTTACGACTTAATATTATCTGATATTGCTACGCAAAGCAGGACAAATTCATCTACACTTACTAAGTCCTGACTTAATGTGAACAATTGAGTTATAAAAGGAAAAAATCCTATGTACCAGCAAGAAGTTACTATTACAGCACCAAACGGCTTACATACTCGTCCTGCGGCACAATTTGTAAAAGAAGCCAAAACATTCTCTTCTGATATCACACTTATCTCTAGCGGTAAATCTGCCAGCGCTAAGAGCCTTTTCAAATTACAAACTTTAGGCTTAACCCAAGGTACTGTAGTGACTATCTCTGCTGAAGGCGAAGATGAAAAACAAGCTGTTGAAGCGTTAGTAAAATTAATGGCGGAATTAGAGTAATTCGCGATTAAGCTTTAACACAGTACTTATTCCCCTGAAACTATTCAGGGGAGATTAATAATCTCAATGATGATTTTAAAACAACAGTATTTTGCAATCCTATTCTTTTAAGATTATCACCAGCAAGTCGTAGGATAAATTATGATTTCAGGAATTTTAGCATCACCCGGTATCGCATTTGGTCAAACCCTTCTCCTCAAAGAAGAACCTATCATCATTAGCCAACGTAAGATCCAAAGTGATGAGATTGAGAATCAAATCGAACGCTTTAAAGACGGTCGTAACAAATCTGCACAACAACTAGAAATCATTAAAGAGCGTGCAGAAAAGAACCTTGGTGCGGATAAAGCCGAAATTTTTGAAGGCCATATCATGTTGCTAGAAGATGAAGAGTTAGAACAAGAAATTGTTACTCTCATCAAAAGCGACAAAAAAACCGCTGAAGCTGCAGTTCAATCTGTTATTGAAGATCAAGCAACTGCATTAGAAGCATTAGACGATGAATACCTAAAAGAACGTGCTGCTGATGTTCGCGATATTGGTAAACGCTTAATGCGCAATATCTTAGAGATGCCAATTATCGATTTAAGCGCTATCTCAGAAAAAGTGATTTTAGTTGCAACTGACCTTACCCCTTCTGAAACTGCACAATTAAGCTTAGACAACGTATTAGGTTTTATCACTGACTTAGGTGGTAGAACATCTCACACTTCTATCATGGCTCGTTCATTAGAAATTCCAGCGATTGTGGGAACATCTAATGCGACACAAACCATTAAAAAAGACGATTATCTCGTTCTTGATGCGATTAATAACAAAATCATTATTAATCCATCAGATGAGGAACTAGAAACATTAAAAGCTATCAAAGAAGAGTACCTGCACGAAAAAGAAGAATTAGCAAAACTCAAAGATTTACCTGCTATTACACTTGATGGGCATCAAGTCGAAGTTTGCGCTAATATTGGTACAGTTCGAGATGTTGCTGGTGCTGAACGTAACGGTGCTGAAGGTGTTGGTCTGTATCGTACCGAATTCTTATTTATGGATAGAGACTCTTTACCAACAGAAGATGAGCAATTCCAAGCCTATAAAGCGGTAGCAGAAGCTGTTGGAAGTCCTGCGGTCATTATTCGTACTATGGATATTGGCGGTGATAAAGACTTACCTTACATGAACCTACCAAAAGAAGAGAACCCATTCTTAGGTTGGCGTGCAATTCGTATTTGTCTTGACCGTAAAGAGATCCTTCATTCGCAATTACGTGCTATCTTAAGAGCATCTGCTTTTGGTAAACTACGCATTATGTTTCCAATGATTATCTCTGTTGAAGAGATCCGTGCATTGAAAGCAGAACTTGAGATACTGAAAAGCCAGCTTCGTGAAGAAAAGAAAGCTTTTGATGAATCTATTGAAGTCGGTGTGATGGTAGAAACCCCAGCCGCAGCAGTAATGGCTCGTCATATGGCAAAAGAAGTTGACTTTTTTAGTATTGGGACTAACGATCTAACACAATATACTCTGGCTGTAGACCGTGGAAATGAGCTGATATCTCATCTATATAATCCAATGTCACCTGCAGTACTCAACCTGATTAAACAGGTGATTGATGCATCACATGCAGAAGGTAAATGGACTGGAATGTGTGGTGAACTTGCTGGAGATGAACGAGCAACATTGCTCCTTCTCGGCATGGGATTAGATGAGTTTAGTATGAGTGCTATTTCAATTCCTCGCATCAAAAAAGTGATCCGTAATGCGAATTACGATGATGCTAAAGCACTGGCAGAACAAGCACTTGCTCAGCCAACTGCAAAAGAATTGATGGACTTAGTAGAAACTTTTACTAAAGAAAAGACACTGTGCTAATCGCATTAGCCAGAGCCCGGTCCCAACTACAATAATTAGGAGAAGATTCATGGGTCTGTTTGATAAATTAAAATCACTGGTTTCAGAGGAAAAGAAAGGCAGTGGCACGATTGATATTGTTGCACCACTTTCTGGTGAAATCGTCAATATCGAAGATGTTCCTGATGTTGTTTTCGCTGAAAAAATCGTAGGTGACGGTATTGCTATCAAACCTGCTGGTAATAAAATTGTTGCGCCAGTCGATGGTACTATCGGTAAAATTTTCGAGACTAACCATGCTTTCTCTATTGAGTCTGACAACGGTATCGAGTTATTTGTCCACTTCGGTATCGACACTGTTGAACTGAAAGGTGAAGGGTTTAAACGTATCGCTGAAGAAGGTCAGCAAGTAAAAGTCGGTGATACTATTTTAGAATTTGACTTGGCTGTCTTAGAAGAAAAAGCAAAATCAGTTCTAACGCCAGTTGTTATCTCTAATATGGATGAAATCCAAGGTTTAACCAAAATGACAGGCCCAGTTACTGTTGGTGAAACCGTTATAATTCAGATTAAAAAATAATTTTCTGTAAAGTTCTCTATTTAAACCGCCACCCATATGTGGCGGTTTTTTTATACTCAAAACCCCAAGACCAAAGACCAAAGACCAAAGACCAAAGACTCTAAATAATTCAAGATGTAGCTAGGCGACAAGGGAACAAGTCGCTAGGAACATACTCAAGTATGTGACTAGTGCGAATGAGCGCAGTCAACAACGCTACAACTTAAATTATGACGAGTAAACGCCTGTCGACAAATAACGATCCCCCCTATCACAAACAATCGCAACAATCACCGCACCAGGATTCTCTCTTGCAACGCGCAGAGCGCCAGCAACAGCTCCTCCAGAGCTTACTCCACAGAAGATACCCTCTTGTCTGGCTAAAAGGCGCATTGTTGATTCTGCTTCGGTTTGTGACATATCTATCACACTATCCACCAGCTCTTTTTTAAAGATTCCCGGCAAATAAGCCGGTGACCAACGACGAATACCTGGGATCTGACTTTTTTCCTCAGGCTGAAGACCAATAATTTGCACGCTATCAGATTGTGTTTTTAAATAACTACCCACACCAGTGATCGTCCCTGTTGTTCCCATACTCGAAACAAAATGCGTAATACGACCTTGTGTTTGTTGCCAAATTTCAGGGCCAGTGGAAATAAAATGAGCCCTTGGATTATCTGGGTTATTAAATTGGTCTAATACCTTACCTTCGCCCCGTTGTTCCATCTGTTGTGCGAGATCTCGCGCACCTTCCATACCGACTTCACGACTCACTAAAATCAACTCTGCGCCATAAGCTTGCATTGATGCTTGACGCTCTTTACTCATATTTTCAGGCATTAACAGCTTTAAACGGTAACCTTTTACCGCTGCAATCATCGCCAAGGCAATACCTGTATTACCACTGGTTGCTTCTATCAGCGTATCACCCGGTTTTATCTCACCGCGTAATTCCGCTTGTTCTATCATCGATAATGCAGCTCTGTCTTTTACTGAACCTGCGGGATTATTGCCTTCAAGCTTAACCCAGATTTCAGCATCTACCTCTTGTGTAAGTCGTTGTAGTTTTACTAATGGTGTATTACCAATAAATTGTTCTAACCCTGCCACAATAAGTTCCTGCTCATTTGTTTGTCTGTATTAATGAAGAAATCACATTTAACTTATTAACGCAATAATATTAACGTAATTCGACAAGTCTCTTTGTTTTCATAGAAACTAAAATACCCATGCCAAAATAAGCATGGGTGAAAAATCGCGAAATGAAATGATAGATTAATAATAAAATTAGGCGGTATAGGCTAACGACACCGTATTTAAGGTAGTATCCCCCGTATATAAACGGGCTTGAGCACCTCCCATATAATAGGTATTTCCTTTTGTTGGCGCCGAAGAAATATCATTCCAGACTGCAGTAATCGGTGCTTCACTCCATCCTAATGGCTGTAAAATCAACTGCCAATAATGCCCTTTTGGTGAGACCTCAATAACCTTAACAGGCAATCGGCAAACACTATTGGCATGTACACTTAATGCTATTTCCCAAGGACGTAAAAACACATCTACTGAACCTTGATAAAGCGGTGTCACCGATAATGGCAAGTGATATCCGCCAATCTGTAATTGAGCGCCATTAATTTCGCCTTGTAGATGATTCACATCACCTAAAAACTCTAAAACAAAGCGACTTTTTGGTGATTGCCATACTTCTTGTGGTGTACCTACTTGCTCTATTTTACCATTTCCCATAATCACAATGCGATCAGCCACTTCCATTGCTTCTTGTTGATCATGAGTAACAAAGACACTGGTAAATTTAAGCTCTTCATGCAATTCACGTAACCAACGGCGTAATTCCGTTCTTACCTTGGCATCTAAAGCGCCAAAAGGCTCATCGAGTAATAAGATTTGAGGTTCGACAGCCAAAGCTCTTGCTAAAGCGACACGCTGTTTTTGTCCACCAGATAATTGTGCTGGATAACGTTGCGCTAAATGAGGTAATTGGATCATCTCTAACAACTGCTGCACTTTTTTATAAATAGCTTCTTTGTTAGGACGCTCTCGTCGAGGCAATACCGTTAGACCAAAAGCGATATTCTCAAATACAGTCATATGGCGAAACAGCGCATAGTGCTGAAAAACAAAACCAACTTTGCGATCCCGAGCATGTAATCGACTAACATCTTGCCCCTCAAAACAAATACTTCCTTGGGTTTGATGTTCAAGGCCTGCAATAATACGCAAAAGCGTTGTTTTACCTGATCCTGAAGGCCCTAACAGCGCCACCATTTCACCTGAGGCTACATCAAGGTTGACATCATGCAACACTTCAGTGCGATCAAAATATTTTGTGACACTATTAATTTCAATACTCATATTTTGCCTCTACTTTGTGAAAATATGATGTCATTGCTGACGAGCTAAATGCCATTGCAATGCACTTTTAAACATTAAGGTGAATATCGCCATCATGGCGAGTAATGCAGCCGCAGTAAATGCCCCAACGGTATTGTAATCTTGATGCAGTAATTCAACTTGTAACGGTAGTGAATAGGTTTCGCCACGAATAGCACCAGAGACCACAGAAACTGCACCAAATTCACCGATGGCCCTAGCGTTGGTTAATACCACGCCATATAACAATGCCCAGCGAATATTTGGTAACGTCACTCGCCAAAACATTTTCCAACCGCTCGCTCCCAATAACACGGCGGCTTCATCTTCTTGACTGCCTTGGCTCATCATCACTGGTACCAGTTCTCTCACCACAAAAGGACAAGTGACAAATACCGTAACTAATACCATTCCTGGCCATGAGAACATAAGTTGGATATCAAACTGAGATAACCATTGCCCTGCCCATCCATTGCTACCGTAAAAAAGCAGATAAAGTAATCCAGCAACCACTGGAGACACTGCAAATGGAATATCAATCAATGTCATTAATAGCTGGCGCCCCGGGAAACGAAAACGTGTGACGAGCCATGCCATGCTGACACCAAACAACATATTGACAGGTACGGTGATTAACGCGATGAGTACGGTTAACCAGACAGCGTGTAACATATCGCTGTCCAATAAGTTCTCAGTAAATATTTCAATACCTTTTGAAAACGCGGTCATAAAGATCCACGCAATAGGCACAACTAAAAATAAAATGGATAACACAACACCGGTAAGGATTAATCCCCACTTCACCCAATCAATTTTACGACAATCAACAGAGCGTTGTTGCATAATATCTGACATCAATGCCCCCTCAACCGTTGGCCAAATCGGCTTTGCAATCCATTAATTGAAAACAGTAAGACTAATGAAACAAGTAAAATCACAGAAGCAACAGCACTTGCCGCAGGATAATCAAATTCTTGTAATCGAATAAAAATCATCAAGGAAACAACTTCTGTTTGCCATGCAATATTGCCAGCAATAAAAATAACAGCACCAAACTCACCTAAACTGCGTGTAAAAGAGAGTGCGGTTCCCGCTATTAGTGCTGGTGATAACTCAGGTAATACAACCTTACGAAATGTTTGCCAACGACTTGCTCCTAGCGTTTCAGCAGCTTCTTCATACTCAGGGCCTAATTCTTCAAGCACTGGCTGAACGGTTCTTACAACAAAAGGTAAACTGGTAAAAGCCATCGCAACAGCTATCCCAATCCATGTATTAATAACTTTGATATCAAATTTATCCAATACAAAACCGTACCAGCCTTGTGTTGAAAAAAGCGTCGCAAGCGTGAGGCCAGCAACAGCCGTAGGCAAAGCAAAAGGTAAATCCATTAAACCATCAAGCAGTTGTCTACCTGGAAAACGGTAACGAGTAATGATCCACGCAAGCAACATACCGAAAACTGCATTAAAAATACTGGCAACGCCTGCTGCGAGTAATGTGACTTTATAAGCAGCCACAATTTGGGGATGCGTTATCACCGCCCAATACTGAGGCCAACTCATATCAGAAAGTTGTACAACCAGCGCACTCATTGGTAACAGTAAGATCAAGCAGGTGTAAAACAGTGTTCCACCTAAACTTAATCCAAATCCTGGTAATACCCGTTTGCTGGCTGTAGTAAACATTATTGACGTCCTTGCGCTAACAACTTATCAAGCATGCCATCTGTCGTGAAATGTGTTTTCATCACGTTATTCCAGTCACCAAATACCTCTTCAATCGTAAATAATGATGTTGCTGGGAACTGTGCGGATTTTTGCGCCATGACCGCTTTATCATTTACGCGATAATTAAATTGCGTGATGATCTCTTGTGCTTTAGGACTGTATAAATAATTGAGGTAAGCTTTTGCCAGAGCTTCAGTGTCATTACGTTGTACATTTTTATCAATCCAAGCGACTGGAAACTCAGCTAAAATATCAACAGGTGGCACAATAACTTGATATTCATCTTCGCCATATTGTTGACGAATATTATTAACTTCGGATTCAAAACTGATTAGCACATCCCCAAGCCCACGCTCAATAAAAGAGGTTGTGGCGCCACGTCCTCCTGTATCAAATACCTCAACATTCTTGAGGAATTTCTTCATCGCTTCTTGGGTTTTTGCATCATTACCATAAGCTTTTTCGAAAGCACCCCACGCCGCTAAATAAGTGTAGCGACCATTGCCAGAGGTTTTAGGATTAGGGAAAACCACTTTGATATCTTCACGTGTTAAATCTTCCCATGAAGTAATGTTCTTTGGGTTTCCTTTGCGTACTAAATACGCCATAGTGGAATAATAAGGCGAGCTATTATTAGGAAGGCGTTGTTGCCAATCAGCAGGAATTAATTTGCCTTTATCATGCAGAATTTGCACATCTGTAACTTGGTTATAGGTCACTACATCTGCGGGTAAACCTTGTAATATTGCAAGTGCCTGCTTAGATGAGCCTGCATGTGATTGTTTGATGGTGACTTTATCATCAGGATGTTGAGCATCCCATTGCGTTTTAAAATCGCTATTTAGCTGTGTGAATAACTCTCTTGCGATATCGTAAGAGCTATTAAGTAATTGAGCAGCTCCAGCATAACTACTAACAACCAAAGACAATGCTGCGGTTGCTTGTAATGCAAAGGTTCTAATTGTGTTTTTCTTCATCAAAAGTACCCATCATTGTAAGTTTTGTTCTAATGGTTACTCTATCGACTTTATTTATAACAGTGTAGTTAGCTTTTGTTATTTGATATAACTATAAGTTATCAAAACTGAATAAAACTCAGGCTAATTAATTAAATTTACATCGATTGTTATTAACGTGAAAAAAATTCAGACAAAAATGCCCGCATTTAAAGCAGGCATTTCATTAATAAAAACGTATTTAGCACGAGATAATGATTACAGCGCTTTTAATACTTCATAAGAAGGTGCGAAGTAATAACTTCCTGTTACAGGTTTACTCATACGTAAGAGATCATCATGTTTGCCATCTAATTCACCAAACATACTCAATAGTTGTTGTTCGATATTATATAAACGACCACAGTAAGCTAAAAAATATAAACCATGTTTACCGCTTGCTGTACCATAAGGTAGGCTGTGACGTAGAATGGCTAATTCTTCACCATCTTCTTCAATCACAACACGAGAAACGTGAGATGTGACATTTCGTTCAGATTCATCAAGTTCAACACTGTCTTTTTTAGTACGACCGATCATTTTTTCTTGATCTGATTCACTAAAACGAGCCCATTTCTTCAGATTGTGCTCATAACGTTGAACTAAAACATAACTACCACCAGCATCAATACCATCATTAATCAGTGCAACACCATAACGCTCATCATCTTGTGGATTTTCTGTACCATCAATAAAACCACTTAAATCACGTTCTTCTATCCAACGGAAACCATGGATTTCTTCTTCAACTTTGATTGCATCACCAAAGGCTGCAATTGCCGCTTGTGCTAATGAGAAATTGACATCATGACGCATAGATTGAATATGAATCAGAAGATCACGCTGTGTTGCAGGCGCTAAACCTTTGCCTAAAGGGCGAAAAGGTTTCAGTTCTGGTGCGCTATTTTCATCGGAAAGTTTTTTCCAAAGATCAGAGCCAAATGCAACAACTGCGCCTAGCGATGCATCAGGAAATTGCTTTTGTAAATCAGATAATGATTGCATGAATTTCTGGCATCCTTCACGCAAAGCTTCTAATTCACCTATGACCATTGCTTCGATAAAAAGACCAAATTTACTATGTGCGACTAAAATGCCACTTTGTGCATGAGACATATTGCTTTCCTAATCAATAATCAAAACACCTAGAATGATGCAGATTATATCGAATATTTTTTCCTGAAGATTTGCCTTTTAACAAAAATCGGGCAGTCTAATTATAAAATCTTCCTTATTTTATAAGGAATAGCGTGAAGGTGATTTGTTCTGCCAAATAATTTGCGTTAATGTCCAGTTAGCTAAAACTTCATCAGGTGGCATTAATCCATCAGGGCCATCCCATTGACCACTAAAGACATAACTCACTGATTTCGCTTCTGCGGATTGGCATAAAATAGTTCTCTGTTTTTCATCTTTAGGGCCTTTGCTACATGCACCAAATGCTTTTTTATAGATATCTTTAAATGGTGTACCCATCGTTGTGCCCCAATCCGTCGTTGCTTTGGCATCAAAGACTTCTATTTTTTCAACAGTACCTTTCTCTTTGCCATAGAAAGCCACTTGAACGTTCTTATCTTCGAGAGCTTGGATGACAACAATAATATCACTACCTTGCATCTCCATACCTTCACGATAATTGAAGCTACCGCCTAGCTCATTTTTTATTTCACTTTCTGTTATTTTTGTCGAATTGGTGATATTACCTAATCCATTGGCAGAAACAGTTAGCGTATTATTTGAAAACCAATTCATCGGATTTAATGCAGAAAAAGACATTCCTCCCATGGATGAACAGCCACTTAATAGCAAAACACTTGCGCTTAAACACAAGGGTAACCAAAACTTAGGCATCATTTGTTTCTCCGTTAAACTTCTTCGTCACACATTAAAATAGATACTGAGGTATTAAACACACCTTATCTTACTCTTTGTATCACCTCAATCATCAGGCTAAAACAGTCGCACTAAGTCAGCATAACAAAATATCTACTGATTTGATCTTAGATAACCACATGAAAAGAAAGCCTAGTTACGACCATTAACAGAACATTTTGTTCCACAGAAAAGGTAATATCAGATTTTACGCATAAAATGAGGGGTACAAAGGTAAGAATAGAAACAAAGAAAAAAGAGATAAATAGAAAAAAAGAGAAATAACCCCTAAAGATATCAGGGGCTTTAAATACAATTAAAGATCAAAATCCTGATCAACAATTAATCGCTTAGTATAAGTTGTGCTTTCTTGGTTTTGATCTTCATACAACAACTTCTCAAACATACAAATTGTTGCATCATTTTCTTCTGGTACAACTAATGTAATTTGAGGACACCCTTTCGCTATTAGCTTTTTCTCTAATCGAGAAATCAATGCATTCGCAATGCCTCTTCCTCGAAAGTCTGGGTGAACGCCTAAATAGTATAAAGAGCCACGATGACCATCGTAGCCTCCCATCACAGTACCCACAATCTCACCAGCCACTTCTGCTATCAGAAATAAATCGGGTGAGTGGTTTAATTTTCTTTCAATATCAATTTCAGGATCGTTATCAGGCGATATCAAATCGCAACGCTCCCAAAGTGTAATAATTGCCTCAAAATCATCTTGGCGAAATACACGTATTTCCATGGTTTTGCCCATTATCGGTCATATAAATCTGAATTTATTATCGCTTGTTTGGTTTATGAATCAACTTGAAAATGAGAACATAGACAATATGGAGTTCTATTTTTAATAAATATGATAAAAATTGTAGGTTATTATGAATTTACCTGATATTCATCGCGTTAAAGAGTTTTTCTTATCACTACAAGATACGATTTGTCACTCTCTTGAAAACATAGACCAAAAAGCCACTTTTCAGCAAGATAACTGGGAAAGAAAAGAAGGAGGTGGCGGTCGTACTCGCGTTTTAACCAATGGTGCTCTTTTTGAACAAGCTGGTGTTAATTTTTCGCATGTTTATGGCGACACATTACCAAAATCTGCCACGGCACATCGTCCTGAATTGGCGGGACGCCGTTTTCAAGCAATGGGTGTTTCCTTAGTTATTCACCCTCTTAATCCTTATATTCCGACTTCTCATGCCAATGTCCGTTTTTTTATTGCTGAAAAAGACGGTGAGGAGCCTGTATGGTGGTTTGGTGGTGGTTTTGACTTAACCCCTTATTATGGATTTGAAGAGGACGTCATTCATTGGCATAAGGTTGCTAAATCAGTTTGTACACCTTTCAGTGAGGATTATTACCCTCGTTATAAAAAATGGTGTGATGATTACTTTTATATTAAACACCGCAATGAACCTCGTGGTGTAGGTGGTCTTTTCTTTGATGATTTAAATACCCCTGATTTTGACCACTGTTTCGAGTTTGTCCAACATGTAGGACTTGGTTATCTTGATGCCTATTTACCTATTGTTGAAAAGCGGAAATCAATGCCTTGGAGTGAGCGTGAACGCCAATTCCAACTCTACCGCCGTGGTCGTTATGTTGAATTCAATTTAGTCTGGGATAGAGGTACATTATTTGGTTTGCAAAGTGGCGGTAGAACAGAGTCAATCTTAATGTCTATGCCACCTTTAGTCCGTTTTGAATATGATTACTCCCCTGAACCAAATACCCCAGAAGCAAAGTTATACAGTGACTTTTTGATCCAAAAAGAGTGGGTGTAGAGAAAATAAATCATTAACGATAAAGCCACATTATAAGTGTGGCTTTATTGAAGTAAAACTACAGGTTTAATGACAAAAATTTTCTAAAATTAATTAAACAAAAACGCCAATACCCCTGTAACTTTATTTTTATTTTCCCAGCCTTCTCCTCTCATACAGGTATTAAAATAATCCCTACGCTGCCATTCATTCGCATCTGAAGAAAAAGATGTCCCAGCCCCTGAATTTGGAATATCTTTACCATTTATTTTCATTGGAGCAAAAGAAGGCTGACTTGAAGCCACATATCTCGCAGGATATCGCGTATTGGCTTCTTGCATACACATATTTTTAGCGATATCTAAAGGAGATGGTGTGCTGGTGTTTGCTTCCCATTTTTCGGATGTTGCACAAGCAGAAAGCATTAAAATTGATATAATGATAATTGTTTTTTTCAAAGTAATAGCTCATTAATACGAATAGGGATTAATTACATTTTAAATTATTATTTAAAAAATTAAATTAAGCTTTTATGAAATATAAAAAAGCCACATAAAAATGTGGCTTTTCATTTAAATAAGAAATTTAATTATCTTATTTCGATTTCTTCAAATGTGACATTAAACGCTTACGTTTACGCAACTGAGATTGTGTTAATTTATTTTTCTTATCCGCATAAGGGTTTTCACCCTCTTTAAATTGAATACGGATCGGCGTACCCATAACTTGCAGAGTACGACGGAAATAGTTCATCAAATAGCGCTTATAGCTATCTGGTAAATCAGTTACCTGATTACCATGGATAACCACAACTGGTGGATTATAACCGCCGGCGTGTGCATATTTCATTTTTACGCGACGTCCACGGACAATCGGTGGCTGATGATCATCTTCTGCCATCTTCATGATACGAGTCAGCATAGAAGTCCCTACGCGACGCGTTGCACAGACATAAGCCTCTTGAATAGATTCAAAAAGATTACCCACGCCACTACCATGTAATGCAGAAATAAAGTGAACACGCGCAAAGTCAACAAAGCCCAATTTAAGATCAAGCATTGCTTTAACTTGTTCGCGATCGTCTTGTGTCATTCCATCCCATTTATTGACAGCAATAACTAATGAGCGGCCAGCATTCAGAATATAACCTAATAATGAAAGATCCTGATCTGAAATACCTTCACGAGCATCAATAACCAGTAATGCAACGTTAGAATCTTCAATAGCTTGTAGCGTTTTGATAACAGAGAATTTTTCTACTGTTTCTTTTACTTTACCGCGTTTACGAACACCCGCAGTATCAATGATGATATATTCTTTCTCATCACGTTCCATTGGGATATAGATACTATCACGCGTTGTACCCGGCATATCGTAAACAACCACACGGTCTTCACCAAGCATACGGTTTGTCAGTGTTGATTTCCCAACATTAGGACGACCAACAATCGCTAATTTTACTGGTAATGTAGAAGGATCGAAGTCGTCTTCTTCCTCTTCTAATGCTTGTGCTTCTTGTTCTGCTTCTAAGGCAGCCCAATAAGCCGCATTCTCTTCTTCTTCAGTTAGCTCTAGCTCTTCTTCCACCACTTTACCTGTAATTGGTAATAGTGCTTGTTCAATCAATTGAGCAACACCACGACCATGGGATGCCGCGATAGGGAAGATCTCACCTAAACCTAAAGAATAAAAATCAGCTAATGCAGTATCAATATCGATACCGTCAGTTTTATTCGCAACTAAATACGTTTTTTTCTCAACACCACGAAGGTGTTTTGCAATACCTTGGTCTGCGGGCATCAAACCCGCACGTGCATCAACTAAAAACAGTACGATGTCAGCTTCTTGAATAGCCTGTAGCGATTGTGATGCCATATGGGTTTCAACACCCTCTTCAGCACCATCAATACCACCGGTATCAATAATAATAAATTCTTCGCCTTCTAACTCTGCTCGGCCATATTTACGGTCACGGGTGAGGCCTGGAAAATCAGCAACTAATGCGTCTCTTGTGCGTGTTAGTCGATTAAATAACGTGGATTTACCCACGTTAGGGCGCCCTACTAAGGCAATAACGGGTATCATTTTTTGATGCCTCATAAAAATACAATCACGAACCTGATTGTATTTTACATGTAATTACTAAAAAGACGAAACGGCTCCTTTAAAGGAGCCGTAAAATAAATAGATTTGTCAGCAATTAATTACCGACTATAAAGATAAAGCTTACCGTCACGAGCTTGGATCATCAGTTTATCTTGTACCGCTTGAGGGCGACTTAACAAACCTGAACTGTTCACTTGGTTTTGTGCAATAAATTTACCTGTGTTGGTATCAATCCAATGGAGATAACCTTCTGCATCGCCAACCACTAAATAGCCATCAAAAATAGCTGGTGCAGTTAAATTACGATGCAATAAATCTTCTTGTGTCCATAATGTCACACCATCAGATTTACGAACAGATAAAACTCGGTCATTTTGGTCAACAAGGTAAAGATTATCACCTAACAGCACCATATCATTGACTGAGCCTAAATCACGTTTCCAAAGGATTTGTCCTGAACGCATATCAAGGCTAACTAAATTACCGTTATACGCCATTGCATAAACGGTATTTTCATCAATGATTGGTGTGATATCCACATCATTTAATCGGCTAATTTCAGTAGAGCCTTTAATTTGTGAAATATTTTGTTGCCAAATTAATTGTCCTTGAGAAAGAACAACTGCACTGACGCGACCATTATCTGCACCAATGATAGCTGCACCATAAGCGACAGCAGGAGCAGACTCACCACGCAGAGATAATGATGGAGTATCTAAGTTAATAGTCCACGAAATTTCACCCGTTAATAAATCGAGTCCTTGCAACATGCCATTACTGGTATGAATAAGTACTAAACCATCACTCACAACAGGTTTTGAAATGGCTTCACCAGCAACATCTGCTTCCCAATCAATAGAGCCATCCTCAATGTTCAGTGCATATACTTTCGCCTTCTCAGTTCCCACAAAAACGCGAGTACCTGAAACGGTTAATCCACCAGAAAGTAATGCAGACTCATTGGATGAAAGAAAACCTGTTTTAATAGAGAGATCTTGTGACCAAAGCTCTTTACCTGTTTCTACCTCTAATGCTTTAACTAAACCATGGCGATCAGCGACATAAACAACTGCGCCATCCCATGTAGGTGACAAGTGAGAATAGTATTTACCAATACCATTTCCAACTGATTTGTCCCAAACCGCTTTAGGTGTAAATTGGCTCTGCACCTCAGGCAATGGAGACATTGTCACATTATCCTGTTCACTAGAACATCCTGCCAACAAAGCAGATGCTAGTAGACCAACCAGGAGAGTTTTACGCAGTTGCATGTCTGAAGATCCCTTTAATTGGATAAATTATTGAGTTTAAGTTCAACCAGTGAACGAATAGCACCCGCATTTTCATCGGTTAATGCGCTACGATAAGCGGTTGCTGCACCTGCGTTATCGCCTTTTTTCGCTAAGACATCACCACGGATATAATTTTTCATTCCATTCCATGCTTTGCCTTTCACTTGCTCTAACGAAACTAAAGCAACATCTGTTTTATCTAATGCTAATTGTACGCGAGCTAAACGAAGATTAAGCATATCTGCAAATGCGTCATTTTTTACTTTTGCCACAGCATTAGTTAGATGACGTTCACCGGTAACTAAATCATTAGCATCGATAGCGATTTGGGCAAGCTCTAATGAAGCTAAAGCGCCATAGATATCATTCGTATCAGTAACAAATTTTTCAGCTAATGCAATATTTTCAGGTGTAGGCTTAGCAAGTGCCTCACTGACAGTTGCAAAAGCACCCGCACTTTCTTGCAGACGATTAGATTGATGCGATTGCCAGTATTTCCAACCAAACACACCACCAAAACCAATAACAGCGGCTAAAACGATAGTTAAGCCGTAGTTTTTAAAGAACTGTTTAATTGCATCAACTTGTTCGTTTTCGGTGCTATAAACTTCCACAAGTCTCTCCTTAACCTAATAACAGAGTCAATTGCTGAGCGAGCTCATTGCGAGCAACGATTGTTTGTTCCCCTGAACGCAAATCTTTCACTGCAACAGTGCCGGCATTAATTTCATCTTCGCCTAAAATCAGCGCAATTTTAGCGCCTTGTTTATCAGCTCGCCCTAACTGCTTTTTAAAGTTACCATTACCGTGATTCGTCATTAAACGTAATGTTGGTAATTGATCACGAATTTCTTCAGCCAGCATTAACGCTGCGCTTTGGCTCTTATCGCCAAATGAGGCAAGATAAACATCAGCCACATTGGTGTCTGCAACAAATTCAGGGTTAACCGCTTGAACCAATAAGATCATGCGCTCCATACCCATTGCAAAACCTACAGCTGGTGTTGGATGTCCACCAAGTTGCTTTACAAGACCATCATAACGGCCACCAGCACACACTGTTCCTTGCGAACCTAATGCACTAGTAACCCACTCAAAAACAGTACGGTTATAATAATCTAAACCTCGAACTAAACGCTGATTAACACGGTATGTAATACCAACAGCGTCAAGTAGTGCACAAAGACCATCAAAGTGCGCTCTTGATTCGTCATCAAGATAATCGAAAAGTTCAGGAGCATCATTCAATAAAGTCTGAATTTCTGGATTTTTTGAGTCTAAAACACGTAATGGGTTAGAATACATACGACGTTTGCAGTCTTCATCTAGCTTATCAACATGCTGTTCTAAGAAAGCCACTAATGCTTCACGGTAATTAGCACGCGCTTCTAATGAACCAATAGAGTTAAGTTCTAATGTTACGTGCTCTGCGATACCTAACGCTTTCCACCAGCGCGCAGTTAACATAATTAATTCCGCATCAATATCTGGACCTTGTAGACCAAACACTTCTGCACCTAACTGATGGAATTGACGATAACGACCTTTTTGAGGACGCTCATAGCGGAACATTGGCCCCAAATACCATAAACGTTGTTCTTGGTTATAAAGTAAACCATGCTCAATACCCGCACGAACACAACCCGCTGTATTTTCTGGGCGTAATGTCAGGCTTTGGGCATCTTCACCGCGATCGGTAAAAGTATACATTTCTTTTTCAACAACATCGGTCACTTCACCAATTGCTCGCTGAAATAGAGGGGTATGCTCTACGATAGGTGTTCTGATTTCACTAAAGCCGTAACCCGCTAAAATTTGTTTTAGCGTATTTTCAATTTTCTGCCATACACGAGTGTCAGCAGGTAGATAGTCGTTCATACCACGAATGGCTTGGATTTTTTGTGCCACTTTTCTTCTCTAATAGTTATTAATTGATTGTTAGGCTGATTATAGAAGCGAAATCAATCAGTATTCAATGTGAAATCAATAGTAAAACTGGCTCATTGATTAATGAGCCAGTTTTTTGAGTATTATTTGTCCAATTGATTTATATTTATACGCATACTGTCATCAAGCATTGATGCCTTAGCGCGAATTTTCGCTTCTAATAAATCAATCATATTAACGTTATCAAGACGCTCTTTTTGTCTCACGCCATCTTCATAAAAACCACTACGTGTTTTAGCGCCCGTTACACCTAACGTTGAAACTTCAGCTTCACCTGGTCCATTAACCACACAGCCAATAATAGAAACATCCATAGGTGTGATGATATCTTCCAGACGCTGCTCTAATTCATTGACTGTTCCAATGACATCAAATTCTTGACGTGAACACGTTGGGCAAGCAATAAAGTTAATTCCGCGAGAGCGAATGCGTAATGATTTTAAGATATCAAAACCAACTTTAACTTCTTCAACCGGATCTGCAGCTAATGAGATCCTTAATGTATCGCCGATACCTTCTGATAATAAGATCCCAAGACCAATCGCTGATTTAACCGATCCTGCTCTTGCACCACCAGCTTCGGTGATCCCAAGATGCAGTGGTTGATCTATTTTTTTCGCTAACAAGCGGTATGAATCAACGGCAAGAAAAACATCAGAAGCTTTTACACTGACTTTAAACTGTTCGAAATTTAGTCTATCTAGAATATCCACATGACGCATGGCTGATTCAACTAACGCTTCTGGTGTCGGCTCGCCGTATTTCTCTTGAATATCTTTTTCAAGCGAACCACCGTTTACACCAATACGAATAGGAATATTGTTGTGACGAGCACAATCAACAACTTGGCGAATACGTTCTTCACTACCAATATTACCTGGATTGATGCGTAAACAATCAACACCATATTCAGCGACTTTTAATGCGATACGGTAATCAAAGTGAATATCAGCAACTAAAGGTACATTAACTTGCTGCTTAATTAACTTGAATGCTTCCGCAGCATCCATTGTTGGTACAGAAACACGAACAATATCAACCCCAACACGTTCCAGTGATTTTATCTGGCGAACAGTCGCTTCTACGTCTGTCGTTCGTGTATTCGTCATCGACTGTACCGCGATAGGAGCCCCATCGCCAATAGGTACATTACCCACATAAATTCGTGTCGATTTGCGACGAATAATAGGTGATTCTTTATGCATTGATTAATTCTCCCATGCTTCCATGCTTGCTCAAATGTGTGTCAGATTAAGCGCTCGGTACTGTTATTTTTGCTATTTTTCCAGTAAAACGGCTTAAATCAACTGATTCACCATTAAACTGTAAGCGAGTAACAGAAGGGGCGCCTATTTTTAGTTTATAAGGTTGCTCACCATCAAATTCCAAACGATCACCCGCTTTCTTAATACCATTAAATAAGACTTTATTTTGAGCATTACGAATTTCTAACCAACATTCACCATCAAACATAAGAACCAATTGATTCGCAATAGCAGTTGCTTCTGATGAGGTAGCTTCTTGTGCTGAATTTGCACGAGAAGTTGTTGATGTTGTTAGAGGTGATACGGGTAATGGAACCGTTCTCACTTCTGTTGATGCTGGTGACGTCGTTTCAGTCGTTGGTGATATAGCAACATTATTCGTCTGATTATCAACTAATGGCGACGCAGGTACTTGTAAATTATCACCTTCAGATGTTGACGTATTATCTAAGGTGGCTGCTAAAGGAGAATCTATCGTGTTGGTGTTTTCTTGAGTACTATTTTGCCCTATGTCTTGAGAAGCCATAGAGACTAATTCTTGTTGATCAGCCTGATGACCTTGCCACCACCAAACCCCCACAAAAGCAACCATAACAATCAGAATCACCCATGTGAGTTTCATCAGCCAACCTTCACGTTTTTTATGACGTTTGCCTAATGAGTAATTTTGTGTGGTTGTCATTCTAATTTGTTTGACAGGAGCTTGCTGGTCGATAAAACCAAGGATATCTTTTTCAGGAACGCCAACTAACTTAGCGTAAGAACGCATGTATCCGCGTAAAAATGTTGGTGCAATATCAGAAGAAACTGAGTCTGTTTCAATTTCGCGAACTGTCGATAACTTCAAACAAAGTCGATCAGCAACAGTTTGTTGTGTTAGCCCCACCTTTTCTCGTGCCTGGCGTAAAAGTTGACCTGCTGTTAATTTCACTTCTTCGGTTTTGTTTTCAGTATTCATTAGCAATCTAGGCACTGTGGCTATTGGATGTTTAACATTGATGAACTCGCAAAAGCACAAAGTACCTTAACGTATCACCGCGAATTTTTTGATATTTTATTATCACTTTGCTGACAGACCAAATAATCTGGCGGTATATCCTCAATTAACACACTATTATTGTTTAATAGTTTTTGTTCACAAAGGAAATTACCATAAAGCCTTAATACATTAACATTTACTGGCTTCGAGTTCATCGCTATTTTGTAATAATCTAACGCTTGAATAGAATTTCCCAATAACTGCGATGTTAACGCCATTCCTAAATTTGCATCGGAGTGATTTGGCATCACCGATAACACTTTTTGGAAATGATATTGTGCTATTTGATATTGTCTTTCAGCTAAATAAGCATCACCTAATTGTAAACGTGTAGACACTGCAACACGCTCTTGATTGGCTGATGATTGACAACCTAGTGTCAATAACATCAAGCCAATAGTTATAACTACTGATAATATCCTTATCATCGTTATATTCCTTAAATAAATTCATCCTTGTTCTCTTTACATTGAAATTGTGTAATACACCTCACAAAGAAAGAGATATCCAACTGTATCAGACTGCTTTTACTGAAATTAGTTCACCTTGTTGGCGTTTTTTCAGTGTGCGTTTTGTACGGTCAATAACATCACCCGCTAATTGCCCACAAGCCGCATCAATATCATCGCCACGCGTTTTACGTACAATTGTCGTAAAGCCATATTCCATTAATACTTTAGAGAAACGGTCAATTCGGCTATTAGAACTACGTCCGTATGGCGCACCCGGGAACGGGTTCCATGGAATTAAGTTAATTTTACATGGCGTGTCTTTTAAAAGTTCAGCTAATTGATGAGCTTGATCTGTGCTGTCATTTATATGATCAAGCATGACGTACTCAATAGTCACTCGCCCTTGGTTCGCGTTTGATTTAGCAATATAACGGCGAACACCTTCAAGAAACATTTCAATATTATATTTCTTGTTTATTGGAACGATCTCATCACGAATTTCATCTGTTGGTGCATGTAATGAAATGGCTAAAGCCACATCAACTGCATCACCTAGTTTATCTAATGCAGGTACAACACCTGATGTAGAAACAGTAACACGACGTTTAGATAGACCAAAACCGAAATCATCCATCATGATTTCAAGTGCTGGAATAACATTATTTAAATTCAGTAATGGCTCACCCATTCCCATCATAACAACGTTAGTAATAGGACGACGGCCTGTCTCTTTTAATGAGCCAATAATTTTAGCTGCACGCCAAACTTGCCCAATAATTTCAGATACTTTCAAGTTACGGTTAAAGCCTTGCTGCGCAGTTGAACAGAACTTGCACTCTAAAGCACAACCAACTTGTGAAGAAACACATAATGTTGCGCGATCATCTTCTGGGATATACACAGTTTCTACTTGTTGATCGCCAACTTTAATTGCCCATTTAATCGTGCCATCTGTTGAACGTTGTTCTTCAGAAACTTCAGGTGCTTTAATTTCAGCAATTTCTTTTAATTTATTGCGTAACACCTTGTTGATATCTGTCATTTGATCAAAATCGTCATAACAGTAGTGGTACATCCACTTCATAATTTGGTCAGCACGGAAAGGTTTTTCGCCCATAGAGACAAAAAGCTCACGCATCTGTTTACGATTTAAATCTAACAGATTAATTTTAGTTTTTTGATTCACAGTATTTTCTTTAGAAACAGCGACAGAAGCGCTTGGCGCTGGGGTGGTAGATTGGGTCATGACATTGCCTCGTTGTTACACTATGCGGCCTGCATTAGCATTGATGCTAATGGGATACTTATATATTTGTATAATTAAACAATAATAAAAAACGCCCTGTTAATTATCAAACAGGGCGTCGCATTGTACTGTTTTTCGCGTAGAGATGCTAATAAATTAGCGCGCGCAAACTTCGTTTTCAGTGAAGAAGTATGCAATTTCGCGAGCAGCAGAAGCTTCTGAATCTGAACCATGTACCGCATTTTCAGTAAAGCTATCAGCGTAGTCAGCACGTAATGTACCCGCTAATGCGTTGTCTGGATTAGTTGCACCCATCAGATCACGGTGACGTTGGATCGCGTTTTCACCTTCTAACACTTGAACCATGATTGGGCCCGAAGTCATAAATTCAACTAAACCGTCAAAGAAAGGACGGCCTTTGTGTTCTTCATAAAAGCCTTCAGCTTGTTCGCGCGTTAAATGCAACATTTTAGCACCAATGATGCTAAAGCCTGCGCTTTCAAAACGGTGATAGATAGCACCGATAACATTTTTTTTCACTGCGTTTGGTTTGATAATAGAAAATGTGCGCTGAATAGCCATGTCTTACCTCTAAATTATTTTATTAATGATAACTTTTGTTATCTCTTTTATCGCAGATCATGGAAAAACGAATCAAAAACCGCATTCCCTGCAAAAAATAGGGCTCGATTATAGGAGGATAAAAATGAATTGCACAGATTGAATATCCTTTTTTTTTAAAAAACTGTGGCAAAAAAGTTATAAATTATCGATCTAATCACATTTTTGACGGTTTCCATGTTCAAACTTGAAAATAAGAATAAAAAAAGAACCGAAATGAAACACGATAAATAGTCTCTTTATCTTTATCGAAAAAACTAATTTAGTGAAAAATCACTCAGTTCTCGTTTATTTTATCGTTTTAGTTTAACGAAATATAAAATTAACCATATCCGTTTGACCACTTAGATCAAGCACTGAAAGTTGGTATTTACCTCGTTTCTCTAATAAATAAGAGAATGTTTCTCCGTTTTCTGTCTTACCTATTTGCTCACCATTTAAAAACCACCATTGCATACCACTTCCACCTTGTGTAGAAACAGTTATTTCAAGAGTAGTTTCGCCAGGTAATGGTCTTAATAAATCACCTGCACGAATACCCGAGATAAACAGAGGAATAATATCTTCTTTAATTGGCGGACAAGTTTCAGAAATCGGTGGCAGTCGTTTTGCTCTGCGTTCTTTCTCAGGCAACCATGCTTCTAATGCTATCGGCCACAAGGCGATATCTTTTAACTCTGCATTAGGGCAATTAGGCCCTGTGCGTTTGCCTTCATTATCTAACCAAATTTTTTCGTTGATCCCCAAAATACCTTCTTGGCTATCATTTAACAAAGTTGGTGGAATGGTATTATCTAAGATCCAGCTTCGACGACTGACTCTACAGTTGCTATCTTCTTTTGGTAATGCCTTACCTGTCGGCCAACAAATAGTGGCTGCCGTTACACTGTTAGGGCGTAAATCTGTTGGTGGTCTTTGCTTATTTTGATAGAAGTAGCCCGTTAATAAGTTATTGACCTGATTCATAATAGGAACTGCTGTCGCAAAACCAAACTGTCCTGCAACAGGTGTTCCATCAGGTCTACCTACCCAAACACCTATGGTATAGCGTGCATTCACACCAATAGACCATGCATCACGATAGCCATAACTTGTACCTGTTTTCCAAGCCAAAGGAACAACAGGCGAAATTGCGCTATCTGGACGAGGTCTGGCTTCTCCGGCTAAGATACGTCTAATAATCCATGCTGCTCCTTGTGACATCAATACTCGGTCTTCTATTATTTGTTCCGGTTTAAAACGTAACGGTGCTGTTTTTCCTTGCCTTGCTAATGCGCTAAAGGCAGAAACAAGCTCATCCATTCGCGTCGCAGTTCCTCCTAAGATCAGTGCTAAGTTTGGCTCTGAACCATAAGGAAAGCGCATTTCAAGATGATTATGACGTAATTTTGCTGCAAATTTCTTTGCACCATACACTTCAATAAGTTGTACCGCTGGCAGATTCAGAGAGCGACTTAATGCTTCACTGGCACTGACGGCTCCATTAAAATCGGAGTCAAAATTACCAGGACGATAATTATCAAATCGACGAGGAACATCTTGTAAAAGCGATTCTGCATGAATAAGTCCTTCATCTAATGCAAGTGCATAAATAAATGGCTTTAATGTTGAACCCGGCGAGCGCCATGCACTGATCATATCAACATGACCAAAGCGCGAATTATCATTAAAATCAGCAGAGCCGACATACCCTTTCACACTCATATCCGTATGATCAACAACTAAGATAGCTAAGGATGTTTTATCCGCTAATTGATACTTCCATTGATTCGCAATATCTTCGAGCTGTCGTTGAATATTGATATCAATCGTTGTTGTAATAACAGGTTCTCGCTTTTCGTTATACATACGACGAGCCAGCAATGGTGCTAATTGTGGTGTTTGCCTTGGTGCTAATAAAACCTGCTCTTCCTTAATTTCATCAACTTTTTCTTGTGGCCATATTTGATATTCTGCCAGTCTATCTAATACTTTATCCCGTGTAGCTTGAGCGCGTTCAGGATATCTATCTGGTCGTAAACGGCTTGGCGCTTGTGGTAATACCGCCATCAAAGTCGCTTCTCCCGCAGATAAATCAGCGGGTGACTTACCTAAATAAGCCCAGCTTGCCGCACCAATACCTTCTAACGTGCCGCCAAAGGGTGCTCTATTGAGGTAAATCTCCAGAATTTCATCTTTTGAGTAATACCACTCTAATTGCAAGGTGCGCCAAAGCTGTTTGATTTTCCCCCCTAAAGTACGAGAGTGAGGATCAACAAGGCGAGCCACTTGCATTGATAGCGTACTTCCGCCTGACACAATTCTTCCTGAACTTAAGTTTTGCCATGCTGCACGTAATATCGCCATCGGATTAACACCGGGATGTTGATAAAACCAGCGATCTTCATAAGTCATTAAGGCTTCTAAATATTCAGGAGAGACATCAGTGAGTTTGACATGATAACGCCATACCCCTTCTTTATCGGCAAAGCGCCAAAGAGGTGTACCATCTTGCGCTGTAACAATAGTCGCAATTTGAGGTTCAGGATCAGGGAGGGGCCAAATTTTATCTGCGATCCAGACTAAAATAGGTGTTGCTAGCAAAAAAATAATGATAACAGCAATAAGCCGTTTATATCCTAGTTTCATTCATTCACTCAAAGGAAAAAGCCCTTTCCGAAGAAAGGGCTACAAGACTTAAGGAACAACGTCAATCTTAGCTTCTGTTGATCCTATTGCACGCCAGTAAGGTACATACATAGATTCAACTTGTGGTGGTGGTACTTGATAGCTACCCGGTGTTACGGCTCTTGCTAAATAGAGCAATGTTGTTGGGCGATATTTATCAACAGAGATAGCGGCAACAAATCTATCATCACGATATTCGAGGTGTTTGATATTGGCTTGTCCCATATCGTCGATAAATTCCTGCAAGTCTGTCGCACTATCACTTAAGCTTGCACTACTTGATGCTAAGTTTTGGTTTTCGATTTCCAGACCTGCTGGTAATAAATCAACAACTAATGCATCAGGTACGTCTCTATCAGCAGAAACTTCCAGTTTAACCACCAGCATTTCACCACTTTGTAAGCGATTAGGATGAACGCGGTTTCCTTTCAAATCATAGTAACTACGATGAACATTTAATACATTACTATAAGGAGCAGGAGCAACTTTCGGATAACCCACGATATTCATACGAGAATAAATCGCGGCACCACCACGGTTATTTAGCTCTAAGCCTTCTTGTAATTGTGCTGATGTTAATGTCTCATTGACTGCTCGATCGCTACTGATTGCAGGGACTTGACGATTAACAGCAACTTCCCAAGGCTGTTCCGCCATATTAATAAAGAAGCGTCCAGCAAGGTATAATGAGTTACTTTCTTGGGTTGAGAACCATTCACGGCTAGTTAAGTTATCAGATAGTGCAATCACACTTGCATCACGAGATTGTGTTTCAAGGTTATTTTCACTTAACAATGCAATAATTAATGCTTGGTCACGAATGGTGCTACCATAATCACCCAATCCATAATTATATTTACGTGTTGTTGTCACACCTTCAGCAATCAAGCTTTCAGCGCGGCTGCTATCACCCATTAATTTTAATGCGATACCTAACTGAACTAAAGCTAAGCCACTTCCTGCTTGATTACGCTCAAGATAGAGACGACGTAATTCACCTAAAGGTGCTTTTTGCTGATTTGCTAATACTAACGCAGCATAAGCCCTTGCTGAGAATCGCGCTGCATCTTGGTTAACTACATATTCATAGTTAACTAAGTTTTTATCTTGTAAATAACGTAATAAACGATCGTTCGCACGTTTTAATGAATCAGCAGGAACTGAGTAACCTTGTTGTGATGCACGGAATAAGAAGTCGGTTGCATACGCAGTTAACCAATATTCTTCACGTCCACCCTGATCCCATAAAGAGAATCCACCTTCTGATTTTTGCATCGTCAGTAGATGAGCAATACCTTTCTCGATAGCTAATTTTCTATCAGCATCAGTTTGCGTTTTAATTCCCAACTGTTTCAACTCTTTTTCTGTTGAATACAGTGAAGGATAAAGCCCACTGACTGTTTGTTCTAAACAACCATAAGGATAAGCAAACAGCTCTCTAACATAACGCGCCACCTGCAACGGAGGACGACTTGTCAGTAATAATTCACCTTCAAGCGTTGAGCTATTAAAGCGACTTAAAATTTCTGATGGTAAACGCCAAGTATCACCATCTTGCAATGTACTTGCATAGTGAATAGTTTCTGCTGGGAATGCAGGGCGAACACCAATATTCCATGTATTGTGGTAAGGTTTAATCTCTTCACCTGGTACTTTAATACCATAAATAGACAGTGAGAATTCACCTTGCCCAAAACCATGTTTCGCTTTTACTGGAATTTGAACTTGAGTACGTTCACCTTTCGTTAGCGAAACAGTTTTGCTTTCAGCGCCATCTAATCCCACCAAACCTGAAGCGGTATAGTTTAAGGTAATAGATTGCGCATCATCCGTTAGATTAGTTAAATCTAAAGATAAAAGTGCATTATCACCACCAGCCATAAAGCGAGGTAATGAAAGCTGAGTGACTAATGGTGCTGCAATAACAACTTTACCTTCTTGGCTACCAAATTTATCTGCAGTCCAAGCTTGTGCCATTAAACGAACTTCACCATTAAACTCAGGAATAGGTAAAGAAACTTCACCTTCACCTTGTGCATTTAATTTTACTGGAGCCGTTTGTTGGGCAATGATTTGCACATCAGTTAATGGTTTTTTACCACCACGAGATAATGCAGCAGCTTCACCACCATCACCACCAAAGCGCAAATTAGCTAAACGCCCTTGCCCTTCAATTAATTGCCCGTAAACATCATATTGGTCGATGCTGTAACGTTTACGACCAAAGAAAGCATCGTAAGGATCCGGCGTTTTATACTCTGTGATGTTTAATACACCAGTATCAACCGCAGAAACTAATACATTAATATTTTCAGGTAATGGTTGACCTGCAACTGGATTCGCTTTAATGCGGATTTTTAAATCTTGGTTAGGGCGAATTTTTTCAGGTGCATCAAGTGAGATATCAATACGACGGTTTTTATCCTGCAATGGTAAATGCAAAATACCCACAGCACGTTTTACTGTCGCTTGTTTTGACGTATCTCCCGGTCTTACGACAACAGAAGTCAGATAGAGATCGTGTCTTGCCCACTCTTTATTAATAGGTACTTCAACATCAAGCCCTTTTTCTGGCACATCAATTTCCTGCCACCATAAAGGCCCATTACTTGATTCTAGTAATACATAACCTTTACCCGGATGAGGTGCAACAATATTTAACTTAACTTTTTCACCCGGTAAATAACCTTCTTTATCCAGTTTAAGCTTAACTTGGTCTGGTCTTACCGCACCTGTTCCGCCGGTGTTATCCATCCAAGAATAACCCGCCCAGAAACGTAGGCTACTAACTAGTTCTGTTTTAGGATCGACAACTTCGATACGATAAGAACCCCATTCAACAGGAAATGCCACTTTTGCAGTGCCATCTTTTGCAATCTTGATTGTTTGCTCATCCATTTGAAGATCTTTTTCGTTATAGCCAGATTCCCAACCATTCGAACTAGACCAACGCCAGTAATAATCATGACGTTCATAGATAAACTTCACTTTAAGATCATTAGCAGGTAGTTTCTTACCATCTTGGTCTGTATAGACAATTTCAAATTCAGCCATTGAATTTTCATCAACGCTGTAACCTGATTTATATTTGTCCGTACGATAGTCATAGACTTCTTTTTTAGGGAAGACTGGGCGAATACCAGCAAGATGAGTAGCAGGCCAAACAGCTTGTTGATAGCGACGTGTAACAGGGCGTCCGCCAGCTTCAAGTAAGCTTGCTTGTAAAATAATATTGATAGGTGATTTCAGCTCTTCATAGCGTTCACTATCAACATTCACTCCACCCTCACCATCAGAGTCTAAATTAAGTTCAAACTCATCCAGTAAACGGCTGAAGTTTTCATCTTTTACAGCACCAAATTCATAGCCCGGTAATTTACTGACAGCTTCACGAGAGGCTTTTAAGAAAACTTGCCCTTGTAAACGATTATCGGCAGCTGGTGCGCCATAAAGATAGCGACCTTTAATGTCAAAGTAAGCGTCATGACCGCTTAGTATAATCCCCTTCATACCCGTGATTTCTAATGCCATACGTTCTGGCATAAAATCTTCGACCTGAAACTCATAGAAACGAGGAGTACCATCGCCTACATCAAAACGTAAGGTACGTGTACCAGTATTTTCATCAGCAGGAATAACTAATTTTAATTGGTAAAGACCATTCTCTGGTTGCCAAACAAGACTACGAGAAACTTGCCCGTCTGTTTTAAGTAGATCGACTTTAACAGGCTGCTCTTTAATAGGATTACCATCACCATCACGTAGCAATGCATTAACGATTAATGTTTCACCGGGGCGATAGAGATCACGAGGACCAAAAGCAAAAAATTGTTTGCTATAACCTTGTGGCCCACCAATATCAAACTCAGAAAGATCAAGCGCAGGTTTACGCAAATCAATCATACTGGTTTGCCCATCACGAATAGCCATTAATAAACGTGCTTTATCACTCTTCTCAAGTGTGGCATGCCCTTGGCTATCGGTTTGCGCTTTAGAAATCAAGCCGCCTTTTTCATCTAACAGACGAATTTCTACTTTATCTAACGCTGAGCCATTTTTAAGTGATTGGGTAAAGATATCTAACGTATCGAGATAACTGTGCATTGACAGCCCGATATCACTAAATGTGAATACCGTTGCTGGCACTGTATAAGAGTATTTACCCGCTTGTTGCATAACTGCAATGTAGGCACCCTCTTTTTTCAAGGCATCTATCGATTTTAGCGGTAACAATACGTTTTCACGGGTATTTGTTTCTGTGTTTAATTCGAAACGACCGGTATAAACCAAATCAGCTTGGGATAGAAACTCATCTGATTCCCAATAGTTAATATTAGAACGGCTTTCCCATTGCGTTAAGAATTGAGCTAGTTGCTCATCTTTAACGCGGAAAAAGTTTACATCAACTTGCCCCACATTTAGCGCAATAATCGGTAGGCCTTCAGCCGCTTCAAGTGGTAGTAACGATCCTTTACTAGTGAAACCAACAGATGGGAAAATTTCTTCTGTCGTTAATTTCTGGCTAAAAGGTGTCGTTAATGTACGTTCATTAATACCTTTGATTTTTTCATCAATCGTTAAGTTTAATTCTGTTGATGGAGGTAAATGGCGGAAACGCAGTTCCATTAAGTTATCCGATAACTCCCACGCACCTTCTAACTTCCCTTTTTTGGTATCAACAAGATGAATAACATCATCAAACTTTTGGTCAGGATCAAGCGGCACAGAGAAAGTCACAACCATAGTACTCGCACCATCACGTTGTAACTCTGATGCATCTAATACGGTGACTTCTTTGCCTGCAAAACGCATTGCCAACTCATCACGGACTTCTTTGCTTTTTAATGCAGTTTCGTTATTCGTTTTTGTTGTAACTGCAAGTTTTTCGCTTGTTTGAGTCGCGGTGCCTGATGTGCTCTGAGCAGTGTCTTTTTGCTCGGCAACTGGTGTATTTTGTGTCTTATCAGCAGATGGTGCATTTTCATCCGCTTTATCATCACAACCTGTAAGAGCTAATGCTGATGCCAATACAACAGCAAGAGAGCTCCAACGATAACCTCTCTTTTCTGTATATTGTCTAAACTGGTTTTGGTTCATATCCATTTCCTTTAATTCAACCCCTGAATAATGCGATGTTTTATGCAGGCAGAGATAATATATGTATTTCTTCATTCTAATAAGATAAAAAATAACGAGATAAGCTATTTTTTATCGCGTAAAACAAAATAATTTACTACACAAAATCGCCTTATTTTTACTTTAAAAACAAAGTTTATCTAAAACAAAGCATTATATAAAAATGCAAACAATTTGCTAATTTAGTCAATTCTCTATTATAGGATAAAAAAAGCGATATCTGATGAGATATCGCCTAAATTTAGAGGGCTAAATTAACTATCCAGATTAACTATTGGGATACCTTTTCTTAAGAATCCCCCAAGTTTGCGTTGATAAAAAGGTGATACGTGGTGGATCATAAAATGACTTACACCTTTTTCATCTTTATCCACAAAGCAAAAATCTAGAGATTGCCCTTCTTCTAAATATTCAAAAGCTGATTCAGCCGCTTGTGGGAGTATCTGTGCAATCACCTCTTCTTCACCTGTTATCTCTAAACCAATAAGATAAAACGACTCTTCATTATCTTGCTCCTGAGCATTAACAATAAAGGCACGGCGGATCGGTTTATGCTCACCAAAGAACTCGCTAAGTGCGGTTGTTAATTTTTCAGGTTGTGGTTCTAGAACGCTTAACTTTAAAGAAGAACCTTCAACAGAAACAATTTCTTGTGTCTCAAATTGTTCAGATACACCCATTACAAACTCCAAATCAAATAACGTTTATTATTTTGCTTTTGCTAATAACAGATTCGCGATAGAACGCACACCGTAACCCGTCGCGCCTGCTGCCCATTGCTCTACAGAAGATTTTCTGTACGTTGCAGAACAATCGATATGAACCCAACCTTTTTTGTAGTTAGTTACAAAGTGCGATAAGAATGCAGCGGCTGTACTTGCACCCGCAGTATGAGAAGGTGCAGCGATATTGTTTAAATCAGCAAAACTAGAAGGTAATTGGCTACGATGGAAATCCGCTAATGGTAGACGCCAGAACAATTCATTTTCTTGTTCAGCACTAGTCAGTAACTCTGCTGCCAATTTATCATCAAAGCTCAATACAGAGTGGTAATCATTACCTACTGCAACTTTAGCAGCACCTGTTAATGTTGCTGCATCGATAATCAATTCTGGTGCAATATTGCTTGCATCAATTAAACCATCCGCTAAAACTAAACGGCCTTCAGCATCGGTATTCATGATTTCAACTGATTTACCATTACGGTAACGGATAATATCACCTAATTTAAAGGCATTACCGCTAACCATGTTATCTGCAATACAGAGAAGTAATTTTACGCGCTTATTTAAACCACGAGTAACCGCTAATGCCAAAGCACCCGCTAACGTTGCTGCACCACCCATATCAGCTTTCATTGAATTCATGGATGATGAAGGTTTGATGCTATAACCACCTGAGTCAAAAGTAATACCTTTACCGACTAAGCAAGCAAATACAGGGGCATTGCTATCTTTGGTTGGATTGAAATCTAACGCTAAATAGACTGGATCACGAGAAGAACCGCGACCTACTGTATAGATACCTGCATAGTTTTGATCGCGTAGATCAACACCTTTGGTGATCTTATAGCTAATATCTTCTTTATCAAGACCACAGAAAAGATCAACTGTACGTTGTGCTAGTTGTTCTGGTCCTAATTCTTCAGCAGGTGTATTGATAGTATCTCTAACCCAATCAACAATGCGAATACGTGATTCTAGTTCGTGTTTATCTGCATCATTTAATTGTGGCCATTCGATTGAACGAGCGCCTTTAGGTGCCCTAAAACCTAACCAGAAAGCCCAACTACGTTCTAAATCCCAGCCGTCGCCAACAAGTGCAACATTACGAATGCCTTGACCATCAACTTTACGTCCACCACGCTGAATAGCGCCTAAACGGTTTTCCTCCGTTAAGTGGATTGTCATGCCGGTTTCGCTAGTGCTAATTAGTGCTTTTTCACCCCAACATGCAGCAGCTGGTTCATTTGACAGCATGATAGGCATAATTTGTTTATTCATTTATTGTCTCACTTATTATTACTGGTGGCAGTTAACCTATTCAGACTACCAGATATTTAGCGTTTAGCGTGATCAATTTACTGCAAAAACCAAGAGGTCACCATTATCATCCAGTGATCTTCCGTATTTACATGATATTCCTCGAAGAAGATCGCATAACAAAATATCTCTACTACCAACTTTATGGTTATTTTTAAATCAGTGACAAGGTAAAAGGTCATAATGCAAAAAGACCGGCAATAAGCCAGTCTTTTAAATTTACGATGTCGTCAATTATTCAAATTCATCAAGCCAAACAAGTAAAATAGCCTCAAGAATTTTTTCATTAGATTTCTGTGGATCATCATCAAAATCTTCTAAATCACAAATCCACTGATGCATATCAGTAAAGCGTACTGTTTTAGGATCAGTGTCAGGGTAAAGATCAAATAACGCTTCCCCTATTTCACGCGTGTCACTCCATTTCATACTCGACTCCTAAAATTAATGCTCTCTTGCGTGGTTAATCGAATATTTAGGGATCTCAACAACTAAATCTTCGTCAGTCACTTTTGCTTGGCAGCTTAAGCGACTTTCTGGCTCTAAACCCCATGCTTTATCTAACATGTCGTCTTCAAGCTCAGAGCTCTCTTCGAGTGAATCAAAACCTTCACGCACTACACAGTGACAAGTTGTACATGCACAAGACATTTCACAAGCATGTTCAATCTCGATACCATTGCGTAATGCGACATCTAGAATAGACTCACCTTCTGTTGCGTCAACAACAGCACCTTCAGGGCACAGTGTGCTATGGGGTAAAAATACAATTTTAGGCATAGTTATATCTCATCCACAGAATGACCTGCCAACGCTTGTCGAATAGATGAATCCATACGACGCGCTGCAAAATCCTGAGTTTGCTTATCCAGTAGTTTAATCGCGTTTTCAATAGCAACAGGATCTGTTCCTTCAACGCTCTCTATTAAGGTATCTACAACTTTGTCGATAGCCATTTTCTCATCTTCATTTAACAGATGAGCATCTTCTTCTAATGCTGCGGTTAAACTTTCTAACACACGAGCTGCTTCGACTTTTTGCTCGGCTAAACGACGAGCTTGTAAATCTTCTTGGGCATTTTCCATCGAAGATTGGATCATCTTAGCGATTTCAGTATCACTAAGACCATAAGAAGGCTTGACCTGTACTGAGGCTTCAACACCCGTTGATTTTTCCATTGCACTAACACTGAGTAAGCCATCAGCATCAACTTGGAATGTGACACGAATATGTGCGCCACCAGCAGCCATTGGCGGAATTCCACGTAGTGTAAAACGAGCAAGAGAACGGCAATCGCTCACCATTTCACGCTCACCTTGAACGACGTGAACACTCATTGCGGTTTGACCATCTTTGAATGTCGTAAACTCCTGCGCTCTAGCAACAGGAATAGTGGTATTGCGAGGGATCACTTTCTCAACTAATCCCCCCATTGTTTCAAGACCAAGAGAAAGAGGAATAACATCCAGTAATAGCATTTCGCTATCAGGTTTATTACCCACCAAAATATCAGCTTGGATTGAAGCACCAATGGCAACCACTTTATCTGGATCGATAGAGGTTAAAGGTTCACGTTTAAAATAATCACCAACCATTTGACGAACCAATGGTACACGCGTTGAACCACCAACCATAACCACTTCTAAAACTTCATCTATTTCGACATCTGCGTCTTTTAAGGCCCGGCGAACAGATAATAGTGTACGCTTCACTAATGATTGAATTAATGATTCAAACTCAGCACGCGTGATCTCACCTTTCCATCCATTAATGTTGATATCTGCAACATCGTTATCACTCAGTGCAATTTTAGTTTCTGATGCAACATCCAGTAATTGACGTTGTAATACAGCGTCTTTCTGATGTCCAAAACCGGCACGTTCTCTTATCCAATCTGCCAGCATCATATCAAAATCATCGCCACCTAACGCAGTATCACCGCCAGTCGCTAAGACTTCAAAAACACCTTTAGTTAAACGAAGAACAGAGATATCAAAAGTACCACCACCTAAGTCATAAACAACGATGGTGCCTTCTTTTCCTGAATCTAGGCCATAAGCAATAGCGGCTGCTGTAGGTTCGTTTAATAAACGTAAAACATGCAAACCAGCGCGGCGAGCGGCTTCTTTTGTGCCTTGACGTTGAGCATCATCGAAATAAGCAGGTACTGTGACAACTACACCATCAAGTTCTCCACCTAATGATTGCGTTGCACGCTCAGCCAATGTTTTTAAGATGTCAGAAGAGACTTGAATAGGATCAACGATACCTGCCGCTGTTTTGATCAGTGGTAAACCATTGTCATTTTCATGAAAATGATAAGGAAGATTTGGGTAACGGCTTGTCACATCACTCAGTGAGCGACCCACCATTCTTTTAATTGAGCTTATCGTGTTTGCAGGATCTTTTTCTGCTTCTTTTTTAGCATTCCAGCCAACATTGATATTATCAACTTGATACTGCACGACAGATGGCAATAAATAGCGACCTTCGCTGTCAGAAAGCGCTTCGGCTTGCCCACTACGCACAGTGGCAACTAATGAGTGTGTCGTACCTAAATCAATACCCGCTGCGAGCCGGCGTTGATGCGGTGCAGGCGTTTGACCGGGTTCACTAATTTGTAATAATGACATAACTATTTCCCTTAAAAACCATCAAACAAGCGTTCTTCAAGTTGTTCTACTTGCTCTTTTAATTTCGCGAGAAAACGTAATTTTCTCACATTATCTGCAGCAACATCCCAAGTTTGATCCTCTAGCGTTTTAACCATTTCATCATGGCGTACTATGTACATTTTTTCTAAACGCGCAGAAAAGTCGGTTAACAAACTTTCGGCTTCAGCACTATGTTCGATGTTATCCAGCTCTTCACGTAATGTGAGTTGCTCCATTAAAAAAGCAGTATCGTGCATCGTTTGTTGCTCATTAGCAATATCGATACCGTGTAATGAGAGCATGTATTCAGCTCTTGAGAGTGGATTTTTTAAGGTCTGATAAGCCTGATTGATGGTTGAAGCAAGCGAGATTGCTTGAGCCTGTTCTTTTTCAGACTGACCTGCAAAACGATCTGGGTGATATTGACGCTGCATATCTTGATAACGTGTAGCAAGTTGCTGTTTATCAATATCGAAACGATTAGGCATGCCTAATAGTGTGAAATAGTCCATACATCTACTCTTGGATTAATTAACGTTAATACTGTGTTTTAACACAAATTACACAGTGAAGCTTTCACCACAACCACACTCATTCGATACATTTGGGTTGTTAAATTTAAAGCCTTCGTTTAATCCTTCTTTGACGAAATCAAGCTCTGTTCCATCTAAATAGACCATGCTTTTACCATCAACGATAACTTTCACACCTTTGTCTTCAAAAACAGTATCTTCGTCATTGATGACATCAGCAAACTCAAGAACATAAGCCATTCCAGAACAACCGGATGTTCTTACGCCTAAACGTAAACCTTCACCTTTTCCACGGTTAGACAGGAAAGAGCGAACACGATTAGCGGCGGATTCTGTAAGGGAAATTGACATGGCACACCTCACTCATAAAGAACGAAAGCGGATACTGAAAAAAAGTTTCAGCATCCGCCAATATTTTATTTTTTTATTATAAAAGACAATTACTTGCCTTGGCGTTTGCTTTTATAGTCTGCAATCGCTGCTTTTATTGCATCTTCTGCAAGAATTGAACAGTGAATTTTCACTGGTGGTAATTCTAATTCTTCTGCAATTGCTGTGTTCTTAATAGATTCGGCTTCATCTAATGTTTTGCCTTTCATCCATTCTGTTACCAGTGAACTTGATGCAATTGCGGAACCACAACCATAAGTTTTAAAACGCGCATCTTCAATTACGCCATTATCGTCAACTTTGATTTGCAGTTTCATAACGTCACCACAAGCAGGTGCGCCAACCATACCACTCCCTACAGTAGGGTCATTATTATCAAATGATCCCACATTACGAGGGTTTTCATAATGATCAATTACTTTATCGCTATAAGCCATGATTTAACTCCTGAAAACGTCTGATTAATGGTGAGACCATTCGATACTGTTGATATCAACACCTTGTTTATGCATATCCCAAAGTGGAGAAAGATCACGTAAGCGACCAATCGCACTGTGTATTTGTTCAATTGCATAATCTATTTCTTCTTCTGTGGTGAAACGACCCAGTGAGAAGCGAATAGAACTGTGTGCAAGTTCATCAGTTAAACCTAACGCACGCAGTACATAAGAAGGTTCTAAACTTGCTGAAGTACAGGCTGAGCCTGAAGAGACAGCAAGATCTTTCAGTGCCATCATTAATGATTCACCTTCAACATAGTTGAAGCTCACATTAAGAATGTTTGGCGCAGTGTGTTCTAAAGAACCGTTGATATAAACTTCTTCGATATCTTTAATGCCATTCCATAAACGTAAACGTAGTTCGTTTAAGCGTTTAGTTTCATCAGCCATTTCTTCTTTCAAAATACGGTAAGCTTCGCCCATGCCCACAATTTGGTGAACGGCTAATGTGCCTGAACGCATACCACGCTCATGTCCGCCACCATGCATTTGTGCTTCTAAACGAATACGTGGTTTACGACGAACATAAAGTGCACCGATACCCATAGGACCGTAAACTTTATGTGCAGAAAGAGAAAGTAAATCAACTTTTAACTTAGAAAGATCAATCGGTAATTTACCAACACTTTGTGTTGCGTCTACGTGGTAAATAATACCTTTGCTACGGCATAATTCACCGATAGCAGCAATATCTTGTACAACACCAATTTCGTTATTTACATGCATGATAGAAACTAAAATAGTATCTTCACGCATCGCTTCTTCAAGCTCTTTCAGGTCAATCAGACCATCACTTTTTGGTGCTAAATAAGTGACTTCAAAACCTTCACGCTCAAGTTGACGACAAGTGTCTAAAATGGCTTTATGTTCGGTTTTAGAAGTGATGATGTGCTTACCTTTTTTCTGGTAAAAGTTAGCAACACCTTTTAGTGCGAGGTTATCAGCTTCAGTCGCGCCTGATGTGAATACGATTTCACGAGGATCTGCACCGATTAAATCAGCGATCTGATTACGTGCAATATCAATAGCTTCTTCTGCTTGCCAACCAAAACGGTGTGAACGAGAGGCTGGGTTACCAAAAATGCCATCAATAGTCAGGCATTGCATCATTTTTTCAGCAACTCGTGGATCAACAGGAGTGGTTGCTGAATAATCTAGATAAATGGGTAATTTCATTGCTCACTAACTCCAAAGACGACGGATCTTCTTTAATAATTTTGTTTTTGCCTACCTAGAGAGCGCCGTTAAACTCGCATATTAACAATGGTTTCTTGTAAACGGCCATTGATAGCATGGCGTTTTTCATTGTCTTGACGATCGGCGACATCCATAACCTCTTCGTTATTAACTAACTCTTCAAGGCTGATACTGCTTAGGAAACTGGTTATACGATCACTTAAATCACGCCACAAAGTATGAGTCAGGCAACGATCGCCACCTTGACAACCTTCTTTGTTACCCTGACAACGGGTAGCATCGACAGATTCATCAACCGCAGAAATAACTTGAGCAACAAAAATTTGCCCTGCATCACGGCCTAATAAATAACCGCCTCCAGGACCACGAACACTTGCGACTAATTCATTTTTGCGCAAACGTGAGAAAAGCTGCTCAAGATAAGAAAGGGAAATCCCTTGACGCTCTGAAATATCAGCGAGGGGGACAGGGCCTTGCTGTGAATGCAATGCAACATCAAGCATTGCAGTAACTGCGTAACGCCCTTTTGATGTCAGTCTCATAACAAATACTCCGTGGTGAACAATAATCAAATTGTGTCATTCCCGAGTAATTTAGTCAACTATTTATCCGAGTGTTTTAGTCAAGTATTATACTCAGCCAAAAGTTGACTTAAGTTAATCAACTTTGCCCTCTATTTCTTAGCCCATTTCTCAACTGACGTTAGGATACCACGTAAGATATGAAGCTCTTGTGTTTCTGGACGTGCACGCGTAAATAGACGGCGTAAACGGCTCATCACTTGTCCCGGATGTTTAGGACGAATAAAGCCAGATTCATTAAGCACCTGCTCTAAGTGAACGTAAAAACGTTCTATATCGTCTGCTGGTGGATAATCAATCTCTGATGGGCTATTTTCCTCTTGTTTTTCTTCTTGGGCAAGTGCTGCCATACGAATTTCATAACTAACAAGCTGAACTGCCATTGCTAAATTTAAAGAACCATATTCTGGATTAGTCGGAACATATAGATGAAAATCACATTTTTGTAATTCTTCATTGGTTAAGCCCGTGCGCTCGCGACCAAAAATAACAGCAACAGGCTTATTTTTAGCTTCCATAACACAACGTTCACCACATTCACGAGGTGCAAGCATTGGCCAAGAAAGTGTACGGCTACGGGCACTTGTTCCTATGACTAAACCACAGCCTTCAATCGCTTCATCGATACTATTAACAATATGTGCATTGCCAATAACATCACTTGCACCTGCAGATAGGGCAATAGAATGTGAATCTGGTTTTTCTTTTGGATTAACAAAATAAAGATTGGTTAATCCCATGGTTTTCATAGCACGAGCTGTAGAGCCCATATTGCCTGTATGCGAGGTTTCTACAAGGATGATGCGAATATTTTCTAACATTGATTTCTTGTTAATTGCTTTGTGATCCATCTATTTTATCACAATTGTAGCCAGAAACACGAATGCCTGTTATACTCTCGCACGTTTTTTATCCCCGTTCTTTAACATCTTGTGGAAGATAACCATGCATCCGATGCTGAATATTGCCATACGTGCCGCACGTAAGGCTGGTAATTTAATCGCCAAAAATTACGAAAACCCTGAATCTGTAGAAACTAATCAGAAAGGTACCAATGATTTTGTCACTAACGTTGACCGTGACGCGGAACAAGCAATCATTGAAATCATCCGTAAATCTTATCCAAAACACACCATCATTACGGAAGAAAGTGGCGAGTTACTCGGTGAAGATCACGACATACAATGGGTTATTGATCCACTTGATGGCACTACTAACTTCATCAAACGTCTTCCACACTTCTCTGTTTCTATTGCTGTACGCATTAAAGGCCGTACTGAAGTGGCTGTTGTTTACGATCCTATGCGTAACGAATTATTCTCAGCTGTTCGTGGTCAAGGTGCGCAGTTAAATGGTTATCGTCTACGTGGCTCTAACGCTCGCGATTTAGATAGTGCTGTTCTTGCGACTGGTTTCCCATTCAAAAGTAAGCAACATTCAGCCGCTTACATGAATATGTTAGGCAAACTGTTTGTACCTTGTGCTGATTTCCGTCGCACAGGTTCAGCGGCTTTAGATTTAGCTTATGTTGCAGCAGGCCGTGTTGATGGTTTCTTTGAGATTGGCTTAAAACCTTGGGATTTCTTAGGTGGCGAATTAATCGCTCGTGAAGCAGGTGCTATCGTTTCTGACTTTACTGGTAATCATGGCTACCTACAAACAGGTAATATCGTTGCAGGTAACCCACGCGTTGTCAGAGCACTATTAGCTGAAATTCGTAGTGAATTGACAGACGCATTAAAACGTTAATTTCGTTGATACGAATAAAAAATATAAGAGAAAAAGACCATAATATTATGGTCTTTTTTATTGCCTACTGATTTATCGTTAATAGTGCATTTACTGATAATTGGCTAATTTCTTGGGCTATTTTATCTAATAATTGCGATGTCATTTCTTGTTTATCAATACGTAATAAAAATGCTTTTCTTGCGATCACAAACCCAAGTATTTGCCCAATAACTGCATGAGCACGAATAGTAGTAGTTAATGTATCACTCTTTTTATCGATTAATTCGATGAGATGAGAGAGCCGCAAATGAAAAGGCTCAATTAAGTTATGATAAATCAACTCATAATTTTCAGTCGGTTCCAATTGCTCACGTAAAATCAACTGACTGTAATAATGACGTTCAGGTGCTAATAAAGCGCGCGTTAATCCCGTGACTAATAAAGAGATCAGAGAAGCAAGTAATTCACGATCTAACTTATTTTCTTTTAATAAAAACTGAAGCTTATTATCAAATTGGTCAAAATGAATTTCTGACGCTAATTCTGTCGCAATATATTGAATAACGGCGGTATAAACGCCTAGTTTTCCACCAAAATGATAAGGAATTGCTGATTGATTAACACCAGCATCCTGCGCAAGTTGTCTCGTTCTCAACCCACTAATTCCATGTAGTGCAAAAAGCTTAATACCTTCTTGTACTAACTTTTCTTGAGTCTGTTCTGTACTTATCGCGGTTTTACTGGTGTTTTTCATTATTTATTAACTATTTATTATTAGGCTTATAAATCAGCCCGCATTAATTGTGTTGAGTTTGAATTTAACTCAATCCCTTTACTTTTACCAACTACAACCGTACCACCTAAGTTACATAAGTGATGACCAAAGCCACAGTTAGGCTCAAACGCAAACGTCATACCTTCTTGTAATACAAGCTCTCGACCTGGATTTGGTAATCGTTCAATTTGTTTATAACGACTCGCCAATGGTAATGATTCGATACCCGGAGCAGTACCAAAACCAATAGGTCCATAAGGATTGATGCTATGGATAAGTGGATGCACATGCCATCCTCCTGATTGTAATAATGGTTTTTCCATTAAATCAACCACTTCACCAAAAGTAACGCCCGCTTTTAAATGCTCAACACCTATTTCATAACATTCTCGAGCAACCAAAGCGGCTTTTTCTAAATTCTCATGAATTTTACCCACTGCAACAGCGGCTTGGTGTTGTGTTTCATACATTCCATATAAAGCGAAAATTTCTGATAATACAATGTCGCCCATTTGAATTTCACGTGGTGCTTGTGAGCGATATTGCCAAGCTGGAGGACCCCAACCGATATATTCAGAGCCTGATCCCATTAGAATTTCAGCCGTAAACCCACCTCTGGATAAGCAAGTTGCAGTAATAGCTGCCGCAAGATCGGCTTCTGTCGCCCCTGGTCTGGTTGTGACGCGCATTGCTTCACTCATTGCTTCACCAATAGCAGCAGCATATCTTACATATGTCAGTTCTTCTTCACTTTTAACGGATGCACGTTTAAAGAAATCACGATAAACACAGCTAAATTTCGCATAAGGGAATGCATCCTTAATACCGTTTAGAGTATTAAATGGCATTGCACCATCAAAATAGAATGGAGGATAAGGCTCTAAGCCAATAACACCAATATGTGCATTTTGTTGCACCCCCATTTCTTTCAGTAATTGAGCAATATTACGCCCTGTTTTTCCTACAACAAGATTGTTTTCATCAATCCACTGTAAATCACCACGTAGTTTTGCCTGCATGTGATCAGCGATCATCATTGGTGCAAAAGTGACTATCAATGGTTTTTTATCTTCATGAAAAATAACAACCGACCCTAGTCGGTCATTTGTAAAATAGTGGTCAATACAAAATGGCGCTGGTGCGGCGGATTCTCTATCACCATAGACAATCAATGTATCTAACTGATTATCTTTCATAATATCTCTAGCTAACTGCCAGCGTCTGTCTCTTTCTTGTAAAGAAAAACTGGCTGGGATCACCGATTTATTGCTCATAATAATACCTTTTCCATATTCATTCATTTGAATGAATTAAATCTAAACCTAATATTTAGAATGGTCAATTATTTGCTTGATCAAAAAATGCGCATTTTAAAGGAGAAAAGAAAAAGATCTGTAATATCAAAGAACATTACAGATCTTAATTTTTATGAAATAGAGGAATTAGGTATTTTGAGGTTGTACTCTTGGTCTAATAAACATAGCAGGGATCGTTAATGCTGCCATTAACCAGAAGATCAACGACTCTTGATTAGGAAGTTTTTCATACAACCAACCAGAGACAATAGTCATGATCGCAATACTTCCGCCCATCGCTAAAGCCGAATATACCGCTTGTAGACGAATAATTTCGTGCTCTTGACGTGCGCTAATAAAGCGCATTGCCGCTAAATGGCACACCGTAAACGTACCACTATGTAAGATTTGAACAACAATAAGCGCGGGTAATGCGGTAAAACTCCCCATTAATCCCCAACGTAGAAGCCCAGCAAAAGCGGAAAGTAAGAGCAGATTTCTTGCGCTCCAGCGACGGAATAAGCGGTGGCTCAACATAAAAACAACCACCTCTGAAACCACACCTAATGACCAAAGATAGCCGATTGTTGCGGTGTCATACCCTGCTTTTTCCCAATAAAGTGCACTAAAACCATAATAAGCAGCGTGCGCACCTTGCAGTAAAGAGACACACAACAGAAAACGCCAAACTGGTCCATCTGAAATGAGTTTCATAAAGGATACATTGCTGTGTTCTGCTTTTTTTACTTTACCCTGTGGCATAACTTTAGGGCGGAGCATAGATGTTAGAAATAGTGCAAAAGTACTGGCAATCAATCCATAAAGAATAATGGGATGCCCAAAAACATCAATTAAAACACCTAGCAATGATGAGCTAATAATAAAAGCAATTGAGCCCCAAACGCGGATTTTCCCATAGTCTAAAGGAAACTGTTTTTGCCACGTTCCAGCTAGAGAATCCCCTAAAGGCACCATCGGTGAAAAGAAAACGTTAAATCCTGTCATCACAAAGAATAACCATGCCCAATGGCTACCCATCATAAATGCAACAGTAAAAAGTAATGAGAGAAAAGCAAACAACCTCAATGCAGTGATAAGTTTTGACGGATCCTTTACCGCAGGCGTTAAAATTAGGCTACCAACAAAACGTGCGGTTAAACCTACACCTAATAACAGACCTATCATTGCCGGATCGACGCCCTCTCCTTTTAGCCATATGGACCAAAAGGGTAAAAAGATGCCGTATGAAAAGAAATAGGTAAAATAATCTAAGGCAAGCCACAATGTTGATGGAATAACCATCCAATCCCCCATTTTTAAGATGCAAAAAAACCCGCCAAGAACAAGTTCTCGAAGCGGGCTTGTACAACGGGTTTTATTATATCGTTACAAACTTATGCGTAAACTGGAAATTTAGCGCAGATATCCAAGACTTTTTGTTTCACTTTCTCAATGTTCGCTTCATCATTGATATTATCAAGGACATCACACATCCAACCGGCTAATTCACGAGCTTCCGCTTCTTTAAAACCACGACGTGTAATCGCTGGAGAACCGATACGAACCCCAGAAGTTACAAATGGGCTACGTGGATCATTTGGTACGCTGTTTTTGTTAACAGTGATATTTGCACGACCCAGTGCAGCATCTGCATCTTTACCTGTAATATCTTTATCAACTAAATCTAATAAAAACAGGTGGTTTTCAGTTCCGCCAGACACTACTTTATAACCGCGATCTAAGAAAACTTCTACCATTGCTTTCGAGTTTTTAGCAACTTGTTGCTGATAAACTTTAAATCCTGGCTCCATAGCTTCTTTTAATGCAACCGCTTTACCTGCAATAACATGCATTAAAGGGCCACCTTGAGAGCCTGGGAATACAGCAGAGTTCAGTTTTTTATAAAACTCTTCATCGCCACCTTTAGCAAGGATAAGACCACCTCGTGGACCTGCTAAGGTTTTATGGGTTGTTGTTGTAACAACATGTGCATGAGGAACAGGGTTAGGATAAACACCTGCTGCAACCATACCCGCAACGTGTGCCATATCAACAAATAAGAATGCACCAATACTGTCTGCGATTTCGCGCATTTTAGCCCAGTCAACCATACCAGAATAAGCAGAGAATCCGCCAATGATCATTTTTGGTTGATGTTTTTTAGCTTGAATAGCGATGTCTTCGTAATCAATTTTACCTGATTCATCAATACCGTAAGGTACGATATTATACAGTTTACCAGAGAAGTTAACTGGTGAACCATGAGTTAAGTGACCACCTTGTGCTAAGTTCATACCTAAAACGGTATCACCTGGTTTTAACAATGCCATATAGACAGCCGCATTCGCTTGAGAGCCTGAGTGAGGCTGTACGTTAGCGTAATCTGCACCAAATAATTCTTTTGCACGATCGATAGCCAGTTGCTCTACAACATCCACATACTCACAACCGCCATAGTAACGTTTACCCGGATAGCCTTCAGCATATTTATTTGTCAGCTGAGATCCCTGCGCCTGCATAACACGAGGACTGGTATAGTTTTCAGAAGCAATAAGTTCGATGTGCTCTTCTTGACGAGTCACTTCACCTTCCATTGCATTCCATAATTCTGGATCGTAATCAGCAATATTCATTTCACGTTTTAACATTCACATCTCCTGACTCAGCTAACTTCACTAAAGACAAACTCCCATGCGGGAGAAAGAATGGCATACAGTGTAAACTCTTTTTCTTCATTGAGATAGCCCCTAATGAAAAAATACGCAATCGTTTGCCATCCAACTATAACAGCATATTATTACTTTTTAACAACCTCATTTTATCCTGTGCTTATTTCCCTTTTTGAGGCACATCTCGCCTTATTTTGCAAACACCCCGCATCATTCGCTAAGAATTGAGATTTTTTGTTAAAAAATAAAATCAGGGATTTACAAAATAATCAAAAAGAGATAAGTTGCATATAAAATACAATTTATAAAAATTCACAATAAACTGAAAATTTTTCAGGAGCAATTATGTTAGATGCACAAACTATCGCGACAATTAAATCGACCATTCCCCTCATTGCTAAAACAGGCCCTGCATTAACCGCCCACTTTTATGACCGAATGTTCTCTCGCCATCCAGAATTAAAAGATATTTTCACCATGAGCCATCAAAGCAGTGGTGCACAACGCGAAGCCCTATTTAATGCGATTTGCGCTTATGCGACGAATATTGAAAACTTAGCCACTATATTGCCTGCCGTTGAGAAAATTGCACAAAAACATGTCAGTTTAAATATTCTTCCTGAGCACTATCCCATCGTTGGTGAAAATTTATTAGCAACAATTGATGAGATGTTTAGTCCTGGGCAAGAAGTATTAGATGCTTGGGGTGCCGCTTATCAAGTATTGGCAGATGTCTTTATCAATCGTGAAGAGCAAATTTATCAGCAAAAAGAACAAACAAACGGGGGTTGGAGAGGATTACGGAACTTTAAAGTTAAACATAAAATAAAACAAAGTGATGTCATTACCAGTTTTGAATTAGAGCCTGAAGATGGACTCGCTGTTACTCCTTATCGATCCGGCCAATATTTAAGCCTTTATATCCGTCATGAGCGTCTTGAAAATCAAGAAATACGTCAATATTCATTAACTCAATCCTCAAATAATAAAACCTATCGCATTGCAGTAAAACGCGAAGAGAAAGGTATTTTATCGAATTTTCTTCATGACCATATTCAAGAAGGTGATACTTTACAAGTTGCCGCACCAGGGGGCGATTTCTATTTAGATATATCACCAACAACACCAGTAACTTTAATTTCAGCAGGTGTGGGTTTAACACCAATGCTGTCTATGTTGCACACGCTTTCAGCTCATCAAGCTAATATTAATTGGTTACATGCGGCTGAACATGGTGGTGTCCATGCGTTTAAAGATGAAGTTAATCAAGCTGGCAATCAACTTTCACACTACCAACAAGCGATATGGTATCGCGTGCCACGCACTGAAGATGTACAAAATAAAGATTATCAATTCGAAGGCTTAATGACATTAAAACAAGTTGAAGATTGGCTAACGATTCCTGATATGCATTTCTATTTTTGTGGCCCCTTACCTTTTATGCAATCTATTGCTAAACAACTTATTGAACTAGGTATTAATAGTGAAAAACTTCATTATGAATGTTTTGGTCCTCATGCTGTTATTACACAAGACTTACAATAAAAATACCTTCATTAACGTTCAATTTTAAATTAAACAAAAAAGCGCTGATTATATTTATCAGCGCTTTTCTTGGTTATTTCACTGCCTTCTTATGATCGATATTTATTTTCAATCGCAGCAGGAATAACATGATCTTTAGCAGAAAAACCGTACCAAATAACACTAACTAAACAGAGCGTATAACCAAATAGTTCACTGCCCTCTTCCACCATATTTTTAACGGCGCGATTATAATCCTCACCCAATAATTTATGCCAAAGTATTCCCATACCAAATAGACGAGAGAACAGTAAAACACATAATAGGCCAGCAACTAACATCCCATGGCTTGGATGAGTAATAAAGTGAATTAAGCCTTTTAACGTTCTCTTACCTTCTCTAATTGCGATAGCAATACAAATAAATGTCACCGTTAGAGCAAACCAAACCCAAGAACCGTGAGCAATCTGATCAAAAACGCCATCTAACTCACGAATTAAAATACACAAGAAAAAGCCCATAATAAGCGTGAACGCTCCCCGTTGTTCACTGTTTTGACATGCTTTAATAAAAAAGAATAAGCAAATAATGGCGACGATGATTTCTTGACCTAATTCAGTTACTGACGTTTCAGAAATACCATTATCAAAAACCAAAATATCAAGAAAAATAAACCCCGTAGTGATGGCGATTAACACTGCTGCACATAAAAATAAAGCAAGACGCTTTAATAAATAATTAAACATTATTTTGCCCATACCTTAATAATTTTTTAATGTCGATGATAATAACTTTACTTAAAAGTTATTGAATAACATTTTGTGCCTTAAAATTTATAAAAAATAGTAAAATAAATTGTTAATAATCATCAATAGACTTGCATAAGATATAAATAGCATTTTAGGTAAAACATAAAAAAATTAATTATGCGCAATAAAATGAAAAAGCCCGATATTTTGATTAAAAAATATCAGGCTTTAATAAAAATAAATAATGTAACTATTTAGCTTAAGTTTGAACAATAATTAAATAGCTTCTTCGTCTTGCTCGCCAGTACGAATACGAATAACACGATTCACATCAAAAACAAAAATCTTACCGTCACCAATTTTACCTGTTTGTGCTGTTGTCATAATTGTATCTACACAGGTTTCAACAATTTCGTCAGCAACAACAATTTCAATTTTTACTTTAGGTAAAAAATCGACCATGTATTCCGCACCACGGTAAAGTTCAGTATGCCCTTTTTGACGACCAAAACCTTTTACTTCTGTTACGGTCATTCCCGTGATACCCACTTCGCCGAGTGCTTCTCTTACATCATCTAATTTAAACGGCTTAATTATCGCTTCAATTTTTTTCATCGTATTATCCTGCTATTACCAGTTGTGGCGACCAAAACCGCTTGTAATTGGGTATCTGCGATCTTTACCAAAATTACGACTTGTAATACGTGGCCCAACAGGGGCTTGACGTCGCTTGTATTCATTAATATCGACTAATTTTATCACTTTACGGACTGTCGCTTCATCAAATCCAGCCTCAACTAAATCAGATACAGATTTATCTTGCTCAACATAGCCCTCAAGGATCGCATCCAAAATATCATAAGGAGGCAAATTATCTTGGTCTGTTTGTCCCGGTGCAAGTTCTGCTGATGGCGGTCTATCAATAACGCGTTGAGGAATAGCCGGCGAAAGCGTATTACGATATTTAGAAAGCTCAAAAACCAATGTTTTAGGCACATCTTTTAGTACATCAAAACCACCAGCCATATCACCATACAATGTGGAATAACCCACAGCTGATTCGCTTTTATTGCTTGTAGTTAACACTAAACGACGGCGTTTATTCGACATTGCCATTAAAATAACAGCGCGGCAACGTGCTTGTAGATTTTCTTCTGTAGTATCTGCGGCAGTATCTTTAAACATAGGTGCAAGCTGCGCCATGAAAGCATCAAACATAGGTTCAATAGAAACCGTATCAAACTCAACACCTAATAAATCGGCTTGTTCTTTAGCGTCATGAATACTCATTTCTGAAGTATAACGAAATGGCATCATAACAGCCTGAACACTCTCTTTGCCTAAGGCATCAGCTGCGATAGCAACGGTTAACCCAGAATCAATACCACCAGATAACCCTAGAATTGCCCCTTTAAAACCGTTCTTAGTGACGTAATCACGTGTTGCAAGCACTAATGCTTGATAAACTTGTGCTAAAGGTGAAAGTTCCGGAGCAGGATCTGCCATTGGAATAATGTTTAATTCGTCGAATTCAACAATAGCAGTCTGTTCATCAAATGCAGCTAAACGATGTGTAATAGCCCCCCGTTCATCAAATACTTTTGAACAACCATCAAATACCAACTCATCCTGACCACCAATTTGGTTAAGATAGATCACTGGAAGGTGTGTTCTTTGGCAATGTTCTTTAATTAGCTGTGTACGAACATGAGGTTTTTCACGATTATAAGGTGAAGCATTAATAGATAGAACGAGATCAGCACCCGCTTGTTTTAATGCATCAATAGGTTCATTGATCCAGATATCTTCACAAATTAACAAACCTAGGTGATAACCTTTAAACGGTACCACACAACGCTCATTTCCTTGTTGGAAATAACGCTTCTCATCAAACACACCATAATTAGGTAATTGCTGTTTGAAATAACGCGCTTGTAATTCACCTTTATAGAAAAATGAAAGTGCGTTATAAATTTTGCCGTTTTGCCACCAAGGATGTCCAACAACAATCGCTATTTTTTTGCTTGCTTGTTCTAAACGCGTAAGTTGTGTTTCACAACGCTGTTGGAAATCAGGACGAAATAGCAGATCTTCAGGAGAGTAACCGCATAAAGCCAGCTCAGAAAACATGACCAGATCGGCCTCTTCTTGTGCTTTAACGGTAGATAACATGCGTTCGCAGTTACCTTCAATATCACCAACAACCCAATTAAGTTGAGCCATGGCGAGTTTTAGTTTTCGACTCATAAATATTAGTCTCTCCGCTATCTTCCGCATAAAAAGAAAGTTAGTTTAAAAATATATTCGTTATCTGCAAAGGTTATTCTTTAAAATCATTCGCATCTAGCTCATGACGAGATAACAATTTATAAAACTCAGTTCGATTGCGCCCAGCCATACGTGCAGCTTGAGTCACATTGCCTTTTGTCATTTGCAAAAGCTTTCTCAAATAGGTCATTTCAAAATGTCCTCTTGCTTCTGCAAATGTGGGCAGAGCCGTATTTTCACCTTGTAAGGCCTGTGTTACAAGCGCTTCACTAATCACAGGGGCTGTTGTTAACGCAACACATTGCTCAATAACGTTAACCAATTGACGCACATTACCCGGCCAACTTGCTGTCATTAAGCATTTCATCGCATCAGTTGAAAAGCTTCGAACAAAAGGTTTATGGCGTTTAGCAGACTCTCTCAATAAATGATTAGCAAGAATAGGAATATCTTCAGCTCTCTCACTTAATGTAGGAATACGTAAATTAACCACATTTAAACGATAGAACAGATCTTCACGAAATTCATTACGTTCCATCGCTTTAGGTAAATCACGATGTGTTGCAGAAAGGATACGTACATCAATATCAATATCGCGATTACTGCCTAATGGGCGAACTTTTCGCTCTTGTAAAACACGCAATAATTTAACTTGCAATGCCATTGGCATGTCGCCAATTTCATCTAAAAATAGTGTGCCACCTTCGGCTGCCTGAAATAATCCTTCACGACTACTCACTGCTCCTGTAAAAGCACCTTTCGCATGACCAAATAGTTCAGATTCTAAAAGTTGCTCAGGTAAGGCACCACAGTTAATGGCAATAAAGGGTTTTTTCGCCCTAGGGCTTGCGCGATGAATGGCTTGAGCAAGGACTTCTTTACCTGTACCACTTTGACCATTAATAAGCACGCTGACATCAGATTGAGCAACTAGCTTTGCTTGCTCTAATAAACGTAGCATTTGTGGGCTACGTGTCACGATATCTTTTGACCACTCTTCATCTGAAACAATAGTTACAAGTTCCAGCGCTTCATCAATCGCTTTATAAAGTGCGTCTCTATCAACAGGTTTAGTTAAGAAGCTAAATACACCTTGCTGCGTTGCAGCCACGGCATCAGGAATAGAGCCATGTGCTGTGAGAATGATCACCGGCATACCGGGCTGTTGGCGTTGTATCTCAGCAAACAGCGCCATACCGTCCATTTCATCCATTCGGAGATCACTGATAACAAGGTCTATTTTTTCTTTTAAGAGAAGTTTTAGTGCTTCTTGTCCACTTTCAGCAGTGAAGATATGGAAACCTTCACTTGTTAATCGCATACCAAGTAATTTTAATAACCCAGGATCGTCATCGACAAGTAAAAGATTTGCTGATTTATGGCCAGCCATGCACATTCTCCTTATTTAGATCCTGCTTCAGTCGGTTTTGAGCTTTGTGTGTCAGTGTTAGTTTTGACTGGCTCTGGTTTTATCGCCTCGGATTTCGTAGATTCTGGTTTTGAAGGCTCTGGTTTAACCGCTGTCGCAGAAGGTTGTTTTTCCTCACCCTTTGGCTTCTCTGTTATCGATTGCGTCGAAACAGGTTTTTCAACAATTGGTTTTTCAGTAATAGTTTTTTCGGTAACAGGTTTATTTGCATTCACTTTTTCTGTTTCCGCAGATGCTGCTGTTGCACTTTCCGCTAAATCTTCATTTTGCGATAGCGAATCAACAGAGCCACTCTGTTTTCTATTCGATAACTGCCGTTCAATTTGGGTAAGGCTTTCAAGCTTTTTCAGTGTAATACTTAGTTCATGCTGTAATGCATTATTCTCTTTTCTTAGCGCATCAATTTTATTATCTGTTTCTGTAGTTAAACGACGATAACGATTCTTTTCTTCCGCTAAAGAGAGAATGAGCGTTTGGTTCTCAATCCATGTCGATAATAGAACTCGCACAGAACTCGGAAATTGTAATTTATAGCTTTCTAATAACACTAATTGTGTTCGACGATCGGCAATCGTCATTCCAGCACGCTCTAATAAAATACTTTTATAAAATGCATCATCCCACCCAGTAACAACAACACTGTTTGCTTGGCGTTGTGCTTCCGTCGTCATTATGCGGTTTGTACATTCAATGGCTCGTAACCAATAAAGTGCGTTATTGATGCCTTCATCATAAAATGAGCTTAATGTTTTACATTCAGCCCAACGATAATCAATCGTTTTTTGTTTAACAACGGGGATTTCTGGCTCTGGATCTTGTGCCTCCGTTAGCGACTTTGGTGTACACCCAGAAAGGACCAGTGGAAACATAATAAACAAGAAACACTGCTTCCAATTTAATGCGATTTTTCTAGCTGATGCAGGGGCCATAGATAACAATTCAATACCAAGCATCTTCTTATTTATTTTTTTATACTCATGATGAGGAGATGCTTGTTTTTGTGACCTGATATGCATTATTTAATCTCAGAAAGTAGCGGTAATTCAATACGAAAACAGACATCGGCATAGTCAGAAGGAACAACACTTAATTCACCTTCCATTCTCTTGATGCAGTCATGAGCAATACTTAAACCTAAACCACTTCCTTTTACAGCTCCTTTGCGTAGCAAAGACCCTTGGAAAAAGGGTTCAAAAATCATTTTTTGTTCAGATTCAGGAATAGGTGTTCCTTTATTGGCTATATCAATAACTATTTTCTGTTCAACTTGATAACTGGAGATCCAGATATTACCTGATTCAGCACCATAGTGCACCGCATTCGAGTAGAGATTGTCGATAACTCGTGATAATAATGTTGCTTCTGCTCGACAAGTGGTTAGATTAAGCGAAATTATCGTTTTAATATCTTTAGCTCTCGCAGGTAAACTGTGGGCTAACACCACATCATTCACTAATTGAGTCAAATTAATCTCTTCGATTTGTTGAGGAACTTCAGATAGTTTACGATTATAATCAAGTAGTTGTTCAATTAATAACTGTAACTGCTTACTGCTATTATCGAGAATTGAAACGACTTCTTTTTGATCAAGAGTTAAAGGGCCCGCAACTTCATCAGCTAATAATTCCGTACCTTCTCGCATACTGGCTAACGGTGTTTTCAACTCATGAGAAATATGACGCAAAAATTCATGACGTTGCGATTCAAGCCATGCTAAACGCTCACTTAACCAAATAATACGTTGTGCTAATGAACGTAGTTCTCGTGGCCCTTGGAAAGTATCTAAATTATTACTAAGTGTTCGACCTTCACCTAATCGATTAATCATCTTTTCGATCCCTTTAACAGGGCCAATAATCATTCGAGTAAATAACGCAATGAGGATCAGGCTAAAAACAAAAACGATAAGACTTTGCCAACCGAAATAGCGCCCTTTCTCAGCGATTGCCATCTGGAGTTGTTCGCCACGGCTAAAAATAATCTCTTTAGTTAATACAACAATACGGTTATTGGCATAAGAGAACTGTTCTAGGGCTTGTTGCATCTCTTTTGTTGGTTCGCTACTTTCGCATTGAATGGATTTTAATTTTTCAAGAGAAGTATTAAGCACATTCGCTTCTTTAGAGGCAGAAAGAGAAATAATGGTTTGTTGTAATGTCGAGAAGAGTTTGGTGTATTGCTGGTAGCGTTGCTGATACATATCATCATCGGTTTTATCCCGTAAAACACAATATCGACGATAGTTTCCTTCCATTTCAATCGCTAGATTTCGCATCACTTCACTACGTTCAGTATCTGCAAGTGCATTTTTATTAGTAATAGCCGCCTGATTACTTAGTTGATCAAGACTTTGATAAGCCTGATAAGCAAGTACAAGCAAAGGTAATAGCACCATCCAAAATGCCATTATCACGAGCTGTCTTAAAGAACGAGGGAAAATACGCCACTTTTTCAATGAAATCATCTCAACACCTATTAGAGTAATGCGATGCTACATGACTTGATAACAAGAAAAAAGTCCGACATTGGGAAAATCAGGCATAGAGAACAAACACAGACGAGGAAATTTGACAGGCTCTAGAAGTGGGAGAGCGGAATATCTTATTGAGATATTCCGCTCGTCAATATTTCATCTCTTTTTTCTCTAAAAGAGAATGAAGGTGGTGCCTCACTCCACGTGTCGCCCTGTGTTTGATAAGGTCCGAAGACGAGTATCATGATGTTGGACGGTAGGCACCTTACTCTGGCGTCATTCCTGGCTTATGTGGTATGTTCCCACCCATATTGTGGACCGACATAAAAAGTTGAATGAGCAACTGATTTATATAATGCACAAGGCGTGCCAACTTTTAAAAAACAAATCTAACAAATTGAAAAATAACAAAAAATAAAAACACACATCTAATATTTTATTTATAGCTCTTTTTTATCTAGTTATAAAACAACCAAGCTGTCTCCATATCCAGACAGAGTTACCCTAAATTTAATAATTACTTATATTTCAATTAATTAAATGTCGCCAAAAAGAGACACCAAAAACAATAGGTGTCGTCTTTTTTACACAACAAAAAATAATTCTTTTATTATCAATCATAACCACCCGTAAAACGGGTGGTTTGCTCTTGCCCTATAAGGGCTTGTTACCGACTGCGCCTAAATGACGCTGCTTTCTCTTCGTTCAAGCTCAGTGTCTTTGCTACTTTGGCTTACCCCTTGAAGGGGTTTTCATATTCTTTATTGCTCAATTTATCCGAGATTAAATTCGACTTTTCTTGCTCTCTGATATACTTTTGAATTGTGGCTTCATTGAGTCCAACTGTTGTGACATAGAACCCTTCCGCCCAAAACTTTCTGTTGCCAAATTTATATTTGAGATTGGCATGTCTATCAAAGATCATCAACGAACTTTTATCTTTCAAATATCCCATGAAGCTTGATACGCATATCTTCGGTGGAATACTCACTAACATATGAACATGATCTGGCATAAGGTGCCCTTCGATTATTTC